>CAZJIM010000066.1:0-2525 GCA_964546115.1 uncultured Gemmatimonadaceae bacterium | reverse complement strand
AGCCTAGCTCGACCAACGGCGGCCTGGAGACCACCGCCACGACGTTAGCAGGATAGGTCGAATTCGATTCGATATCCCGAACCCCTCGGCTTGGAGCCGAGGGTCGGCCTCAGTAACGACGACCTCGATTTTACTGAAGAATGCTGAGCGCGAGCAGCCCGCAGTTCTCATCCTGCCCCAGAAAGATCACTACAGGTGCTGAATTTCAGCGCTATTGGGGGGCCCATCTCAACTTCCGACTCGGGGGAGAGTGCATTCCCTTCGACTACGCGTTCCCACCGCTTGAGTTCCTGGTCGAGGCTCTTCGTTCTGATCCTGAAGCTCGCATCCTGAGAGGAAAGAAGGGTGATCGGGCGGACGAAAAGGACATTTCGGAGGAGTTTCGCGCTCTTCCGTTAGAGAAGGCAGTGGCGGGTCCGTTTCAGATTTCGCATTTCAATCTGTCCAACTTCGACGGCCAGGGGAAGATTCTGTGGGGACTCCGTGAGCAGGTCATGACGCCCTGGAAGAGCTTTCTCAGGGAGGCAGGCTTCAGCTGGCGTCGATGCTTTCCCATTTTGTTCGTCTCTGGACCCGACTCGGCCACGAATTATCACATGGACTTGTCTCAGGTCCTTGCCTGGCAGGTCTATGGAATCAAGACCTTCAATGGTTTCAAGAATCCTTCGAAGTGGGCCCCTCTTCAAGATTCGGTTCGAGAGGACTTCAGGGAGCGGATGAGCAGACCCCGAGGGATTGAGCCAGAGGAGATCCTTTCCTTCGTCATGGGACCCGGTCAGTTTCTATGGAATCAGCTTCTCACGCCCCACTGGGTGGATGCCGGCGATCAAGTTGCCGTCAGTCTCAACATCTCACATGGTGGATTGAGGTATCGGGGCAACCTCAGCGCGGCGGAACAAGCCCTTGAGGAACGGTGGCTATCTCATCCGAATGAAGTTTGGAGGGGGCCAGAGGATGTTGAATTCGTCTGAACGTCGGGGGGAGTTGGGGAGGCTGTCGATGATAGCCGGACTGAAGTTTTCAGCCGCATGAGCCAGCGCGGCCCGGTGGTGGCACAGGACAACTCAATCGACCGCTAGCACTCGAATCAGGAAGGCCCAGTGGTTTGCGACATCCTCGATCCGCATCCAGGTTGGCTTTCCCGCTCCGTGTCCAGCACGGGTCTCAATCCGGACGATGATCGGATTCCCACAGTCTTGAGCCGCCTGCAGCGCGGCCCCGAACTTGTAGCTGTGCCAGGGCACGACCCGATCGTCGTGATCTCCGGTTGTGATCAGGGTGGGTGGGTAACAGGTCCCCTCTGAAACGTTGTGATAGGGAGAGTAGGCGTAGAGTGCCTTGAATTCCTCGACTTCTTCACTGAGCCCATAGTCGCTGGACCACTGCCTGGCATTGGCACTGGCGGTATGGTAGCGCAGCATATCCAGGACTCCGACTGCTGGCAGGGCCGCCCCGAATAGTTCGGGCCGCTGCGTCATGGCGGCGCCGACCAGCAGGCCGCCATTGCTGCGACCTTGTATCGCGAGTTTTTCGGACGATGTGTAGCCTTGTTGGATCAGCCACTCCGCGGCCGCGATGAAATCATCAAACACGTTCTGTTTCTGGAGTTTAGTGCCGGCCAGGTGCCAGGCCTCACCGTACTCCGATCCCCCTCGCAGATTGGGAATCGCGAGCACTCCCCCCAGCTCCAACCACACCATTATGTCGGTCCGATACTGCGGTGTCAGTGCTATGTTGAATCCCCCGTATCCGTAGAGCAGGGTGGGATTCTGACCGTCCAAAGCGGCATCCTTATGGTGTACCAGGAACATGGGGATGCGGGTCCCATCCACACTCTCGAAGAACACCTGCTTTGTCACGAACACGCTCGTGTCCAACGAGACGCTCGCCTGCTTGAAGAGGGAGCTCTGTCCGGTTTGTACGTCGTAGCGGTAGATCGTTATCGGAGTGGTGAAGTCGGTGTAGGAGTAGAAGGTCTCGCTATCTTCCAGGTGACCGGCGAAGCCCCCAGCGGTTCCGACTCCGGGTAGGGCGACGGAGGACTCGAGAGTACCCTCGATGCCGAATACCTTGACTACACTCTGTGCATGTTCCAGGTATTGCGCGATGATCCTGCTGCCAACCAGTGTTGCCATCTCCAGGACTTGTTCTGCTTCGGGGACGATCTCCTCGAGGGCCCCTCCCGGCGCGGCATCGGCGTTCACTGCAATGACGCGGCCGTTGGGCGCATCACGCGTCGTATGAAAGAAGAGCAGGGATCCCCGGTTGCCCAGAAAGGTGTAGAGCGCATCCCAGGCATCGAAAAGACGGACAACCCGGGTGGTGCTCTGCTTTAGATCCTGGAAATAGATGCCATTCGTGTTAAAGCCGTCGGACACCCTGATGAGCAGGTAACGGCCATCCTCGGTCAGCTCAGGATAAGGGTTTCGAGTAGGATGATCCGTGATTGAGAATACCTGGTGGTCGTCCTCCTGGGGATTGCCGAGCCGGTGAAAGTGAATACTGACTTGCTTCGAATCGTCACC
>CAZJIM010000065.1:0-4863 GCA_964546115.1 uncultured Gemmatimonadaceae bacterium | reverse complement strand
TGAGAGAGGGGCTTTTTTCATGCCTTTGGGTGACCGGTAGGCGACCACTGAGAATGTGGGAGACTGGAGAGTCTCCGGAGAGATTCTCTCGCTGCCAGGGAGTGAGGTATCTTGACGGTGTACCAAAGTTTTTTTTCTTTATTTTCATCCTTTGTAATTCGACATCTCGCGTCGCTGGTTATCAACGCTTTTGACAGTCCTCAAGAACGTTTTATCCACAGGACCTAGATGGAGTATGGTACCCTAAGACATTCAACAGGGGAGGACAGGAAGAGATGATGGGTAGGTGCGGAAAGATCCTCAGGTTAGGCCCTTCTCTACTTCAAAGATGAGCCCCCAAATGGGAGGAGGTCGACCACGGAGTTTTCCGGAGTTTGCGAGTGTCCTTCGAGGACTCATCGTACTTCTCCTTCTTTACATGTTTCTCGTTGGGATTGGCCTCCTTGAGTCTGGGATTACGGCGATGGGCGAAGGGTTCGAGGAGGGGCTGCTCGAATCGGTCTCCCATCCCCTTTCGGGGCTCTTTGCGGGAATCCTCGCAACCGTTCTGGTACAGTCGTCCTCAGTAACTACTTCCACAATCGTGGGGCTCGTGGGCGCGGGGACAATTCCTGTGCCCCTTGCAGTGCCAATGATCATGGGTGCTAACATCGGGACTACGGTCACGAACACCCTGGCATCACTGACAACTATCCTTCGTTCGGAAGAATTTCGTCGGGGATTTGCCTGTGCCACGCACCATGATTTCTTCAATATGTTTGCGGTCTTGATCATGCTACCGATTGAGCTGGCAACAGGTATTCTTACACGAAGTGCCGAGTGGCTGACCGTATTGGTCGGAAGAGTCGACTTGGAAACGGCGGCCCCGGGCCGAAGCCCCATTCGGACTGTGGTGAACGTTCCAGTGGATCTAATAGAAGGCGCCCTTGGAGTCGGGGCAGTGGCTGGCGTCATCTACCTGGCTCTGGGGATGGCGCGGCTCTTCTGTGCACTGTTCGTCAGCGCCCGGAATGTGCGTCAGCTTTTGGCACGGGGGGTAGAGAAGGCTATCAATCGGCTTATCGAGCGGGGGGGGGGCCTTTTTGGGGATCGTCGCTGGGATCCTAATTACCGTTTCGGTGCAGTCGTCGTCGATTACTACCTCGATACTCGTTCCCCTGGTTGCCTCTGGAGTTTTGAACCTAACGAACGCGTACCCGATCACTGTCGGTGCTAACGTCGGGACGACCGTAACGGCGCTTATTGCCTCCCTGGCCGTTGCGTTGCCGGCAGGGCTGACCATTGCGCTCGTTCATCTACTGTTCAATTTGACAGCTATCACGATCATCTTCCCGGTTCGTAGGATTCGGATGGTGCCCATTGTACTGTCCGAGCGTCTGTCCGACCTGGCGGTTCGGCGAAACTCGCTTGTGATCGCTTACGTGATAGGACTCTTCCTGGTTATTCCAGTTCTGGGAATATTTCTGCTTCAATAGGAGTGAGACCATGAAGTCATCCGACTTCCTGACGGGACGGAGTGGCGCTCGGATCGAAGCGATCGAGACCAAGGTGAAGAAGATGCTCGAGCGCGATCGACGCGAGGTCGATCTAGCTATGTCTGTGCTGTTAGGGGATGTAGCGCCAGAATCTGCGAACGATGAGCTGCGCTCGACCGACCGAAAGGTCAATGCGGCCGAGCGGGAAATCCGTCGGCGACTGGTCGTTCACACCAGCGTCTTCGGAACCATTGAAATCCCGAGCGTGCTCCTCTATATGTCGATCGTCAAAGACATCGAACGGGTGGGAGATTATGCGAAGAACCTAATCGACCTGGCTCTTGACGGTGTGAATCTTCAACAGGCGCCGGATCTCTCGGATTGGAGAACCCTGTCTGAGGAGGTCTCCACGTTTATCGAGGAGTCGACCGAGGTATTTCACGAGCGAGATGCGGAGCGAGCCCGCACCCTGATGGCACAGGGCGACCGGCTACTGAAGCTTTTCGATGCCAGCGTTTCGGCGCTTGTGAAGGGAGCGGATACGGACCCGAGCCCCGTGGCCCGAGCGCTGGCTTTGCGCTATCTAAAGCGGGTTGTAGCCCACCTCGTCAATGTCCTTACCGCTGTCGTGATGCCGTTGGATCGCCTTGATTACTTCGACGAGAATCCGAGGGACCGCGCATGAGACTCATCCTGCTCAGAACATACTTTCCGTCCGGCCAGTAACGATGGTTAGACAGTGGTTCTATGCGGTGGCTGCGGCTGTTCTGATCGGTATCGGGCTAGTCGCGCTCTATTGGCCCCCGGCCCTTTGGGCCATGGCAGTGGTCGGGCCGTTGGTGGCACTAGGCCTACGCGATGCCCTTCAGCGGCGAAGTACCATTCTTCGCAACTTCCCTATCATCGGGCACTTGCGGTATCTGTTCGAGAATATCCGCCCTGAGATTCAGCAGTACTTCATTGAATCAAATATTGATGCGTTTCCCATCGAAAGGGAGATGCGGGCCGTCGTGTATCAACGAGCTAAGGGTGAGCTCGAGACCCAACCGTTCGGGACCCAGAGGGACGTCTACCGAGTGGGTTATGAGTGGGCAGCCCACTCCTTGAGTAGTGTTCGGCCCCTGACAGAAGACCCACGTCTTGAGGTGGGTGGGCCGGAGTGCTTGAAAAAGTACTCGACTTCTGTTTTGAGCATCTCCGCTATGAGCTTCGGAGCTCTTTCGCCTCATGCAATCCTGGCACTGAGCGGTGCCGCCCATTTGGGCGGCTTCGCCCAGAACACGGGGGAAGGAGGGATCTCTCGATACCACATAGAGGGAGGAGCGGACCTGATATGGCAGATCGGTACGGGCTACTTTGGGTGCCGGACTTTGGACGGCGGCTTCGATCCAGAACAATTTCGGGATGCTGCGGCGGAAAAGCAGGTCCGGATGATTGAACTCAAGCTTTCTCAGGGGGCCAAGCCAGGACACGGCGGGGTTCTTCCAGCCCCCAAGGTCACCCCCGAGATCGCGGAGGCTCGGGGAGTTCCTCCATACGAAACCATACACTCGCCCCCCAGACACTCGACCTTCTCCAACCCCTCGGAGCTGCTGGAATTCGTGGCGCTACTGAGAGATTTGTCCAATGGAAAACCGGTGGGCCTAAAGTTCAGCGTGGGATGCCGGTCGGAGTTTCTTTCCATCTGTAAGGCCATGAGGGATGAAGGGATTACCCCCGACTTCATTACGGTGGATGGAGGAGAGGGCGGGACGGGTGCGGCGCCTCTGGAGTTCTCCAACTCCATGGGGATGCCCGGTCATGATGCCTGGGTGTTCATCCACAACGCCCTCGTGGGCACCGGTCTGCGCGACAGAATCCGCCTCTTCGTCAGCGGAAAGGTTATCACCGGCTTTCATATGATCCGGGCTATGGCTCTCGGGGCAGACGCGTGTCTCTCAGCTCGGGGGATGATGCTGGCTTTGGGATGCATTCAGGCGCTGCGTTGTAACAATGATACGTGCCCTACGGGAATCACCACACAAAATCCGGCCCTATTCGGAGGCCTCGATGTGCCCGACAAGACCCAGCGGGTATTCCGCTATCACAGGGCCACGATCAAGAGTTTCGTCGATCTCCTGGGGGCAATGGGGTTGGCGGGGCCCCATGAAATCACTCCCGGACAGGTCTTTCGTCGGGTGGACGACATGCGGGTGAAGACGTTTGCCGAGGCTTATGACTTCCTCCGACCCGGTCAGCTTCTTGACGGGGAAGGCCTGTCCGAGGTCTGGCGTCGCGACTGGGATACGGCCTGAACCTGCGCGGAACTCAGTCATTAGCTTTCCTACGGTGACTGATGACACCCAACTGGGCAAGGAGGGCTCCGGAGTCAAGATATTCTCGCTCGCGGTAGATCTTGCCATCGCGAATTTCGACCACGTTTCAGAACGCCAAGTCCGCGCTTCTGCCGGCCGCTCGCATTTCAGCGATCACGGCATCGGGGTCATTGTGGGTGGTGAGCACCTCAGAGAGAAGGTCGGGGAGGGCCTGCTTCTTACCGGTCTCCTTTAGTTCGTACTCCAGCTCATAGTGTTCGCGGAGGGTCTCCGCTCTTCCCGATCGGTCTTGGCCAGCCTGCAGGAGTCGCGGACCCGACGCCTGCCTAGCTATCAGATGGTTCAGCCCCTCGCAGGTGAACGGTCCGGATCGGGAAGGGGATCTCGATCTCCTCCACGTTAAAGCGTTCATGGAGGCTCTTGATGAACTCATGCTGTATGAGGAACTGATCGGTGAATTTCCCTGCTGAGAGAAGAACTTCCAGGTTGATGCTTGAGTCGCCGAATTCCCGGTAGCGCACCATCGGAGACGTTTTGGGCGGCGCGCCCTCCACGGTTTCGAGCACCTGCTCGCCCACCTCCAAGGTGACCCGCTCTACCTCCTGGAGGTCACTCTCGTAGCTGACACCGACGGGTACAGAAATCCACAGGTTCATCTGAGGCAGGCTGTAGTTTGTCACGATGGACGAGGCGAGCACGCTGTTGGGCACGACGATCAGGTTCCGGGCGGGAAAAGTACGGATGGTCGTGTGTCTCGCCTTTACATCGGTGACGAACCCCTCCTCACCACTAGCGATCTGCACGTAGTCTCCCGTCCGGACATGACCCGACAGAATGATTGAGACGCCCGCGAAGAGATTGCTCAGTGTATCTTGAAGGGCCAGCGCTATAGCCAGACCTCCGAGGGTGGTTGCCGTGAGCAGAGGAGTGACCTCGATCCCCAGGTTCTGGAGGAGGAGAAGAAGTCCCACCACCCCGATCACGAGCTTGACGAGGTTGTTTACGAGGGTAGCGGAGGGGAGCCGCGTTTTGCCCCGAACCGCGTAGCGGTCGCTCAGGCCTGACCCCAAACG
>CAZJIM010000064.1:4618-5645 GCA_964546115.1 uncultured Gemmatimonadaceae bacterium | reverse complement strand
GAATCCCGTGCTCGGCAGGGAGAGGAAAGAAGAAGGAATATGGAGAATCATCTACGTGTCGGAATCATCGGGGCAGGCGGGGTAGCGACTAGTCGTCATCTTCCGGCCCTCAGGAAGATCCCCGGCGTAGAAACGTCGGTTATCTGGTCGCGGGACCGGGACAAGGCCCTCGCGGTGGCTGCGCAGTTCGGCATTCCAGCAACGGTGAGCTCTTGGCAGGAGATCGCGGACTCACCCGAGTTGGACGCCGTTATCATCGCGACGCCTCCGGTGCTGCACCTTCCGGCTACCCTCAGGGCCCTTGATAAGGGAAAGCATGTCCTCTGTCAGGCTCGGATGGCCAGGAACCTCGGGGAGGCGCAGCAGATGCTCGCCGCTGCCCGGAAGTCAGACAAGGTCGCGGCCCTCTACCCGCCCCGTCCCGGCCTCAAAGGGGATAAGGTGATGCAACGGATGCTTCATGAAGAGCAGTTCGTGGGTAGGATCCAGGAGGTACGCGTCAACGGGATGGCTTGGTTTGGCGAAGGCTGGGAGGCCTTTGTCTGGGACTCCGATGTGGTCGGCGTGAACATGCTCACTTTGGGGATGTGGAACGAGGTGGTCAACCGCTGGCTAGGCCCGTCCGTCGAGGTGACAGCCCTGACCTCCATCCGCCAGCCGAAGCGACAGTCGGGGGCAGGAGACTGGGTCGAGCCGGGTGTCCCGGATTCGGTCGTCGTCGCCGCTCGGTTAGAGTGTGGTGCCAACGCCAGCTACCATTTTTCGGGTCATGTCGCCTGTCCGCCGGCGCAGGCGATCGAGATCTACGGCTCGAGCGGGACTCTGGTCTATGAACTCTTCGCCGATGAGATCCGAGGGGCTTCCCTAAGTAATCCCGAACTCGCGCCGGTACCCCTCCGCCTCCTCGATCGGGTCGAGATCGTCGCGCTGGATATTCTCGACGAGGGCGAGCTCGATGAGCTCTTCAACCGAGTCGATTTCGTGGATGATGGCGGGGACGGAGTCGAAGCCCGCCATCCTCGCCGCC
>CAZJIM010000064.1:0-4608 GCA_964546115.1 uncultured Gemmatimonadaceae bacterium | reverse complement strand
ACCGATGCCCTCTTCATTCGTGCCATTCGGGAGGGGACGCCTGTCTTTCCGGACTTTGAGGAGGGAATCCGCTACATGGAGTTCTGCGAAGCGGTTGCCCTCTCCGCGAAGACCGGAAGTGCCGTTTCCCTGCCCCCACAGCCGCGGATGGACTCCTGGAATCACTTCTCGTAGCTTTTCTTCCCTTGAGCCGGGACAAATTCTTCTTTAGCATGAGCGGGTCCTGGTTCGATTACGGAGGGTTGACCCGATGAAAGTGAGCTCAGAAGCGCAAGATCTGCACCGGAGGTCGATGGTCATCGACGGTTTGAATGTCAGCCGCTGGGGTGATGAAGACGTCTATCGTCACCTATGGGAAGGCGGATTCACAGCGATCAATGCCACCGTTGCTGTCTGGGAGGGGGCTCGTGGGACGCTGCGAAATATCAGCTCCTTCTACCGCGACTTCGAGACGCACAGTAACTACATACGACCCGTCACCTCAATTGCCGACATCCACACTGCCAAGCGCGAGAACCGGGTGGGAATCATCTTTGGCTTCCAGAACTCCTCCCCCATCGAGGACGATCTGGATCTGGTGGAGATTTTCTACCGCCTTGGTGTCCGAGTTATTCAGATCACCTACAACGATTTGAATTTCGTGGGTGCTGGCTGCTACGAACGGCAGGACGTGGGTCTGAGCCAGTTTGGAGTCGATCTGATCCAGGAAATGAATCGTTTGGGCATGGTCGTTGATCTTTCCCACGTGGGATACAGGACCACCATGGATGCCATCGAAGTCTCGGAACAACCGGTTTGGTTCAGTCATACCAATCCCAGAACGCAGCAGGATCACCCCAGGAACAAGACCGACGAGCAGGTCAAAGCGCTGGTGGCCAAGGGTGGGGTTGTGGGCTCCAATATTTTCCCGACCTTCCTGAAGAGCGGGTACGACTCGACCATCGAGGATTTCCTGGATGCCATCGACTACTGGGTGGACCTGGCTGGGATCGATCATGTCTCGATTGGACTGGACTTTACAGAAAACCATTCCGAGGAGTGGTTTCACTGGCTGATGGCAGGCAAACTCAAGGACTCTACCGTCTTTCCCATACCGTTTCCTATCCGTTTGCCAGAGGGGATCACCCGTTCCGACGAAGCCCCCAACATTACAGCAGGCTTGTTGACCCGAGGCTATTCAGAAGAGGACGTTCAAAAGATTCTTGGACTGAATGTGATTGCTCTTCTGGAGACGGTCTGGCGAGAGTGAGCGGGGGAAGTATCTTGTATCTTAATAACTTGGAGTACACCACATGAAGATCGCTGAGTTAACGCGGCCGAAATCGGCTGAGACGCTTGAAAACAACAAGAAGTACATTCCTGGGGGCGTGGTTTCGACGGCTCGGAAGGCAGAGCCGGAGATCGTCTTTTCCAAAGCTGAGGGAGCCTATATGTGGGATGTCGATGGCAATCGATACATCGACTACCACGCCGCCTTCGCGCCCTTCGTCCTGGGCCACAACGATGCCTATGTCAATCAGGCGGTGGAGCAGGTCATCAAGGATAAGGTGAGCCTTTTTGGCAGCGGCACCAATCGGCTCGAGGGGCAGTTGGCGGAGCTGTTGTGCATGCATGTTCCAGCCATCGAGAGTGTTGAGCTTTGCAACACCGGATCGGAGGCGACCCGGGGCGCCATCCGGCTTGCTCGGGCGGCAACCCAACGAGACCATGTGATCGTCATGCAGGGTGGATTCAACGGTTCCGATAATGACGTCGGCTGCAATGTCTTGACGCCACTCGATCAGATTGGCCCCCGCGTTTCGCCCGGGGAGTATCGATACGTTGCCTTGGGTCCCGGTGCCCCTGTTTCCCACCAGCAGCTCATCCACATCGTCAATTTCAATGATCTTGACTCGGTCCGCTACGTCTGTGACCGCTATCCGGTGGCGGCCCTGATCACCGAACCGATTCTCCAGAACATTGGGATCATGAAGCCCCAGCCCGGATATCTAGCCGGTCTCCGAGACCTGGCAGATGAGAAGGGCTTCGTGCTTATTTTCGATGAGGTCAAGACCGGTTTTCGCTATTCGGTGGGCGGCTACAGTCAGGTCAGCGGGGTCAAGCCCGACCTCGTGGTGTTTGCCAAGGCGATTGCCAACGGTTACCCGATGTCGGCCCTCGGGGGCAAGTTGGAGTTGATGGATCGCTATGCGGACCCGGATCCTTCCAAGCGTCCGCTCCTTGCCGGGACCTACAACGGACACCCACTAGCCGTCGCCGCGGGCATTGCCACCATCGAACGCTTGCTCGAGGATGACGGGAGAGTCTATAAGCACCTGGAGAAGCTGGGGCAACAAGCTCAGCAAGGCATCGAGTCAATCCTCCAATCCCGCGGTGTTACCGGGACGGTGGCCAGACAGGGCTCAGCCCTCTGCCTGTATTTCATGGATCATGAGCCCGTTGACTGGCACGACCTGGCCTCGAATCACGACTTCGAAAAGGATCTGGATATGCGTCGTGAGATGGTCGAGCGGGGAGTCTACTTTTTCCCCGTAGCGACGAAGCAGATCTCAATTTCTGCGGCTCACACGGAGGAGGACATCGCCTTTTCGCTGGAATGCCTCGATCGCACTCTCGCTGCTCAATGAGTGGCGAGCCGTCAGCAGTAAAGAAGTCGAATAGTGAGTGGTGCAGTAGTGCAGTGGTGAAGTAGGGTTTGAGTTCCTCGAATCGGTGAGAGGGCTCAGAGCTCCACGACATCACTACTCCACTGCTCACTGCTCGGTGTTCACGATGCTTACGACGACCGGTTCCGAAGCATAGTCAACCGATTCGTCCTTGGCTCCACTCCGACGCTTTCTGGCTGCCTCGCTCTTGATTCTCCCCAGCGCAATCATGGGAAAGGTCAGGCTCTTCATCCAGGGATCTACGGTGAGGGTGATCGTGCGGCGGGTTTCGCCGCGGGAGATAACGATCCCGGAAGATCCTGAGTTCTCGACGTAGACACCCGGCGGCCTGTTCTGGAAGACGAACGGCACATCTTCCAGGAAGCCTCCGCGGCGTTCAATCTGAACCTCGAGTTGGACGCTCTCTCCCGCGCGGATAGTGAGCCGCCGTGGCTTGACTGTGGGTCGGATCAAGGCGGCCGGCGTCACCGTGACCAGAGGCAGCGCTTCTTCGGGGTCAGTGGCGGTCCTTGCTACCTCGGTCCCGCCAAGTTGAGCGTAGCCGACTACTTCCAAGGACTGCGGTGTCGGAGTCAACGGTGTCCAGGCGTCCGCGGTCAGAATCACGGTAGTCACGAACTCGCCCACCCGGATGGTTCCAGTGGTGGCTCTCAGGCCCGGGGGCAGCCCCTGAACTTCGACTCGGATGGGTCCGTCGAACCCGTCGATGCGAGAAGCCGAGACGGTGAGTGCTACGCTGCCTTCGCGCGGTACATTCGGGTTTCGGGCACCCGTCGTTCTGCCATCCACGTACAGGAGGAATCCATCGTCCAGGAATAGGCGATAGTCTGGATTGGCAGGACGAACCGTGAGGCGGTAGGGATAGTGCCTCCCACCTCGGTTCTGGAGGTCGCTCAGAGAAACCAGATACTCACCTTCGGTCGGGGCGGTGAAGAGAAGATAGGAGTCCTTGCCGTAGGGAGGTCCTCCATCGTCGTTGCGGAAGGGAAGGGAGAAGGACGGAAATGGACCGGGAGGAACCTTGGTGCCTGCCGGCAGGATGCGGACTTTGTGGGTGCTTCCGTTACGTGGATGGATCTGGGGTGTTGTCCCTAGCCAGCTCAGTCTTTGCCCCAAAATTCCCTGAGCTACTGAAAAATGGTCGATTCGCCGAATCGCCCTTTCCAGTCGAACCAGCTCCCGCCCTCCCAGCAGCACGAAGTCGAGAGGATAGAAACGGGTATTCCGAGTCGACTCAAACCTACCGAGCGGCAGGCTCCTCGAACTGAGGCCGATATCCTGAGTGTCCTCTGACAGAGCCTGCAGCACAGCCTGTGGGACCAGCTCTCCACGGTGGTCGAGGATCTCGATGCGGGAATCGAGAAAGGAACCGAGTCTCCGGGCCGTCACTTCGAACGCCAGCACCTGGCCCTCTTGAGCACGGAAACGAAAAAGATCCCGGTCACCGGGTCTTCCGACGAGACCGTTGATGGTCGTGGGGGCTACTACTTTCTGGCTGGTGGTGATCTCGCCATTGGGTTCCTGCTCGAGCAGCTCAGCATAGGTGCCAATGGAGGTCTTCAAGGTATTGATGGCTGGCCCGAAGGCGGTGTCGATTCCGAGCGAGAGCGTGCCGTTCTCATCCGGTTGGAGATTTCCGTTCAACTGGGCTTCGGTGGCGCCGTCCAGGTTATGACCCTCGAGCCGGGCCTTCACGGCGTTACCCCTCTGAGTCCCCAGAGGAAAGACCTTGGTTAGATAGGGAAGGCGTCCCAGTGTCAGGCGGTACCCGAAATTCTTTCCTCCTCTATCGGCTCGATCGGCGATCCGGAGGTAGTACTCTCCAGAAGCTTTGAAGCGATGGGCAAGGAATGAATCCGAGGACCCTGGCCGCGAATTATCGTTCCGTGTCAGCAGTTGGCCGCGGCCATCGTTGAGTGTGAGAACTGAGTCCAACCTCGAA
>CAZJIM010000063.1:0-6543 GCA_964546115.1 uncultured Gemmatimonadaceae bacterium | reverse complement strand
ATGGCCTCGATTAGGGCCCTCTCCACCGGGGCCGCGGACTCTTCGCCAAGGTCAAGGGCCTTTTGGATCGCCTCAAACGCCAAGGGCGCATTCGACGCACGCATTTCGCCATTAAGGAAGGGGCCTCTCGCCCACGCCTCGCCGAAGTAGCACATCGCGCAATTTGGGTCCTGCCGCTGGGCCTCCTCGAACGAGGCTAAACCAGCCGGGAGCGTGAAGGCATACATCATCTGCATACCCTGCTTGTAGTATGCCTGGGCCCCAGGAGAATCTGTCGTGATATCGCGAGTCGACGGCCCAAGGACTGCCTGGTAGAGGGGAAATTCGGGCTGCACAGACATCTCGGGGCCTTCTTGCGCCCCCTGCTGTGCCCGCGATACGACAGGCGCGATGAGGCCCATCAACCCGAGCGCGAAGATCGGTACCAGGCGGGTTCGGAACCGCGCAAGTCTCTCCTTGGGTGTTTCGGACAACTGCATTGTGGGCCACCATCCAAACGAGCGTGACAGCCTCTGAGATCCGACTTTCCAAGGATGCGACGCTTCCGAAGTGGGAGCAAGGGCCGCTACTGTACCAGTCACAGCCCTAGCCCTCATCTACAAGTGTGCCGCCTATGGTTTTGAAGCGTTTCCAACGGCTCAGTCGAGTACTTGACCGTCGACAACCGGACCTTACCGTCCTTATGGAACGAGTGAACAAGCCGCACAATTTCTCTGCAATCCTCAGGAACTGTGATGCGGTGGGAATCCTCGAAGTGCATGTAGTCCCCCCAGAAAAGGGGCTTCATGTGCATCACGATACGTCAGGGGGAACCGCAAAGCGGATGCGCGTGCACCGCCACGAGGACGGACTCTCGGCCATCCGGTTGCTCCAAAAATCCGGACACCATGTGGTCGCCGCAAACCCTGGAAAGCAGGCAGTCGACTTTCGAGAAATGGACTACACCCGTCCCACTGCTCTTCTGATGGGAGCTGAGCTATTCGGAATCACCGAGGAGTCCCTTCGAGAGGCTGACGCGATGATTCGGATCCCGATGCTCGGACTGGCGCGCTCCCTGAATGTCTCAGTGGCTACTGCGCTAATTCTGTACGAGGCATACCGACAACGCGACACAGCTGGGCTCTACGACAACCCGAGGCTCGACCCGGCTCGTAGGAGGCGTCTGCTCTTCGAGTGGACTTACCCGGAGCTGGCACGCCGATTCAGAGAGGGAGGCAAGAAGTATCCTGAACTTAACGAAGACGGAACGATCAGGGGCTGAGTCTCTGCACCCCCCATCCTGCTACGTCGTTCACGTCCCTTCGACGGAAAAGGAACCTTTCGTGGAGCCGATCATCTCTTCCTTGCCAGAATTCAATCTCGTCTGGCCTCAGAAGATATCCGCCCCAATGATCCGGACGCGGGACCTCGTTTCCCTGGAATCGCTCCTCAATCTCTCGACGTTGATTCTCAAGCGCGTCCCGGCTCTCGAGAATCTGGCTCTGGTCAGAGGCCCAGGCGCTAATCTGGCTCCCACGGGGGCGCGTGCGAAAATACGCGTCTGACTCCTCGGGATCGACCTCCTCCACCCGGCCCCTAACCCTAACTTGCCGGTGCAGATCGGGCCAATAGAAGGTGAGAGCCGCCCGTGGAGCATGTGCCAGGGCGCGCGCCTTTGAGGAACGGTAGTTGGTAAAAAACACGAGCCCCCGAGAGTCTACCGACTTCACGAGGACAATCCTCCCCTCCGGCCATCCGTCCTCGTCCACGGTCGACAGGCAAACCGCATTTGGATGCTCAATCCTCGACCGGGCGTACGCCGTGTCAAGCCAATGTGAACAGGTCTCGACCGGGTCGGTACCCAACTCCTGTTCCGTCAGTGGATCGTTCACCACCACCTCCTTCGTTTCACTTATTGCCCCCCTCCATCCGCCCCAGCTGATGACGGAGGGAGTCCTCCAGATCCGGGGAGAAAAACTGGTATCCAGTGCGAATGGCCTTCTCTGGAATCACCCTCTGGCCGGAGAGAAGGAGTTCGACTCCCATCTCGCCAAGGAGCACCCTCAACGCCACTGCCGGTACCGGTAGAAGCGTAGGTCGTCGCAGGACGCGTCCAAGCACATTCGTGAAAGCGGAATTTGTGAGGGGATTCGGACTGGTCGAGTTCAAGGGCCCACGAACTTCGTGTTCTCTCATCGCATGAAGGATCATCCCCGTATGATCATCCAGATCTATCCAAGAGAGATATTGACGTCCAGATCCGATACGCCCCCCCAACCCAAGGTTGAATAGAGTCAGTAAGGTTCTCAGAGATCCTCCGGAAGGGGACAGGACAAGCCCACCCCTCATGTGAACCGTCCGGATCCCGACCATCTGAGCTGCGTGCGTGCTCGCTTCCCATCTTCTACAGACCTCAGCCAGGAACCCCCGACCGGAATCATCTTCCTCGGTGATGGGCTCATCACCATGGTGGCCGTAGTAGCCCACTGCAGACGCAGAGACCAAAACCTCGGGAGGGCGATCGAGCTCAGCGAGCGTGCGTGAGAGGAGCAGCGTCCCCTCTTCCCTGCTCTTCAGGATGGCATCCTTTTTCACGCTCGTCCACCTCGCTGCTGCGATGGACTCACCCGCTAGATGTACGACAGCGTAAACCCCCTCGAGCGCGTCGGGCGACAACGTTCCCGTACTTGGATCCCAGTACACCCACCCGTCCCCTCCTCTCCTCGAACGAGAGATCCTCAGCACCCGATATCCTCCAGCCTCGATCAGGTGGCCGAGGGCAGTGCCGATGAGACCGGTACTACCCGTGATTGCCACAAGGCGATCTTTACCGGGCCCATAGCGACGGAGCAACCCGAGATCGGATTTTAGACGGCGCGTCCGGAACTCGAAGAGGCTTTGCAGGCGTTGATTCACGCGACGTTCCGAGAAAGTCTGGCCTAGAGACCCCAGCGGAGGCGCCCAATCGACCACATCCACGAGAGCTGTTCGGCCCCGGCCGATGGACTCAAACCGGTGCTCGTGCTGCCAGTGACCAAAGGGACCTTTCACCTGTTCATCCACAAAGAAATGGCCAGCCTCGTATCCGGTGCGCTCGATTTCCCAGGTCAGCTCGATGGGACCCCTTCGAATCCCAAAGCACACCCTTCCCCTAACCCCCCCCGTCTGCGATCTAACCCGAATGGACTCCCAGGGTGGAATAAGACGCTGGAAGGCTCCGGGACGCTCGTGCCACGCGAAAACTTCTTCAGGGGGCTGATCAAGTTCACAGCGATGGCGGAACACAGGCATCAGTCCGCCCCTCGGTCGGAATTACGCTTCTTCGGCGATGTATACGATGAGACTGGCTTCACCCAGGTAGCTCGGTCTCGAAGAACAGCTCGATCATCTGGTGCTTGAGGTCGGCCCTTCCTCATTCATGCGGCTGGTCCAGAATAGACAGGTCCAACAGCAACCCACCATCCATACCCTTCTCCTCTCCTATCCCGGAGCCGAAGACATAAGGGCATACTCGGCAGACTTTCGAAGGGCGGGGATCGCCTTAGCAGCTCCCCCCACTGCCCCGTAGACCGCCGAGCCCGCAACGAGTACAGTCGCCCCTTTTCGGACGACTTCGGGGGCGGTTTCGGGGTCGATACCTCCGTCCACCTGGATCTCGACGTCTGCCAACCGACCAGCTTCTTCAACCAGAACCTTCGCTTGTTCGACCTTGTGGGGGGATGTAGAAATGAACGCCTGGCCACCGAATCCGGGGTTTACCGTCATGATCAGGATCAGGTCGACGTTGGGGATGACTTCACGAAGCCTTTCGACCGGGGTCGCAGGATTCACCGCGACACCCACGTTCGCTCCGGCCTCGCGGACCTGGGCGATGACCTGATGAAGGTCAGGGCAGGTCTCCTCGTGGACCGTGATCCGGTCTGCTCCAGCGTTCACGAAGGCTGACACCATCCGCTGAGGAGACTCAATCATGAGATGCACGTCCAGTGGGAGGTTCGTAGCCCGCCGCACGGCCTGGGTCACCCCCGGACCTATTGTGAGGTTGGGAACAAAGTGTCCGTCCATCACATCCACGTGGATCCAGTCGGCTCCCGCCTCCTCAGCACCGGCTACGTCACGTGCAAGATTTCCGAAGTCAGCAGACAGGATGGACGGGGCAATCAAAATGTCACTCATCCCCTTATTCTCTCCCTCAGGGTCACGCCTTCGCCTGTGCCTACGAATACCCGATCAGCCATCTGGAGAAACAGCCCGGTCTCCACAACCCCGGCGCGTCGTTTAAGGGCAGCCTCAAGCTCTCGAGGGAAAGGGATTCCTGATTCAAATCTAAGATCAATCAGGTGGTTTCCATTGTCGGTAACAACCAGTTCACCACCCTCCAACCGCCGAGGGTCAGGCTCGGATCCGAGCGAGCGAAAGAAGGAAAGTTGCGCCGGCCACCCAAACTGAGTCACCTCCACAGGCACCGGGGCCTGCTCACCGAGTGAACCAACCTCTTTTCCCGAGTCGACGATAACCACGAACCGTTTAGCCGCCTGTACCACCATCTTTTCTCGGAGGAGTGCTCCTCCGAGACCTTTCACGAGATCCACCTCTGGGGACACCTCATCCGCTCCGTCCACCGCAATGTCGAGGAAGATCCCATCAAACAGGTCAACTGTCGGGATCCCCAACTCCCTGCACCGCGCCTCGGTCTCTGAGGACGTCGGAACCCCACGTATATCTCGAATCTCCCCACCCTCCAGGGCCTCGGCTAGGCCCTTCAGGAAGTACTTGACGGTACTTCCAGTCCCCAACCCGATCGTCATACCCGCCTCTACTTCCCCAAGCGCAGCTAGGCCAGCCGCTCGCTTCTCCGCTTCGATGCCGCCCTTCCCCCCAGCCTCACTCAAGATGGAAAGTCCGCGAGGACTCTCTGCACCCGCTCGGTAATCACCAACGCATCGTCTAGGGGCCGTTGCCACATGTTCCGCCCAAAGATGAGACCAGTCGCACCAGCCTCCATGGCGGTCCGGGCCTTCGTGAGAAGATCCTCGTCGGAGAGCTTGCTCCCACCACTCACGAGGACGAGACAGCGACCCGCGGACTCGAAGACACGCCGTGCGCCCTCACCATAATCCCAATCAAGCTCGGAATAGGCAGAGGGTTGATCGCCGTCCTTGGGCGAGTGCTTTGGCAGGTTGAGTTTGACCACGTCCGCTCCTAGCTCCAAAGCCACCCTGGCAGCGTAGTCCACAGCGTAGAGTGAATCACGGCCACCTTTCTCCTCGATGGCGGCCCCTCTCGGATAAGCCCACATGACGACGGGCATGTTGTAGCGGTCGCACTCCTCCCGGATGATCTGGAACTGCACGAAGTCTTCATCCTGGCGCGGTGATCCCACGTACAGCGTATATCCGACAGCATCCGCTCCCAAAGCCACGGCATCTTCCACACTCCCAGTGAGAGTCGAGAGTGCGTCCGCATCTGACGGGATGGTCGTCTTTCCATTGATCTTCAGAATTAGAGGGACCCGTCCCGCGTACTTGCCCATATACTTCCGAGCCAGCCCATAGTGGCACGCTAGCGCGTTGAAGCCCCCTTCTTCGGCTAATCGCCACTGGTAGTCGGGATCCTGCGATGGGCGGTTCGGAAAGAAATCGATCGGACCGTGCTCTAGACCCTGATCGATAGGCAGCACCAGAAGGGTCCCATTTTGGAGCCCCCTTTCGTAGAGCAAACGATGGAGCCGGACTCTTTTCCCCAAGGAAAGATCAAGATCTGCGAGAGTAGCTCTGTCAGTCATTCTTCGCCTCCGCCCTCCAGAATTCTAGGTGTGTCCCCGATCGCACTCGGGTCCTGAGGAAACCAAACAACCATATGTCGGAAATCTAGACCTGGCACACCTCTAGAACCAGTGGCCCAGCAACACAGAAATCCTTTACCCCTCCTGTGAGATCTTGGGCCAATCCGACAGACGAATCTCGCAACCATGACCAATCTGGCAACGCCTTGACATCAACGGACAGCCAGGCCAGAATCGAACCTATTATGCAAGACTACCGCTCCAACCCCGCCCCCAAAAGGGTGTCCTGGTGCTTCGGTTACTTTACTTACGGCACTCACTTATGGGTGGGGAGCCTTGAGGAGGTTCGAGCGTAGCCTTCGCGTAGTTCACCGAACGTAGCTCGCTGAATGACTTGGCTCCCGGATCTCCCCGGAAGCCGTTTTTTTTCTGGTGATTGAGTGTCTCGATAGCTCTGGTGGCCAAGGGACTCGTTCAACATGAGAGGAGAGAGAGAATGATCATCGTTACTCGCGCAGATGTCACCGACGACGAGGTGGATCATATCCGAGAACGAGTAGAGTCTCTAGGGCTCCGGACCCACGTATCGAGAGGTGATAACCGCACAATCATCGGCTGCATCGGGAACGAAGAACAACTGGAAAACCTTCCCCTTTTGGGCATGCCGGGGGTCGAGGCAGTACACCCGGTCATGCGCCCCTACAAGCTGGCATCCCGCGAGTTCTCCGCCTCACGCACCCGGATTCCACTGGCTGGAGCGGAGTTCGGAGGCCAGTCCG
>CAZJIM010000062.1:0-6765 GCA_964546115.1 uncultured Gemmatimonadaceae bacterium | reverse complement strand
TTCTCGGAAGGCGAGAGTGCCGCGGGGCCTCTGGTATCCGCTAAGGTCCAGGAAGACTGCCTGACCCCCGCAGAGTTGAGCAGCTGGTTGGATGAGCAACGGGAGGCCATGGCGGATCGCTGGCTATTGGAGCTTCGGTCCCGTTCGGAGGGCATCGACGGCGAACTTCTCATCTTGATCGGAGACTTCCTACATCTGCTCACCTCCCTCCTCGCGCCTGGGTTGGGCGCCTTCCGTGAGCAGGTCGAAGCCATCCTACAGCAGTCGGCCGAACTCTACGGAAACCTGGGTGCCCACCGAGGACTGGCTGCCGGAGAAGCTGTCGAGGAAGTGCAACTCCTAAGAAGAGTCCTCCTCCGATTCCTCTACACGCTACTGCCGGGAGGGGGATCGACCGGGGCGAGTCTCCGCGATTTGCTTCAGCTAAACCGTCTTGTTGACCTTGGAGTGACGTATGCGAGCGTAGGGCACACTGACACCTTGTTTTTTAACCTATTCCACGGTACAGGGGTCTCGGGTACCCCGACACCCGAACTGCTGGCCGAGGTTCGAGAGCAGGTTGCCGGAGCCTGGGATGAACTGTCATTGCTCACGATCCGCGAAGATCAGGAGGCGCCTGGTCGATTGCCGCAGTGAACGCACCACCCGGTAAATCTTCACGGGGCTCCTAAACTTCTCTGACCTCCCGAGCGATTTCAGATAAAGCCTCGCGGGCGTCAGAAAAGAGCATCATGGTGCCGTCGAGGTAGAAGAGTGGATTGTCGATCCCCGCAAACCCCGAACTTAAGCTCCGCTTGATCACGATCACACTCTGAGCCCTATCGACGTCTAAAATGGGCATCCCGGCGATCACGCTGGACGGGTCCCTTGCCAGCGGGTTGACCACATCGTTGGCCCCGACGACCACTACGACATCTGTCCGAGAAAACTCTGGATTGATGTCATCTAGGTCCACGAGGAGGTCGTACGGCACGTCTGCCTCGGCTAGGAGCACGTTCATGTGTCCGGGCATTCGTCCCGCGACCGGATGGATCGCGAACCTCACCGTTACATCCCGCTCCCTGAGTAGATTGACGAGCTTCTTGGCCTCGTGCTGGGCCTGAGCCACCGCGAGGCCATACCCCGGCACGATGACCACGCTCTGCGCATACGCTAAGAGGAGGGCCGCCTCCTCTACCGTAGTGCGCCGCACGGGCTTGTCTCCCTCATCCGTGCTCGCACTCCCACTGTCGCCACTCCCAAATGCTCCGAAGGCGACGTTCACTAACGACCGGTTCATAGCCCTACACATGAGTCGGGTAAGAATGAGACCTGCCGCACCAACAAGGGCTCCAGCTAGGACCAAGAGCGGATTTCCCAGAACGAATCCCGCTGCGGCCGCTGCCAGCCCGGAGTAAGAGTTCAAGAGAGACACTACGACCGGCATGTCCGCGCCACCGATCGGGAGTACCAGGAGGACACCGAGAAGGAGCGATAGGCCCGCTAGAATTGCTGTAGCGGTCAGGTGGTCTCCCGACGCAACGAGATATCCGGAGGCAACGAGGAGGCTGATGAAAAGGAGAAAGTTCAGAGTCCGTTGGAGGGGGTAGGTCAGCGGTTGGCCGGGCAAGAACCCCTGCAACTTTCCGAATGCAATGAAACTTCCCGATAGGGTGACCGAGCCTACGAGGATCCCCGCCGCTACTGTGATCCCCACTGCCATACTCACCTCGACCTGGCCCCCCGATCTTAGCAGCTCCGCGGCTGCGACCAGAGCCGAGGCTCCCCCTCCTAGTCCGTTGAAAGCGCCGACCAATTGGGGCATGGCCGTCATCTTCACGGTTCGGGCTAGCACGACCCCGATCAGCGTACCTACGATGAGGCTAGTTGCGATAATTTCCCAGGTGACGATTCCGCGGCCGAGTAGTGTCCCGATGATTGCCAGAAGCATCGCCCCTGCGGCAAGGGCGTTTCCCCGGCGCGCGGTAACTGGCGAGCCAAGCTGCTTCAGGCCGAAGACAAACAGGCCGGCCGAAACGACGTAGATGAGGTCTACTATAAATGAGGGCACGCCTTCTCCACCTGTCTGGGGACTCAGTCTTTCCTGAACATCCTCAGCATGCGATCCGTCACCAGAAATCCCCCGACGACGTTGATCACCGCCATCACGACTGCCACGCCCCCAAGGAGGGCCGCTAGGCGGTCGGATTCACCTCCGGCCACAAGGAGAGCACCGATCACTGTGATTCCAGAGATGGCATTCGCTCCCGACATGAGGGGGGTATGGAGGGTAGGCGGAACGCGAGTAATCAGCTCGAAACCCAGGAGCATTGCCAACACGAAGACGTATATTCCGATCAGCCACTCACCCATTGTCTAACTCCCTCCATCCGAGATACGGACTACTCCTTCGTGGGTCACGAGCACACTGTCGACGATGTCGTCGGAGAGGTCCAGAGTGAGATTTCCGTCCTGCACCAGGAGTTTGAGGAGCGCGGAGATGTTTGTCCCCAACATCTGACTCGAGTGCTGGGCGACACCTGATGCCAGATCGACTGGGGCGACGATCGTCACTCCCCCGTGTAGCACCGTCTTACCGGCTTCCGACAACTCACAATTCCCTCCGGTCTCGCCAGCCAGGTCAACGATGACTGATCCGGAGGTCATTTCCTCCACCATGCCACGAGTGACCAGAACAGGAGCCATCTTCCCAGGAATTTGCGCCGTAGTAATGACGGCGTCGGCCTTGGGGATGTGCCTAGCGAGAAAGGCTAGCTGTCGGTCTTGCTCGCTCTCCCCCAAGGCTCGTGCATATCCGCCCTCCACCTCGGCCTCTTCGGGGAGCGTCTCGTCCTCCTCAAGGAAGGTGGCGCCGAGGCTTTGGACCTGTTCCGCTGCTGCCGCTCGAATATCGTACCCCTGAACGATTGCCCCCAGGCGTCTTGCAGTCGCAATGGCCTGTAACCCCGCAACACCAGCGCCGAGGACTGTCACTTTGGCCGGTCGGACTGTCCCAGCTGCGGTGGTGAGCATCGGGAAGAACCGGGGAAGATGGGTTGCGGCGAGTAGCACAGCTCGGTAGCCGGCAGCGGTCGCCTGCGACGAGAGGGCGTCCATCCGCTGGGCTCTTGTGGTTCGCGGAATACGCTCCATTGCAATCGCTGAGACTCCGCGCTTCGCAAGCTCTTGGAGGAGGTTGGGAGACTCGCCAGGCGATAGGAAGCTTACCAGGACTGTTCCGGATGGAAGGTCGCCAATTTCGCTTCCGTCGTCGGAGCCGAGGCTCGGGGGTCTGACCTTCAAGATGCACTGGACGTTCTTGATGAGAGCCACTCGGTCGGCCTCCACCCGGGCCCCCGATTGACGGTACTCCTCATCGCTCCATCCCGCACGAGCACCGGCTCCTGACTCCACGCGAACCTCCCACCCGGCATCGACGAGCGCGGAAACGTGAGATGGGGTCAGCGCGACTCGGCGCTCCCGAGCCTGCTTCTCCGCGAGGACCATAACGCGCATGTCTCGACTCCCGGAGAAAAGAAGTGGTTTATTGACCACGGTTGAGGCTGTGGCAAAGAACAGCTCTAGTTTATGGCGAGGTATATAAGGACCACGGTGGCTGGTGGCAATGGCTGGGTGTGAAGTTGTGCTCTGTGTCAAATAAAGACGTGAGGATCAGCCGTGGCTCAGGTTGCGCCTATCTGGCTCCCTGCCCATCGTTCGATCCCGCTAGGGGTGGGCTCGTCCGCTGTCGTACAACCACCAAGATGGGAGTTTTGTCGGTGTCCAGCCATGTATCCGTTCTGACGATCAGGTTCTACCGAGGGGAACCGGAGAGAATACGATGACCCGGGATTGCTTCGTGATTCCGCGGAGGCGGTTCCTCTCTGTACTTTCTTCCATGGGCATATCTGGGGGACTCTTCCCTGGCGTCCTCTGGGCCAAGGCCCAAGATGCAACCGAGGTGACCCCTGAGGTTATCGCTGAGGCTGAAAAGGTCGTGGGGATGTCCTTTTCGCCGGAGGAACGCGATCTGATGGTTCAGCGGCTACGGGCGAACCGGAGATCCTTCGAGGCTCTCAGACAGCTCGAGATTTCGGACGAGGTTGCGCCCGTATTTTACTTCGATCCTACGCCTCAGGGACGCAGCGTTCCCAGAGGACCCTCCCTCCTGCGACCCTCTGAGCCGAGGTCGCTTCCGGGCCCGAACCAGCCCATGGACATCGCCTTTGCTTCTCTGGGCCAACTCGGTGCGCTGCTCCGTGAACGATCCTTGTCCTCGGTGCAACTTACGGAGCTCTACCTAGATCGTCTGCGCCGCTTCGACTCGGATCTCAGATGTGTCGTGACACGGACAGAGGAACTCGCGCTCGAACAGGCTGCCCAAGCGGACCGAGAATTAGATGAGGGACGCAGTCGCGGGCCGCTTCATGGGATACCGTGGGGAGCGAAGGATCTGCT
This sequence comes from uncultured Gemmatimonadaceae bacterium, assembly GCA_964546115.1. Taxonomy (GTDB): domain Bacteria; phylum Gemmatimonadota; class Gemmatimonadetes; order Longimicrobiales; family Gaopeijiaceae; genus JAAXGI01. The sequence goes on along the minus strand of CAZJIM010000062.1, from coordinate 2,328 downwards.
ATCGACGAGCCGGTATCCGACAACTTGGGGGGCAGCTCCTTACCGAGATCAGCGATTAGATCGGGACGCGACCGTGGTGCAGAAGTTGGATGAGGCTGGGGCGGTGCTGGTGGCGAAGCTCACGCTTGGGGGGCTGGCCAGAGGGGATCGGTGGTTTGGCGGGCGAACGCGCAATCCCTGGGACCTCGACGAGGGGTCCAGTGGATCTTCCGCCGGCTCTGCTGCAGCTACCATTGCTGGCCTAGTGGGGTTCTCCATCGGTAGCGAGACGGTGGGATCGATCGTCTCACCCTCGGCTCGCTGCGGTGCCACCGGACTTCGGCCTAGCTTTGGGCGAGTGAGTCGCTATGGGGCGATGACTCTGTCTTGGACCATGGACAAGATAGGCCCGATTTGTCGCTCAGTCGAAGACTGTGCGTTGGTTCTTTCAGAGATACAGGGGGCTGACGGACTCGATCGGTCCTCAAGGGACATCCCCTTTGTGTGGGAAGCCGATCGGGGTTTGGACGGCATCCGGGTAGGGTATCTCGAACAGGCCTTCGAGCTTCAGGAGGAGTCACAGGCAAGGGATCTGGCCGTTTTGGAGTCCCTGTCAGCTGCGGGCGTGGCACTCCGGCCGGTGGATTTCCCCGGGGACTTTCCGTTGACGGCGCTTCGGCTGATCCTTTCAGCTGAGGCCGCTGCCTCCTTCGACACACTGAGCCGAAGCGGAAGAGACGATCTTCTCTTGGAGCAGGAGGAGGACAATTGGCCGAACACCTTCCGAGTTGCCCGCTTGATCCCCGCCGTGGAGTACATCCAGGCCAGCCGAGCTCGGGCGATGTTAATCACGGCTCTGGATGAGGCTTGGAGCGACGTAGATGTCGTAGTAACGCCGACCCTGGCAAATGACGTCGTGCTAGCCACTAATCTTTCGGGTCATCCCGTAGTGGCTCTCCCCAACGGGTTCCGTGCAGATGGCACTCCTTCGAGCATCTCGTTCGTGGGGGGCCTATGGAAGGATGCCGAGGCTCTGCACGTTGCTAGGGTATTCCAGGAAACCACTGGTTACCATCTCCGCCGCCCTCCCTTGTTCTCCTGAACACCTAGGCATACGCGGTCCAATAGCGACCGAACAAACCTTACCGCCGTCGCAGGATGAATCTCTTGACCTCTCTCTTGCGTATGAGACAGGAGCCACCCACCCCCGACTCTCACGATCGAACCGGAGTACACTCCTGTGCAACAAGATCCACAGATTGGCCTCAAGACATTCGTTCTCGCGTGGCTCATGGTACTTGGAGCCATATGCCCTGTGGGTGCGGCCGCCCAGAGATCTTCCCCCGTCGATGCGCTCTCACTCGAGAGCGCTATCCGGATGGCTCACGATTACAACCCGGAGTACCGAATCCAGGCCAGCAGCCTAGAGACTTTGGCTTGGAGACGCCGTGAGGTCTGGGCCAGCTTCGTCCCATCAGCCACACTGTCCAATTTCTTGGGGTACACAGCCGGGGGAGAGAGACAGTTCGGGGATTTCACCCTCGGTACTCAGCCTGCTCTCGTCTCGTCTCGCTACAATCTGGGACTTTCACTCAATCTGAGTGGCGGATTATTCCTGCAGCCCAGTGTGGTGCACGCGCAGGAAAACGCCACTCGCGCACGGGTTAATGGGGCATTGACTAGCTTGGTGGAGGAGGTTACCCGGGTGTACCTGGGGGCGCTTCAGGCTGACGAGGAGCTAGGACAGGCGTTAGCAGAAATCGAGCGGACACGGGCCCACGTGAGTCAGGCTGAGGCGCAGGTGGCAGTCGGAGCGGCCACTCCTCTGGACATCCGGCGAGCAGAAACGCAGGAAGGCCAGGCCGAGGTCCAGCTGTTACAGGCTCAGAACTCAGTCGTCACGACCCGACTCGCGCTCATGCAGATCCTCGGGACGGAGGTTAGCCGCGATGTGACCCTTACCAGCCGATTTGAGATTGTTGCGTCGAACTTGGATACGGTCGATCTCCTTCAACTCTCGTTAGCTCAGAATCGCGAGGTCGCAGCTGCCCGGCCTCAGACGAGAATAGCCCAAACCCAGTACTTACCTTCAGTCTCTCTCTCCGTTAACTGGTCCGGTTCCGTATTCGAGGCCGACAGGCTCGGCCCCCTGATGTCCAACCGACTTCTGCAGGTGTCCGGGCAGTTTGACGGCTGCATTCAAAACAATCGGGTTCTCGGCCTCTTAGGGGACTCTCCGGTCGACTGCAGTAGCTTCGACGTCTCGGATCCGCTGGTAGAATCAGCAGTACGAACACAGATCATTCAGGGAAATCAGGGCTTCCCGTTCGGATATAATTCACAACCTAT
>CAZJIM010000061.1:0-7535 GCA_964546115.1 uncultured Gemmatimonadaceae bacterium | reverse complement strand
CCCATTCTGAGCGGCTACCGGGCCGGCTATAAGAACGAGAATCCAAACGGCGCCAGTGATGAAACCCGACATTCTCGCGTGCATGCTGAGACTCCGAAGTTGAAAATCTGTGGGGACGATCAGACCAAGAATCGAGATCGTCCAAGTTGGCACTCGCCACCTCATCATCAAAGTAAGGAGCAAAACCAGTCCGAGCGCTTCATGTTACGCACAACTCAATTGAAGGGCTATCACCTTTTCACCGCTCGCGCACTCTTACGGAGCAGGGGCAACAGTGCTCGTCCGTCGCTCCGTAGACATATCCGCCGCCTAAAACCTTCTCCTTAAGCACCTCATCGTGGGCAACTGGCCCTCCGCCTTCCGAACTTGGCCGCTCACTGACTCGAATCCTCGAGAACATCTACTTCGGCCTGATGCTCCTCCTCCACGACCGGGCGATCAGGGTCACTGTCCTTTCTAACCCCAGGAGTGTCCGTCGGTACCAGTGTGTGAATCTACAACATCATGTGAACGGTAGTGTCAAACCCCTCCCCTTGTGGCGGACGGGCCCCAGGCTGGAGGACATCTCTGAAGAAAACCTCTACACCATCATGGGCATGACGCCTGTCGATCCGATCGTCCTCTTGGGCACCGTGCTTCTACTTGAGATTGTGGCCACCCTGACATATCCCCTCCCTGCATGCCACTCGGACACTCGCGGCCATGGCGCTGATTCATGCGTGAAGGAATCTACATCACCGGGTAGCGTCAATCTGACCTCTACCCCACCTTCTGCCCTCGATCACCATCTGAAATGGCAACCGAGGTCTGACCGTGCGCTATACCCTGCTTGGCCGTAGTGGTCTCCGCGTGTCCGAACTTTGCTTTGGAACGATGACCTTCGGAGGCGCTTGGGGGTGGGGTTCCCCGGAGAATGTTTGCAAGGAGCAGCTAGAGCTGTTCTTTGACCGAGGGGGAAACTTCATCGACACAGCGAACCGTACGGAGTACATCGATCTCTACTGGGTCCATGCCTGGGATATGCTCACGCCAATTGACGAGGTGATGCGCGCCCTCGACGATCTGGTCGGGTCCGGAAGGGTCCACTATGTAGGGGTCTCAGACTATCCGGCGTGGAAGGTGGCCGAGGCCAACACGCTCGCCGAGCTAAGAGGATGGTCGCCCTTCGTCGGCCTCCAGGTCGAGTACAGCCTTGCCCAACGCGATGTCGAGCGTGAGTTGGTCCCGATGGCTAGGGACCTAAGAATGGGGATCACCCCCTGGTCACCGTTGGCTGGGGGCCTCCTCACTGGCAAGTATTCGAAGGAAGACCTCCAGGCAAAGGAGCAACTTAAGCCCGGGGATGTGCCTGGGGATCGTAGACAAATGGTGAGTTCCCATCTGACGGAGCGGAAGTTGGCCATCGCGGACACCGTCGCGGAAGTAGCAAAAGAAATTGGGCGATCGCCGGCTCAGATAGCACTCCGCTGGGTTATGGACCGACCGGGTGTGACGAGCCCCATTCTCGGAGCGCGGACAACCGAGCAGCTAGAGGACAACCTCGGGAGCCTGGAGTTCAAATTGAGCGCGGAGCATAAGACCCGACTGGACGAGGCAAGCAAGATCGAACTGGGGTTCCCTCACGACATGGTCGCGAGTCCCCGGATTAAGCAGATACTTCACGGAGGAGTGGAAATCGAACCCTATGAACCCTGAAAGGACTGCCTCAGGGACCGGTTACTCCCACCTGCTCGAACAACAACCAACCGTCAGGGTCGAGCCGAAGATCCGTCGGCCTCTCAGGAATCAACATGTCTCGGGTCCACTCGCGCCCGTCCACCCAGTCTGCGACCCTATGCACGCCTCCTTCCATTAGGAACTCGAACTCCATAGGCATCCTAAACGTCGGCCATAGGTCATCCTGTTCCTGGATCACCCTTACCCGAGCCTGCTTCAGCTCGTTGTCCCAACCCCACTCGACCCGCAAGGCCGGATATCCGGGACGATGGAGCCACTGCCGGAAGAACCAGTCCAGAGGCTCACCGTGCGCCTCTTCCATGACCATCTGGAAGTCGTCCGTCGTGACGTTCCCCCCAGCAAACCTCTGGTAGTAGCGCCGAATCCCGTTGAAGAACGCCCGCTCCCCAACCACATTCCGCAGCATATGAAGCACGAGGGCTCCTTTCTCGTAAGAGTTCTCATTCAGGAGCTGCAGCAGGTTTGTCACGTCTTGGTCGAGTACCGGGCGCCCGGTCACGTTCGACGCCAGGTAATTGTTTCGGAGGATTTCTATCCGTTCCCTAAATGCAGCGTCTCCCAGTGCTTGCACCCAAAAGAAGGGGCCGAAGTAACTGGCAAAGCCCTCTGAGAGCCAGAGGTGCTGCCAGTCGGCAGGTGTAACTGAATCGCCAAACCACTGATGAACGATTTCATGGGCCACGGTTCCTTCAATATCGGCCCCGCTCGCGATGGTATCCTCCGCGTAGAAAATCGCCGAAGCGTTCTCCATTCCTCCGAACGAGGTAGATGATTGGACGTTGGCCAACTTCTGGAACGGGTATGGGCCGAAAAGATCGACGTATAGGTCGACCATCTCAGCGGCGCGGGAAAAAGCCTCCCGGGCGAGCGCCGTATCAGGAGGAAACACCCACGATGTCACCTCAATGCATCCGTCTCCGCGAGAGGATTCCGGCGATTGGTCGCAGGCGGCGAGACCATTTCGAGCAACCTCCATCTCCCCGACGCCCACAACCATCAGGTAGGTGGAAATCGGCACTCGGTTCTCCCATCTCCAGGTTAGAAGACCTTCGACGCCTCCGGTCCGCTGGGAATCCGCCGGCACTGGAGGGCCAAGCTGGACGCCATTCGCTACTACTCGCCGTTCCCCAGGCACATGGACGGTGAAGGTCGCAGTCGCCTTGTCGGATGGGTGGTCATTGGACGGGAACCAGTACCGCGCTCGGTTCGGCCAGTTGTCTGCGAAGGCCGTTGGGGCACCATGCACATTGTCTCGGAGGATCAGACCGTCGTCCGGCACTCCACGGGCCATAATCTCCACCTGCAAGGTGTCGAATACGCCCGGGCGCCCCGGAGTGTCAAATCGAAGAAGTCCTCCCTCATGGGCAAATGTCAGGACTCGACCCTCGGCGGTCACAAGCTCAGTTGAGAGCCCAGAGAAGTCCAAGGTGAGTGAATGGGGACCTGCCCTGTCGCGGAGATACCGGATGGTTGTTCGGCTTGAGATCCGATCGTTTGCCGGCGGAATCACGAGTTCCACGTCGTAGTGGATAACATCCAGATCCTGGTCGTACCGCCCCGGCTCTGGCACCCGTCCGATCTCAATGGGGAGGGGGTCTAGCAACTCCACCTCAGCAGTGATCGGCGGAGGCGAGATCGAGTCCCAGGGAATGACAATCGGCGCCGGGCCACGAAACCAGCTCAGGGGGTTGAATGAGAACGATTCAATACATCCAGCGAGCCCCATGGAGAGGAACAGCCACACGAATGCAGTGCGCGAGCAGAATCGGGGACAGTTCTTCGTTTTCATGGTGGGAAGAACATAGGAGCTTCCCCCGAGGCAGCGCGAGACCGGCGTCCGGTTACGCAGCCCCGCTCCTTCGGGCCGTCGGTTGTCGGGCCTGGATGACCCGCTGTCTCGTGTGGTTACAATCCTTCATGGCCCTCCAGAGAGGACCCATGAACCGTCGGCAGGCTGTTGGATCACTTCCTGGTGCGGGGGGCCTCGGGCTCAGGGGACCCCCCTCTGGTCAGGCGAGGTCAGCCGCTTCTTCTGCAGTCTACAACTCTAAGTAGACCGCAACCCCTCATCCTCACCCAGAGCTCGGCAATCCGGTCTATCGATGGGTAACCACGCGAATGATCCCAGCCATGTAGCCGATGCCATAGAGGGTTGTGGCGTCAAGTGCGTCAATAAACTCCATCCTTTCAATTTCCACCACGCCGAAATCCCTCAGCGACTCAATCGGCCCGTAAGCCAGATCATTCTGGAAAACCTCAGGGTAGATTGTACCACTTCCAGGCACCCCCATGAAGCCGGACTGGGCGTCTCGCAGGCTATTGATCGTGCCGGCGTTTCGGGGTCGGAGCCAACGCGGCCGAAGCACTCGAACGATTTCGAAAGCATCGCTTTCAGGAATAGTGGCGATTTCTTCTTCCGTGATCTCGTTGGGTGATCCTCTACACTCACTCGGTGATCCGCACTCGCTCCTGGTGGCACCAAACTGCCCGGGGGTACTGCAGGCCGTAACAGTCACTAACATCCCGAAAAGAAGACCCCACGCCGTTGCGGAACCACTACTGGGGGGGGACCGGTTCATAGTGACCTCCAAGGTGAAGACGCCCGCATCCCCAGTATGACACCTGTCGGACCCCGTGGCACCCCTGTGCGTGGAACGGGACCCGATTGCTTGGCATTTCGGCGAAGTGGATCCAGGTGAAAGAGAAGTGAGATTCCCCGGATCCGCCTCGAGTCAGGGCAGGACCTCGTAGCGATAGGCGGTGGCGGGCCCAGAGAACAACACCTCCAGTTCCTCGCTCTCTCCCAACGCGGGGGCTCGCACTGTAAGGATCCGGCTTCCGAGAATCCCGTCGTTCCCATAGAAGGTGAATCGAAGCCGCACCACCGTACCTGTTTCCGCCCTGTTCCCGATTACACGTCCCGCCACCTTCGTCTCGGCTCCCGCAGGCTGAAACTGCAGATCCTCCACATGGACAGGGACTCCCTCCATTCGCTCCAGGCCGCTGAGCACCGCCTCGTCATCGCCTACTTCCAAGGAGGCACGAGCTGTGATCAGCCCGGCATTCTCGCTAAGGGGATCAAGCTCAACAAGTCGCTCGCCCGCGCTGATCAGTGATTCCCATTCCTCAGCTGCAAACAACGAATTCACGTAATTAAACCAACCATCTCGAGAGTTCGGCTGGAGTTCCGTTACTTGTTTGAAGGCCTCTGCCGCTTCAGTGAAGTCAGCGGAACGAAACAGGGTCACTCCGACGTTGAAGAGTTCGGTTGCGTCGAGGCCCCCCGTCGAGAGAATTGCGGCATAGATCTCAGTGGCTTCTGCATCGCGACCCACCCCGCCCAGTGCCCGGGCCAAGTCTCTCTGCAGACCGAGGTTATCAGAATCTCGCTCGAGCTGCTCTCGGAGGATAGGCTCAGCTTCTTCATATCGTGCCATGAAGAGGAAGAGTTGCCCAAGGTTTTCCTCGACACTGATGTGCAGTGCTACACGCTCTGCAAGTTCTCCGTCCGAAAGAACCCTGGTAGCGGGCTGTTTGGCCAGGCCCACCAAGGTCTGTCTATAGATTTCGATTGCTTCATTGTGTCTGCCCTCCCCGGCGAGCAGCACCGCCAGGTTTTGGTGAGCGTCCGGCTGCAGATCGTAAATCTTCACGGCCTGGCCCCAGGCGTCGATCGCACTCGTCAGGTCGTCAGCATCAAACGCTTCGATGCCCTCGTTGAACGCCTCTGCCCACGCTCGCTCTCGCTCCGGCTCAGTATTGAGCTCATAGGCGGGGTAGATCCTCTCGGCATCGGCAAACATGGCAGCCGCCGCCTCATTCCTTCCGAGTCGGGCATACGCCGTGCCAGCCAGATAATAGTGAATGGGGTTCGAGGGGTCGGAGCCCATGCCCTCCAACGCCAACTCGAGTGCTCGTTTCACGTTTTCCCGACGCAGGTACATTACCGCCGTCTGAGAAAAGCGGGTCTCGACGGGGGGGGTGCCTAATTCGTAGACGATTCCGGTTGGCGAGATAACCGGGCCACTGGGATTCAGGCCCGGGGCACAACCGGACAACAGAAGACCGCCTGCGAGCACTCGAACGACAAACGTCCCCCTAAGGGACAAGCAGCTGTAGCCCTCGGACATGCGCTGACTACCAGGGGAAGCGAACTGAGAAGATCACCGATCGCGACACCGGCACGCCCCCAACGCGAGCAGCCCGGAACGCCACTACCTCGCTAAACAAAGTCAGGGCAACCTGATCAACATCCGAGCGTCCGCTAGACCGACTGACCTCAGCCCACTCTACCGAGCCCCGTTCGTCGATCCATAAAGCCACACTGACCGTCCCATTGGCAGAGCGGTCCAGCTCACCTCTCCGGTAGATCCGTCTGATGAACATCTCGACCTCGGTCGGGTTCCGGAGCAGGACCCAGGCCGAGAGGTCCGAGAGAACGAGTTCCGGACGGGCCGCCGCCAGACGCTCAAGGCCCAAAGGGTTTGAGCTCAACTGCTCAGAGAAGTCAGCAGCGGAAATGCGCCTCTCGATACTGATTGAACCTTCACCCTCTTCCGAGCTCGTCGATCCCTCCTCGTCGCCCTCCATCTCAGGTTGCGTGATGGTCGGCCTGGGAGCGGACCGGCCGATCAGTCGTTCGCGAAAAGCCTCGGAGAGTGTTTCTGTCTGCACTCCCAAACCACTGGCTGATGCGACTAAATCTGCCTCGGCCGGAATAGAATCGGGGATTTCACTAATGTGAACTGGCGGGGCCGGATCAACGTTAAGCGGGGATTGAGCATCAAGCACCGTAACCCTTTCGAGTTGGAAGAAGTCCCGCAGTGGCTCGGACTGACGTGCCGACCTCTCCCAAGTTGGCCATAGTCCGACCACCCCGACATGCAGGACCGCCCCCACAAGCGTCGATCGGGCTACCCAGCCGTGCCACTGGGCCTTCATCCGGTCGTTCGCGTTGGGAGCCCACAGATTTTTAAGGAACTGCTCTGGCTGGGAATGTTTCATCAAATGCTTCCGCTGGCGACCGCTGGTCGCACCGACCGACAGCCGTCCTTCAATCCCAGGGCGACCTAGGCTCTAGTCGCACAAGCGACCACCGCCATGTTGGGGTTTTGGTGATCCCGCAAACGGCGCCACACGACAGTCCCGCCAGCGTCACAATCCAAAAAGAGGATCGCTTCACGTCGTTAGATCACTATCTCCGCATACCTATACGGACCTTCTACGAGCTTCGATTCCCTTCTCGGCTTTGACCTATAACTGTGGGCAGAGAATCAAACCTCGCCACCGTTCAACGCAGCGTCTCTGCCGGCGATGCGACCGAAGGTGATACAGCGGCCGAGGCCGTGCTGAGCGAAACCGCCCTGCGACTCACCAGCACAGTACAGGCCAGGTATGACCTGGCCCTGATAGTCCATCACCTGCGCCCTTGCGTTCGTCCTCAGGCCAGTGAGAGAATCGTGCAGGATCGGGGTGGTCCAAGCGGCGTAGAACGGGGGTGTTTGGATCTTGTACATGGGTGTGTCCTTCCCAAAATCCGGATCACTTCCCGTATCCACGAAGGCATTGTACCTGATTACCGTTTCTTCGAGAGCGGCCGGCGGCATCGGTCCCGATTGGTATTCGTTGTCAATGTTGCCCGCAAGCTCCGCAACCGTGTCTCCGCTGAAGAAATAGCCCTCAAGATCGACATATGGCGGGTTCGGATCCCAGCCCTCCCGCTCCACCGCATCGGCGTCGAAGATGGCCCATATTGGACCCCCTCCATTCCTCTTTTTAGTGTCCCCGCAGTCCGCGAG
>CAZJIM010000060.1:4244-7577 GCA_964546115.1 uncultured Gemmatimonadaceae bacterium | reverse complement strand
AGGGACGCGTTGGGCTTTACCGGAGGAACGCTTCCGGATGCCTACGTACAGGGTGTCCAAGTGGAGCGTATTCTACCGGTGGCTGAGCGTACTCCGGAGCGCGAGCGTGTGTTGATTGACGTCAACCTGATCGAAGATGCCGGGGGAGAGGACTTCGAACTGATCGACGGCGACCAAGTGAACATTCCCAGTATCAGCGACCGACTCGACAATCGGGTGGCGCTCGAGGGCCACGTACAAAGGCCGGGCGTTTTCGAGTTGACGAACGGCATGCGGCTGAGCGATCTGCTCGATCGCAGCGGTGGGCTGCTTCCCGACGCTTTCGAAGCGGTGGCCCATCTGATTCGTCTCGTGCCGACCGACAGCAGCTACGTGCTCGAGCAGGTCTCACTGGATGAACTGGGCCAACCTGTTGCGGATGTCCAGCTCCGCGAACTGGACCGAGTCGTGATCTACGGTCGATCCGTGCTTAGCAACTCCGCGCTGGTCTCGATTTCGGGCGAGGTGAAGAACCCCGGCGTGTTCTCGCTTCTGGAAGGGATGACCGCACAGGACTTGCTGCTCGCCGCTGGAGGGTTCTCGGCGATGGCAGACCCATATACCGCGGAGCTCGCCCGTAGGGGGGACGCCCTCCTGCTCACCGACAGGATTGCGGACAGCCAGAACATCACGTTCGACCGGACTCTGCCCTCGCCGTTGGACATGATGGAGAGCGGAGACACAAGCATGGGAGCCCAAACGGCGGCCTCGGCCAGCACCGTCGTCCTTCAGGACGGTGATCGGGTCTTCGTGCGCAGACTGCAAGCTCTACGCGACGAGGGTAACGTCCAGATTATAGGGGAGGTACTCTATCCCGGTCCGTACCCACTGGAGTTTCGAGGTGAGCAGGTATCCTCCTTGATCGGCCGCACGGGTGGCCTCACCTCGGAAGCCTATGCCCCGGGGGCTCGCGTTATCAGGGATGGCCTACCTGTGGGCCTCGATCTGACTAGCGTCCTGGAGAGTCCCGGAGGGACCGAAGATCTTCTGCTCTTTCCCAACGATCAACTCGAGATCCCACAGTACGACGGCACGGTGTTGGTTCTGGGTGCGGTCACCAACCAGGCTCGGGCTCAGTGGCTGCCAGGCATGGATTTTGGCGATTACCTGGATCAGGCGGGTGGCCTGACCGCAGAGGCCGATCGCGACCGAGCGAGCATCTCGTACGCCAACGGCGAGCAGGATCAGGTCAGCAAGTTCCTCTTCTTCCGGTCGGATCCTGACGTCGAGCCCGGGAGCACAATCACAGTGCCCGTGCTGGCGCTCGAGGATGGCGGCGGCTTCGACCTTGACGAATGGATGTCGAGATTCCTGTCGGTCGCCACCATCATCTACATGGCGAACCAAATCAGGTGATCCGCTTCTGGTCCGGACCCTCATGCACGTAGCAGTCATCGGACCCGGATACGTAGGCCTCGTCGCCGGCGCCTGCTTATCGGAGTGCGAGCAACACCTTCTCCCTTGACGACAGTGCAGGTGTCTGGTCGGACTACAGTCGCCACGCTCACTTGCTCGTTGGCCAGTCCCTCATGAGCCGATTCGCCCCCGTCGCCCTTTTTCTTTCACTCTCGGGCTTCGTGTCGCCGCAGGATACCGCCCAGGTCCCGCCGGTCGCAGGGTTCGGGGTGGTCCCGGAAGCGACGCTCCTCAGCCGGTCGTCGCTAATGCTCCATACCGGATACACGACTCCTCCGGGCGCAGGCCAAGAAGACGGTGGAGGCGGGAGCGGGAATCAGAACTACTTCGGGGGCATTGGCTGGGGTGCCACTGATCAGCTAACGATATTCTTTGGGGTTGGGGTTAACGATGATCCGACCTATGCACCTATCCGGGGTGAGCGAAAGGCTCAAGAACACCTTGACCTTTCGCTGGGATTTCGGACCGGGCTCGGTGAGGTAGGGCGAGCATCAGTAGGATTACAGGGAACAGGTGAGCTAATGTCGATCGCTAGCGATCCAGGGCTCTGGAACGCGGGCACCGAGTATGACCGGGCTCTTGCTCAGGGGTTCGCGCTCGCAGTTCCGATCACTGCTAGGCTCAACTCCGCCTGGTCGGCGACCATCGTGCCGTCCATCGCTCATCTCCCCGGTGAGGTAATGGGCGCGCAGTATTACGGAACCATGGTGAGGCTTGGGGGAAGCGTACGGGCGCAAGTGTCTGAAACCTGGATCCTTGCGGGGTCGGCAGAATTGCCGGCGGGTCCGGGATACAACACCATCCATCGCGACGGGCGGTTGAGCCGCGTTCCCACGTGGAGTATCGACCTTCGGTTTCGGGGAACACCCAGAACCACTCTCGAAGCACGGCTGACCAACTCGGCCGGCTCTACTCCCTCTAGGAGGCACCTTACCCAGCTCAGCAAACCGCTTACCCTCTACTCGGTAGCGTTGCGGTACTCACCAACCGAGAGGGAGTCCGTGCCCAAAAGCACGCGAGAGCCCGGTGCCCCGCTGCTCTCTCTAGGAGGCATTACCGTGCCAGCTGCCGTTACCCTTCCACCCAGGGGTTGGCGGCTCTCCACCACGATCGACTCGAAGAGTGCTGCTAGCGTTCGGGTGGCGTGGGCCTTCGGTCATCGCTTTCAGTTCGAGCTGCTGACGACCCGTATCCAGGGCCCTGACGCCGAAAAGATCATGAAGATCCCCATCGGTGGCGGACATCAGATTCTCTTCGGCCCCCAACTCCTACTCTTCGATCAGGCAGCGGGCGCTCCTCTATCTCTGGGAGGTCGTGTGATTGTCGGTCGTGAGTGGAAGAAACAGGGATACTTTCTCGGGGAAGCAGTTGCCGTTCGTGAACTGCAGCCCGGGCTTTCGCTTACCCTAAATCCCCTCTTCATCCAATCAGGGGCCCGTTCACTCGCTACGATGGCTGTGGCCGGTGGGTTCCGCGTTGCAGCATTCGAGGTCCTACCCGAGTGGCGAGGATCTTTCAGCGGAGAAAGACCGGTTTGGGCACTCGGCTTTCGGCTTCCAGAATTTGGTCGGATGGTAGCAGATCTTTTCGTAACCAACGCTAGTGGTACCTTCGGGCTGGGGCGCTTACTGTCGGATCCGGACGGAGTACGAGTCGGGTTGGCCCTGCGTGCCACTCTGTCCTGCTTGCCACTCTGGGAGAGCCGTTGGCCGTGTAATGTTGTGGGAGAGCTATGACTGAGCGGCCTCCAAAGTCTCGTAAGTTGATTCAGATTCTTGCCCTGCTCTTTCTGGGAATTGGGCTCATCCTTCTGATCGTTCGAAGTTCCGATCGTGACCCCGTGGCACCCGTGGCGGCTCTGGGTGCGTTACCCATTTC
>CAZJIM010000060.1:0-4234 GCA_964546115.1 uncultured Gemmatimonadaceae bacterium | reverse complement strand
GAGCTGGAGCTCCAGATTCCGGTCCTGTTAGGTGGACTCGCGGCTCGTCAAAGCTACCCCACGGACCCGCGATTCCAATACGCTTTTGAGGCCGAACGGGAGCCCTTCCAGGTGGAGGTCCAAGGCGATACGGTGCGGCTCACCACTATCGTCCGGTACGGCGGACAAGTCTGGTATGACACCCCGCTCGGCATTGAACTGACGGCATCGTGTGGAGTTTCGGAGGGGGAAACAGCCGTAGACGCCCCGAGGGCCACGGTTGTCTTGTCCTCGCTGATTGAAATCGACGAGGACTGGCACCTACGTTCGAACGTGACGGTAGAGGCCGTTCAACCACTCACCCAGGACGATCGCTGCCGCGTCTCAGTCTTTCAGTTCCAGCTTGATGCAACGGAACCTATAATGACCGAGGTTCAGCGCTGGCTCCAAAGCCAAGCCAAGCAGATCGATTCCGCTCTGGCCGCTGTTTCCCTCCGATCCTCTATCGAGACATCATGGGCAGTGATCCAGGACCCCATTGCTCTCTCCCCTGATACATGGCTTGCATTGAGGCCCCTGGAACTCGGATATCGAGTTGATCAGAACTCCGGATCCGCGAGACAACTGATCCGAGGTGAGATCAAGATAGCGGTCCAACCGCAAATCGTTGTCGGACGACGTCCGGACATATTATCTCGGCCTCTACCGCCCCTCGGCTCCGACTCGGGCGGTGGAGACCCCTGGATAGTAGTAGAGGGCCGGGCCGAGTATGGAACCTTGTCGGACATTGCCTCGGCGGTGGTAGTCGGCCGCCGCTTTCAGATCGCGGGGCGGACGATCGAGATCCGCTCGGTGGAACTCTCGGGATCCAACGACGGTCGCGTCGTCGCGGAATTCGAAGTCGAGGGTGAACTGCTGGCCCGAGTCCGCCTAATGGGAACCCCCGTATTCGATGCGAGCGCTGACCAGATCCGTTTCCCCGACCTCCAGTTCTCGATTGAAACGGACGATATCCTCGCCCGAGTAGCCGGGTGGCTGTTGAGCACAGGTCTGCCCACTTTCCTCCGGCGAAGGGCCAGGTTGCCAGTGAACGAGACCCTGGCCGAAGGTCGAGAGCTTATGCAGGAATTGAACTTCCAACTCTCCGACCAGGCGAGATTAGAAGCCAGGTTGGATGCTTTGGAAATCACGGAGCTTGCCGCAACCGAGGGAGGGCTTGTCGTACGGTCTCGGGTGCTGCCAGAGGGGCTCCTACTTATTGGGGACACCCGCGTTCGCTGAATCCATCTTCTGCCCGAACCTGGCACCCCGTTGATTGGGCAGATCGTCAACAGACACCTCGGTCTTTGGACCCTTTCCATGAGGATGGGCATGGAGAGTGAGGCGTCGATCCCGATTGCTAAGATCATTCTGCCCCTCAAATGATCCGAACATCCCGATCTTCTTTCCCTGCGCACTGACATGACCCACCCATAGTCATGCGGAACTCCAAACACCCCGATCCACGGCCGGAAACTTCACAATAAGCTCTCGACAACTCAGGAACGCTCCACATGTCGGCTCCGATACCACAAGTACGCTAAGCCCGCTGCAAGGATGAGAGCGATAACCAGCAGCGTCCTATTCAGGCCGCTCACCCATCCTAGAATCGTTTCGAGGTTCCGTCCGGTGACCGTGCCCACGAAGGTCAGGAAGCCGTACCAGATCGCCGAGGCGACAGCCAACGGGAAAGCTACGGGGAGGAACCGTTGATGGGTTACGCCAGCGAAAACCGGCACCGCCGCCCGGAATCCCGGGAGAAATCGCGTAAGGAAGATCGCCCAGTGACCCCACCGGTCGTAGAATCCACGAATTCGCTCCAACTGATAGGAGTCAAGGAGGAACCGTCCCAACCCCCTGCGGAAGAACTCCGGCCCGTACCGGGCTCCAGCAGCGTACACGATCAGAGCAGAGGCTACATTCGCGCCCCAGGTGGCGAAAAACACAGCGAACGGATCCGCCATGCCTTGCGCCGCAAGGAACCCACCGAGTACCACAAAAGTGTCGGCGGGAACCGGAGGTACGATGTTCTCGAGCGCGGCCCCAGCCCCAAGAAAGAAATAGATTGAGAAGGGCGGTAGCCCTGTCAGGAATGGGAGGATCTGGTTCAGCATAGGACAATCTAAGTCGACCCGGTCGCAGGACGGATCTGAATAGGGTGCGAGAAAAAGGCGGCAGGTCCGAGCAGCCCATGGGAGAGAGGCGTGCCGAAAGCCGCTCGTTGTTCCCGAAGCGTAGGGCTTGGAACTCACTATGCCGCGGTTTGGGTCCAGTCTCCCGATGCCTGCAAAGATTTGGGGCTCCACACCGCAGAATACCCTCCGGACGCCTCCCCCGTGAACTACTCGCACTCGGCTTTTCTGCCTACTACCGCATCCCTCCTCCGTTCCGAACCCACCGCGCCACGTCTTCGACAGTCCTGATCTCGGGCCTGCCTTCGAGCAGTCTCGCTAGCAGTCCAGTGACATTTGCCGTGGCGAAACTGATGCCACTGAGGTTTCGGTCCAGGGACACGCCGGGAATGGGTCGAGGATAGCCAGACGCGCGAAAGATGGGCCGACCATCAGGACCCTCCATGAGTCGAATTTCGTGCCGGGGACATTCCCAATCCAGCAGCACCCCCACCACACCTGGCAGTGATCCGGGCCACCATCGGTGCCCCCGGTGCTCGCTCGGGGACACAATTACCACGCCATGGTCGACGAATCTGGCGGCAACATCCCCGATAGGGTCTTCGTGTTCCGTGCGCGACGAGCCCAGGCTTAGGTTGACCAACCGCGCCCCACTCTCTACCGCACGGTCCAGAGCGCCCAGAAGCCCAGGCAGCGTTGTGGCCAGCTCATCATGGAAGACCTTGATCATGAGGATCTCCGCATCGGGAGACTTCTCGTGGATCGCTGCGACCACCGCGGTTCCATGGCCTATCCTGTCGGTGAAGTCTCCCCTCTCCCTGCCGGTCGGACCGATGCCGAAGCCCGAAACAAGCGATCCTATGTGTGGGTTGCCGGAGTTCACACCGGAGTCCAGCACCGTCACTTTGACTCCCCGTCCGGTTTTTCCCCCGACGAGCGGATCGTCGATCACAAACGGATGATAGGGAGGGACGGACGGATTTCGTACGGGAGGGTCCACTTCCCCCTCTGCAGAGGTGTAAACCTGGCTCATAAATCTGGCATCTTGGATCGGAGGTGCCGCTCAGATGGAGCCACGGGCTGTTCAATGTCGAACAGGCGGGCGAACGAGCCCTTCTCCCTGATCAACTGAGCTGGAGGTCCCTCCTCCTGGATCCTTCCGTTTACTAACACGACAACCCGATCTGCCCGCCGTGCAAGTTTTAGACGATGAGAGATGACGATCGTCGTGCGTCCGCTCATGACAGCTTCGTAACCCCGGATCACATCCGCCTCAGCGATGGGATCCAAGTTAGCCGTCGCTTCATCCAGGATCAGAACGGCCGGATTGGTCAGGAAAGTTCTCGCCAAGGCAACCCGCTGTCGCTCCCCGGCTGAAAGGGTTGCCCCCCGCTCCCCAACCATGGTCTCATACCCTTCGGGGAGCGAGCAAATGAAGTCATGGATACCGGCTGCCGCCGAAGCGTCCTCCACCTCGCCCTCTGAAGCCTCAGGCCTGGCAAACCGGATGTTCTCCAGTAAGGATGTGCTGAAGATGAACGGGTCCTGCTCCACCGCTACCACCAGGCGCCGCAGGTCTCTAAGAGCGATGTGGCGGAGATCGTGCCCGTCCAGGAGTAGACGCCCTTCGTCAGGATCCACCTGCCGAATCAGGAGATCCACGATGGTGGACTTGCCGCTTCCGCTCGGCCCCACGAGCGCCACGATCTCCCCCGGATCGACCTTGAGATCCACCCCCATCAGGACTGGACCACCTCGGCCGTGGGAGAGACGGACCTGCTCCAGTACAACTTCACCCCGGGCCCGGGGAAGCCTGACCGGCTCAGGCGCTTCCTCAACCTCAGGCTCCGTGTCCAGAAGAACCCGCACGCGTTGGAGTGACACGCGCACGCTTGCAAGGTTCGAGTAGATCCCCATGAGTCCTTGGACAGGGGAAAGGAGACGCATCTGATAAGCCATGAATGCCACGAAGGTGCCCAGTGTGATGGCCCCACCAATGACCCGCAGCCCCCCGTACACGAAGACGAGGGCAGTACCAACAGAGAGGATGATGGTAGGAAGTCCTCCGGCCAGATACCGAAGGC
>CAZJIM010000059.1:0-7736 GCA_964546115.1 uncultured Gemmatimonadaceae bacterium | reverse complement strand
CGATCCGCAAGAGCCCTTAGAGTCCGCGCGCACACGGCTTCGGCAGAAGCCCCGGCAGAGAACTCGGCGACGAGTTCCTCCCGGGGCACCGGGATGAATTCTTCGAGGCGGGTGAGAGTTTTCAACGAAGCGCTCCTATAGAAGAAGACACCCACCAGGCCCGGGAGCTTTAACCCCCGTCGAACGGCCTCTTCCAGAAATCTATCGAGGGGTTCCAGCCGATGGTGAGACACCACCTGCATAACGTAATAGTCGGCGCAATGCTCTGGATCCAGGAGCAACTCGACCTGCTCGGTCGAGTCCCTAGAGGGGTTAACCCACGCTCCCAGCCGGAGCTCCGGGACTCGCTCTCTGATGAGCCGCCTCAGATCTCTCGATCGTGAAACGCAGCGTGGAGATCCAACGCTCTCGTCCCCCCCTGTAACCGTAATCGCATCCACGCCATGAGCGGCAGCTCTCCTCGCAAAGAGGAGGCAATAGTCCAGAGTGTGCTTACAGGTAAGGAAGGGAACAACCCGAGAAAGGTCCGTATCCTGACCAAGGTTCGATGTCACGTGCTGTAGGCTCTCCTCCTCTCGGGACCCCACGGCACCATCGGTGAACAGAACAAACCGCCCATCTCCAAGCAGAGAACGTACCGTCCGGTTGAGTTCAATCCAGACATCTACTGACCCTTCCCCGGACAGATCAACTGCCGGTGGGCGCAGTTCCACGGTCCAACGAGGGCCCGGGCGGCTGAGAGATTCCAGAAACCGTCCTATCTGACCAGAATCGGGCTGGAGCCCGTACACCTGCTCCCGCTCGACCTGATCACTGGACAATGGGAGGCCTCTCCTCTCGCGCGGATACGCTCACGGCAACCCGAATCGCCCGGATGTGGTCTGGTGTCATCCCACAACATCCTCCCACAAACCGGATGCCCGCCTCAACCATCCGAACTGCATACCTGGCCATATAGGATGGACTGGCCAGATACATCTTCCGATCCCCCACCATCCGAGGTAGACCGGCGTTGGGCTGCGCAACCAGCGGCACTTCCGTCACACTAGCCATTCGCTCTACTACGTCCAGCGTCTCAGACGGACCTACCGAACAGTTCACCCCAATCACGTCAGCACCCCATTCGTCCAACGTTCGGGCAACCGTCTCCGCGTCTGTTCCGTTCGATGTGTTCCCCCCTTCCTCAAACGTGACCTGAGCAAGCACGGGAAGGTTGCTGATGGAACGCACTGCTCGCAACGCCTGGCGCAATTCGTTCAGATGGGAAAAGGTCTCAAGGAGGAACCCGTCGACATCACCGTCGACGAGCCCTCGGGCTTGCCTACGGAAGTAGTCTTCTGCCTCTTCCGCCGAGGTTGGGCCCCAGGGCTCTATCCGGAGTCCAAGCGGACCCATCGCACCGACAACCGTTACCCTGTCACCCGCTACCATTTGCGCCAACCGTGCGGCCGCTCGGTTGATTTCCTCTGTCTTCTCTTCGAGAGCGAATCCGGAGAGTTTGACTGGATTCGCTCCAAAGGTATTGGTTTTCAGAATCTCCGCCCCCGCCTCCACATACTCTTGGTGGATCTCTCCCACCAGGTCCGGCTGTGTCAGGTTGAGTTCGTCGTAGCAAACGTTCACGAACACGCCTCGCTCGTAGAGAAGCGTGCCCATTGCTCCATCGAGCACATGCACCACCCCGTCTTGGATCAACGCTCGCAGGTCCGTCACTTGGATCCCTTCGATTTCGGGCCGCTTTTCGAGTCTAGCGTGTTACTGCCGAGCGCAGGTTGAACACTCGCCACTCCATCTGACAAGTCAGGCCCCTCATCGTAGGCAAGGTTCGGGCGGAGCCACTTCTCCGCCTCTTGGATATTCCACCCCTTCCGCTCAGCATAATCTTCAACCTGGTCTCGACCCACACGCCCAACACCAAAATAAAAAGCTTCTGGATGAGAAAAATACCAGCCGCTTACGGTCGCCGTGGGAAGCATAGCGTAGCTTTCGGTGAGCCTGACCCCAACCGAGCTCTCTGCGTCGAGGAGATTGAACACCGTCTGCTTCTCCGTGTGATCCGGGCAGGACGGATATCCGGGCGCGGGTCGGATCCCTTGGTATCGTTCCTGGATGAGAGCCTCACTGGTCAAACATTCGCCGGCTGAATACCCCCAGATCTCGCGCCTCACACGAGCATGTAGCAACTCCGCAAACGCCTCCGCCAGCCGGTCAGCCAACGAGCGTGCCAGGATACCCCGGTAATCATCGTTCTCGCTATCGAATCGTGCGACCAGATCGTCGAGTCCAAGGCCTGCAGTAACGACGAATGCGCCGGCCCAATCGGCAACTCCAACTCCCTTGGGGGCCACGAAATCAGCCAGTGCGATGTTCGGACGGTTGCCGGTCTTCTGGGACTGCTGTCGGAGGGTATGACAGCGAGCGATCACCCGCTCGCGTTCTTCGTCTTCATAAAAGACAGCGTCGTCACCGACCGCTTGAGCCGGCAAGATCCGAACGGCTCCCGCGGCCCGGAGGAGTCGCTTCTCCAGGATCTCGTCCAGCACCTCGCGCGCGTCCTCAAAGAGTTCCGTGGCAGCTGCTCCCCGATCTGGATCGCTTAGGATATCGGGATACTTTCCCCGCAACTCCCAGGCCTGGAAGAACGGTGTCCAGTCGAGGTAGTCCACGAGCTCGACGAGCGGCTGATCCGAAAGGACCTGCAACTCTGTGGTGTGGGGGATGGGGGGTTTGTAGGTAGCCCAGTCCATGGGAAACGGGTTCCGCCGGGCCTCGGCAAGCGATAGAAGTGCCTTCCGCGCCCGGCGCCCCTCATGCCGCTCCCTGACCTGCTCGTACTCCTCCCTTGTGCGCGCAACGAAACCACGTTGCTCCCGTAAACTCAGCAGCTTTGCAACCACACCCACGGCACGGGATGCATCCAGTACATGGACAGTCGGACCACCGTAACAACCTTCCACCCTGATCGCCGTATGAGCCCGAGATGTTGTCGCACCGCCGATCAGCAGCGGAATCTGGAAGGCCTCGCGCTCTAGCTCTTCCGCCACGTGCACCATTTCGTCAAGCGAGGGCGTGATCAGGCCGGAAAGTCCGATGGCCTCAACCTCTTCAGCCCGAGCCGTCTCCAGGATTCGCTCGGACCGAACCATGACTCCGAGATCCACGATCTCGTAACCATTACACTGGAGCACGACGCCTACGATATTCTTGCCGATGTCGTGCACGTCACCTTTCACCGTGGCAAGCAGAATCTTCCCCTTAGACGACGACTTCTCCCCCTCCTCCTGCTCCGCTTCTATAAAGGGCGTCAGGTAGGCGACCGACTTCTTCATGACTCGGGCGCTCTTCACCACCTGAGGAAGAAACATCTTTCCCGAACCAAAGAGATCCCCCACCCTATTCATCCCGTCCATGAGGGATCCTTCAATCACTTCCAGCGCTCGATCCGCCTTCTGCCTGGCTTCCTCCGTATCCTCCTCAACCCATCGGTCAATGCCCTTCACCAATGAGTAACTGAGGCGCTCCTCAACCCGGCTCTCTCGCCAGGACAGGTCCTCTTCCCTTCGCTGTGCTTCACCCTGATGTCTCTCCGCCAGCTGGGTAAGGCGCTCGGTCGCATCAGGCCGCCGCTGGAAAAGCACATCCTCGACCGCAGTTCGCAGCTTCTCATGAACCTCGTCATAGACCGGCAGCGCACCCGCATTCACGATCCCCATATCCAATCCCCCTTGGATCGCATGGTAGAGAAAGATCGTGTGCATGGCCTCGCGGAGCTCTGGGTTGCCCCGAAAGGAAAACGAGAGATTCGAGATCCCCCCACTGGTTAGCACGTGAGGCAGGGCCTTCTTGATGTCCCCCACTGCCTCAATGAAAGCCTGTCCATAGCCGTCATGCTCTGAAATGCCTGTCGCAACAGCGAAAACGTTGGGGTCAAAGATGATGTCCTCCGGCGGAAAACCCACTTCTTCCGTGAGGATCCGGTACGCTCTGCCACAAATCTCGACCTTACGTTCCCGTGTGTCCGCCTGGCCTTCTTCATCGAAAGCCATCACAATGACCGCAGCACCATACCGGAGGATCTTTTCCGCTCTCTCCCGGAAGAGGTCCTCTCCATCCTTCATCGAGATGGAATTCACTACTCCCTTCCCCTGCAGGCACTGAAGTCCGGCTTCGAGCACTTCCCACCGAGACGAATCCACCATCACCGGAATCCGAGAAATATCAGGCTCAGCAGCCAGAAGCCTGAGGAACTGGACCATTGCCCCCTCTGAATCCAGCAGACCCTCATCCATGTTCACGTCCAGGATTTGGGCCCCCGCTTCCACTTGGCCTCGTGCTACCTCCAGCGCTTCTTCAAGCCGATCCTCTTTGATTAGGGTGCGAAAGCGCTTTGACCCAGTCACGTTCGTGCGCTCCCCCACGTTCACGAAGTTGAGCTCCGGTCCGATGTTCAGCGGTTCCAGACCCGACAATCGGCATAGGGAAGGGCGGTCCGGGATCGCTCGGGGTGGGAAGTCCCGTACAACATCGGCAATTTCCGCGATATGCTCTGGGGTCGTCCCACAGCATCCACCCACGACGTTCACCAGCCCACGCCTCGCGAAATCCTCCACGAGTCCCCTCATCTCCACCGGCCGCTGATCGTAGCCTCCGAACTCGTTGGGCAGACCGGCATTCGGATGGCAGCTCGTGAAGGTGTCCGCCGTGCGGGACAACTCCTCCAGGTACGGGGCGAGTTGCCTGGCTCCAAGGGCACAATTAAGCCCCACTGCAAATGGGCGGGCGTGGCGCACGGAATTCAGGAGAGCCTCCGGTGTCTGACCGGTGAGCGTGCGTCCGGACAAATCCGTGATCGTTCCCGAAATCATGATAGGGACAGCCGTCCCCAACTCCTCGAACACCGTCTGAATGGCAAATAGAGCCGCCTTCGCGTTCAAGGTGTCAAAAACGGTTTCCACCATCAGGAGATCGGCACCTCCTTCGATGAGTCCCCTCGTCGGCTCAGAATAAACCGCCACCAGCTCCCCGAAAGTCACATCGCGAAAGGCGGGATCCTCTACCTTTGGCGAAATCGATGCAGTGCGATTTGTCGGCCCCAGTACTCCACAGACGAACCGCGGGCGATCCGGATCCGAAATTTTCACTGCCTCGACGGCTCGACGAGCAATACCAGCCGCCTCCCTATTGAGCTCCCTGACAATGTCCTCTAAGTCATATTCCGACTGACCGATAGAGGTAGAGCTGAAGGTATTGGTTTCGATGATATCAGCACCCGCGTCTAGATACCGACGGTGAATCTCCTCTACGACGTCGGGACGCGTTAAAGCCAGAATATCGTGGTTACCCTTCAGGTCGCTGGTGTGGCCCTCGAAGCGATCACCTCGATAGTCTTCCTCCTCAAGACCCAATTGCTGAATCACCGTGCCCATGGCCCCATCAAGAACTAGGATCCGATCGAGTGCAGCAGCTTCTAGCAACCTCTGGGAGGTGGATGTGGAGTCAGATCTATTCATTGAAGCCTCTCCTCGTCCAAGTGAGGCTCGGCCGTCAGTGAACGATGCCCCAGTCCGGGACCCCGTCGGCTATTGCGGCAGGGGAGAAGAAAAATCCCGGCAACGACAGGCGGGCCGGGAGAGTAGCTTTTTAGCGGTTCGGTTTCCCGGGTCGCAATACGCCGCAAATCACCCTGAACTCAGCCAAGCTCAATCATATGTATAGTAGAGCCGTGCAACCAACGCCACCCGCTTGTCCCCGTCAGGAACTGGGGGATTCGATCCTGTCTGCGCAGATCGACCATCACTCAAAAGATGCCAGACCGTAGGCACGCCTACCATGACGCTAGAGAGGTATCGCAGAATCCTAGATGATTGGGATGACTTTTGGGAAGCCAACCACACTCCCGAACTAGTTACGTTTCGGGCTCAGGCCGGTCTCATCCCCCCTCACCAACTGACCAACCGACTCCAGTCGGCAGGATTCACACTTGAGCCGGTACATGGGGTCGAGAGTTACTACCGAGTCCTGTCCGGTCCAGGCTCAGTTGCCCAAACGCTTGAGCACTGGCTTGGGTTTCTCCATGTCCAACAGGCCGTGATGGGGCTTCCCTCACTTGCCCTCGCCCCGACACCCGGGGATCGAGTGCTCGACCTCTGCGCCGCTCCCGGGGGCAAGACCACCCACCTCTCGGAGTTGATGTCTGAGGAGGGGCCACTTATCGCAGTGGATCCAAAGGAGAAGCGAATTCGAGGACTTCTCGGGAACCTCTATCGCCTGGGTTGCATGAACGTGATCGTCATAGCGGGGGATGGCCGACGACTGCCCCTCGGCCCCCTTTTCGATCGGGTCCTCGTGGACGCTCCATGCTCCGGGGAGGGCAATTATAGACGTCAGGAAGCGCGATTCCCTGCACGAACTTCCCGCTTTATCGCATACGTGACTCGGCTCCAGGAGGCGCTCCTCCGGAGGGCAATTAAACTCACACGGCCAGGCGGGACCATCGTCTATTCAACATGCACCTACGCCCCGGAGGAAAACGAGGCAGTCCTTGACCGAGTGCTTCGAGATGCCCCCGTAACCATGGACGACATTTCCCTTCAGATTCCCCATGCTCCGGGCCTCCTAGAGTGGCAAGGGCAACGTTTCCACCGGGACGTTGCACGGGCATGGCGGGTCTACCCCCACCATCTGGACTCCGGGGGCCTCTTCATGGCGCGCCTTCGTCGCCACGAAGCCGCCCGACAATCGTCTTCCACCACGGGACCTCAACCGACCACACCTCCTAACGGCTGGTCGCCGATTCCCCTAGGATTCCCCGGGGAGAACCAACAGGGGGCCACAATGCGAATTGACAATACAAAACACGAACTAAAACATCGATTCGGTTATTCCCCTTCTCTCCTCGAGGATCTCGGATGGATGGTCAGGGGGAAGCATATCTGGGCACATACTGCCAGAACGTGGCCTACCGTGGGGTGGATGGACTCTTTGGAGACCGACTGGAGGGTGGTATCCGTTGGGCTCCGAGCCCTTCGAAGTGCGCCTGGAAACCGTGAAACCCCGTCCAGCCACTTTCTGACCCGGTGGGCAGGTGAGATTGCGCACCATCGCCGGGTCGAGCTGGATACTACCCAATTACTCAAACTTCTAGAGGGCGAAAGCCTTCCACCTGGCACGCTTCCAGCCGGACCGGTAGCCATTGTTTGGGATGGGACCGTTCTGGGTCGGGGAATGGTGGGTTCGAGAGGCTTAACTCATGAACTGGGTCGCTCATATGCAGAGCGGCTTCTTACCTTACTCTCCTCCGACTCACCCCCTCTTGATCCAGGAACCGAGTTCCCACCTCCCTGATTCTCTTTCGGGTTGGCGTCAGTCCACCCGTGGTCGTACTCTGCAGATATGTTCGGTCCGGCCACGGCGTGCAGGCATACTCTTAACCCTCGGCCTGGAAGCGGTCATGAAAACGGCAACGTTACTCTTCTTACGTGTCTCGGTAGCGCTCCTCGTCCTGATCTGGGGTATCGACAAGATCGTGAACGTGGACCATGCGATCCGGGTCTCGAACACATTTTATTTCGGGCTTCTGAGTGCTCCCGGTCTCGTTCCGATCCTCGGAGTTGCGCAGTGCATCGTCGCGATCCTTGGCCTGATCGGGCTCTACCGTTCTATCGTCGATCCGATCATCGCGCTGATCAACCTCGGATCGCTCATCGGGGTCCGAATGTCGATCATCGACCCATGGG
>CAZJIM010000058.1:4330-8039 GCA_964546115.1 uncultured Gemmatimonadaceae bacterium | reverse complement strand
CCGCTACTTAGGGAATCTCTGATTTGATTTCTTTTCCTCCGGGTACTTAGATGTTTCAGTTCCCCGGGTTCGCCTCTCCGTAAGGAGATGACGGGATCGCTCCCGCCGGGTTGCCCCATTCGGACATCTCCGGATCTAAGCTTGCTTGCAGCTCCCCGAAGCTTATCGCAGCTTGCCACGTCCTTCGTCGCCGGTCTGTTCCTAGGCATCCACCACGCGCACTTTATCGCTTGACCAGCAGTCACTTCGCCTAATCGCGTCAATCGCACTGGTCTCGCTCAGTACACTCTTTCTACCAAAAGCCGGAACACCTCATCGTTCAAGCGTTCCACCTTCGGTGCACTCTCTCCCATTTCACCCATCTTCCCCGGAACCCCCACCCTGCTGGCTAGGGGTCACATCTACTCCGGGGGAGTTCTGTCAAAAAGCAGCTCCGCATTCCCTCAGCAACTACTTGGAAGGTCCTGCAACAGGTGTTACGGAGCCGGTTAAGCTAAGCTCCCGATAGGGGGTGAGTCAACGCTTTACAAACGATTGTCCATGGCTGGACGAGAGAGAGTTCGGCCAGGATGGCCCGTCGGTCAAATCCCGCCTTCCGAAAGTAACTCCGCAACCACTGATGCCTCTACCCGAAACTCACCCAGCCGGCCTTGTTCTGGACCGTGCCAGTCGGACCCTCCGGACACGAGGAGACCCATCTCTCTGGCAGTTCGCTCTAGCTGGAGTACCCGGGCTCGCGGAGTTCTCGGACGATACACTTCGAGCCCCCTGAGACCGGAAGCGCAAAGAGCCGGGAGGAACTCGTAAAGGTGTCGCTTAGGCGGATGGGCCCAGATCGGAATCCCGCCAGCTCGCCCGATCATCTCGATCGCTTCTCGAGAACCTAGTAGGCCGATCGGAATATAGGCCGAATGGGCATTGCCGATGTACAGATCGAAAGCCTCCGCGATCGTGTTCACGTACCCCGCATCCACTATGGCCCGTGCGAGATGAGGCCTGCCCAACGTCCCTCTTTCTGGAGATCCAGACGATACTGTCTCGAACGAGATCTCGACTCCCTGTTCCAACAAGCGCGCCACCATCTCTCGCAAGCGCATCTCACGTCTACTGGCGGCATCTTCAACGTGCGTCAGCAACTCGGGGTTCGAGGGGTCGACAAAGTACCCTAGGATGTGGAGTTCCACTTCCTTAAATGTGGTGCTCACCTCGATCGCCGGGATGACTTCAACTGGATATTTCCGCGCCGCTTCGAGCGCTTCGGCAATCCCGAGAACCGTATCGTGGTCGGTGATTGCGATCGCGTCCAAGTTAGCTTTGGCGGCGGCACCTACCACTGCGCCTGGAGCGAGTTGCCCGTCGGAGACGTTCGAGTGGATGTGTAAATCAAGGTCCATGGAAAACAGCCCCCTCCCATCCGGAGAGTCAGGCGGAGACCTGCTCCTCTAGCACCTCAACCGAATCGAAAGAAACATACCCCGGTGAGAAGTCATCCGGCGTTTCCGAGGCAGCGTACTCTGACAGGCCAATGACCTGGTCATCCTCCACCTTCACGACCCCCTGACGGATGAAGAACCGCTCGCTTCCGCCCTCCGGAAAATCAGCCTCCAACATTCCCGTTCCTAGCAACGCGATGTAGGGCGCGTGCCCCGGGAGAATCCCTACCTTCCCATCCCAAACCGATATCACGAGGGAGGCTACCTCCCCATGGAAGACGGTCTTGACCGGAGACACAAGGCGAAGTTCGATCCTCTTGCCGGGCACCTCAGTCCTCCTCCTTCATCCGCTCAGCCTCGGCTATGACACCTTCAATCCCTCCCTGCATGTAGAACGCTTGCTCTGGAAGATGGTCGAACTCGCCGGACACGACGCGATCAAATGACTCTACTGTGTCCTCGAGATTGACGTAGATCCCAACCCGCCCCGTGAATTGCTCTGCCACGAAGAAGGGCTGCGAGAGGAAGCGCTGGATACGGCGAGCGCGGTTGACAACGATCTTGTCTTCCTCGCTCAGCTCATCCATACCCAAGATGGCGATGATGTCTTGAAGGTCTCGATATTGCTGAAGAATCCTCTGGACCTCCCGAGCCACGTCATAGTGCCGCTGGCCGAGAAACTGGGGATCTAGGATCCGAGAATTCGACTCGAGCGGGTCCACTGCAGGATAGATCCCAAGCTCGGCAATACCTCTAGAAAGCACGGTCTGCGCATCCAGGTGCGCAAATGTCGTCGCGGGTGCAGGGTCAGTGAGGTCATCTGCTGGAACATAGATCGCCTGCACAGAGGTGATCGATCCAGTGCGGGTCGAGGTGATCCTCTCCTGGAGCTCGCCCATCTCAGTCCCGAGTGTAGGCTGGTACCCCACGGCGGAGGGCATACGACCCAAGAGCGCCGACACCTCAGAGCCAGCCTGAGTAAATCTGAAAATATTGTCGATAAACAGTAGGACATCCTGCTGTTCCACATCCCGGAAATACTCAGCAATGGTGAGGCCCGAGAGTCCCACCCTCATCCTCGCGCCCGGAGGCTCATTCATCTGCCCGAACACAAGTGAAGTCGACTTGAGAACGCCGGCTTCTTTCATCTCAAGCCAAAGATCGTTCCCCTCTCGGGTTCGCTCGCCCACCCCACAGAAAACCGAACGCCCACCGTGCTCGGTCGCGATATTATTGATCAGCTCCTGAATGATGACGGTCTTCCCCACCCCGGCACCACCGAACAACCCAGTCTTCCCACCCTTCACATATGGAGCCAGGAGATCGATCACCTTGATGCCGGTCTCGAAGATCTCAGTCTTGGGCTCGAGATTCTGAAACTTCGGCGCTTCCCGGTGGATCGGCCAACGTTCCACCTCCGCCATTTCCTCACTAATCAATGGTCCTTGAGCATCGACTGGCTCACCGAGCACATTAAGAATGCGACCCAGAGCAACCTCTCCGCCCGGCGCCGTGATCGGTTGGCCCGTATCCTCGACTTCCATCCCGCGAACTACCCCGTCGGTGGACGACATGGCAACCGCTCGAACCTGTCCTCGTCCAATATGCTGCTGAACTTCGGCAACCAGTTTTACTTCCTCTCCCCCGGCCATGGCTTCCTCGATCCGGAGTGCGTTATAGATGCGGGGCAATTCCTCAGTGTTGAACGCGACATCCACCACCGGCCCGATCACCTGCACTACCGTCCCGATATTGTGCTCGCTCATGATCCCCCTGTCTCCCTCGGATTCTTTTCGCCTAAAAAGTCAGATCGCGGCGATCATTCTAAGGCTGCAGCTCCTCCCACGATCTCGGCGATCTCCTGAGTGATCTGGCCCTGTCTCGCCCGGTTGTATCTTCTCCGCAAGGCGTCTAACATGTCAGAAGCATTGTCGGTCGCGTTCTTCATCGCGGTCCGCCTCGCCCCTTGCTCTGCCGCAGCATTGTCCACAAGAGCTCGGTAGACCACGTTTCGCACGTAGAGAGGGAGGAGCTTACTCAGGACGTGGCCACCCGATGGTGACAAGATGACCCGGTCTATGGAAGCCCCTTCCCCATCCGTTTGAAGAGGAAGCACCTGCTTCGCTACCGGCGGGGTGGAGAGGGTCGACCGATACTCCGAGGCCACGACCCAGACCGTGTCCAGCTCACCAGTCTCGAAACGCCCCCGAAGGTCCTCGATTAGGCGCCCCGCATCCTCCGGAGAGGGATAATCACCGATATCGGTCCAAGTCTGT
>CAZJIM010000058.1:957-4320 GCA_964546115.1 uncultured Gemmatimonadaceae bacterium | reverse complement strand
TGAAAGCGGAAAAAGGCGATCCCCTTCTTTCCCGCCACGTGAAGCTCCGTACTCACTCCATTCGCCCGGAGCTCCCCCACGAGCCCCCGGACTTTCCGGATCAGGTTGACGTTGAACGCCCCTGCAAGCCCCCGATTCGCGGTCAGAAGCAGGACAGCGGCGGTCCTGGTCACCTCTGGCACTCGGAGCAACGGAAAGCGATCGGCCAGATCGGAACTGTAAAGGCCACCAACGAGGTCCTCCAGGGCTTTGGCATACGGGCGTGACTCATTCACGCGGTCGGATGCCCGCTTTAGCTTGGAGGTAGCGACCATCTCCATCGTGCGGGTGATCTTTCCTGTGTTCTGGACAGAATGGATCCGTCGTTTGACCTCTCGGGCCTGGGACACCTTTCGCCTGCCCTCCTCGTTCTATCGTCCTGCTGCGGTAGACTCGATGAATTGTCTCAGGCGGCCGACACTGACTCTTCGAGTTCTGTTTTGAAGCGGGCGTTGAAATCGTCTAGGGCATCTTTCAGTTCCGCTTCGAGATCCTCTGTTAGAACCATTCCGGAGCGGATCCCGTCAAGGAGGTCGGCCCTCTGATCCGTTAGAAAGTCGAGAAACTCGCTCTCCCACTGGCCCACTCTCTCCACAGGACATTCGTCTAAGTGCCCATTATTGACAGCGTAGATCACCACCACCTGACGTTCCACCGGCATCGGATCGTACTGGGGCTGCTTAAGGATCTCCACAGTTCGCTCTCCTCGGGCAAGCTGCCTCTGGGTTGCGACGTCAAGGTCGGACCCGAATTGGGCGAACGCTTCCATTTCGCGGTACTGAGCCAGGTCAAGCCGAAGCCTTCCGGCCACCTTCTTCATCGCTTTGACCTGGGCCGAGCCACCGACTCGTGAGACCGAAATCCCCACGTTTACAGCCGGTCGGACACCGGCGTAGAAGAGATCCGGCTCAAGGAAGATCTGACCATCCGTGATGGAGATCACGTTCGTCGGGATATACGCGGTCACGTCTCCTTCTTGCGTCTCAATGATGGGGAGCGCAGTGAGTGATCCGCCTCCGTGCTCGTCGGACAGCTTCGCGGCCCTCTCAAGGAGCCTGGAGTGCAGGTAGAAGACGTCTCCAGGATAGGCCTCTCTTCCCGGCGGGCGACGAAGCACGAGGGAAAGCTGCCGATAAGCTTGCGCCTGCTTCGAGAGGTCGTCGTATATGACAAGGGTGTGTTTGCCCTGCCACATGAAGTGCTCAGCAAGCGCCGTCGCTGTGTAGGGCGCGATGTACTGCATCGGAGCCGGGTCCGATGCGTTGGCAGCCACGACGATCGTGTATTCCATCGCCCCCTCTTCCCGGAGGGTTTCTACGATGCTCGCCACCTTCCCCGCGCGCTGACCAATGGCACAGTAGACGCACACGACATCGGTGTCTCGCTGATTGATGATCGTATCAATCGTGATCGTGGTCTTCCCGGTGGAGCGGTCCCCGATGATCAGTTCCCGTTGACCGCGGCCAATCGGAATCATCGCGTCGATCGCCTTGATCCCAGTCTGCAGTGGCTCCTCTACCGGCCGCCTGAGCACTATGCCGGGCGCGACCACATCAATCATCCGTGACCCCTCGATGGGGTCGACAGTGCCTTTGCCATCCAATGGGGCACCAAGGGAATCGACCACTCGCCCCAGGTATCCCTCCCCGGTAGGGACCTCGAGCACTCGGCCGGTGCACCTTACTTCATCGCCCTCGTGCAGGTTGGTCCAGTCCCCGAGGACAACCGCACCGATGTTATCCTCCTCTAGGTTCAGCGCCAGCGCCGTAACCACAGCCCCCCCATCGGAAGGCGTGATCTCCAGCATTTCGTTGGCCATGGCATTGGTGAGGCCATAGATTCGGGCAATCCCATCCTTGACTTCCAGAACCTCCCCTACCTCCTCGGCGTGGAGATCCTCCTCGTAGTGCTCGATGGCGCTGAGAAGAACGCCCTTGATCTCACTTGCACGGAGTCCCGAATCGTTAGCCACTGTCTATTCCTGTGATTCCATCATGAACGCCAACTCCAGCCAGTCCTAATCCTCACGATCGAGACTCTCACTCCGTGGCGAGGCCTGTTGCCAAAAGCCTCCGACGCATTCCAGCCAGCCTGCGCCGAA
The DNA here is from genome assembly GCA_964546115.1 of uncultured Gemmatimonadaceae bacterium. GTDB lineage: Bacteria > Gemmatimonadota > Gemmatimonadetes > Longimicrobiales > Gaopeijiaceae > JAAXGI01. The sequence goes on along the minus strand of CAZJIM010000058.1, from coordinate 2,180 downwards.
GGGAACCATCGTAAACCGTGTCGCCTGCCCGGACGATCACGCCGCCCAGAATTCCAGGCCTTACCCTCACCTGGAGAATGGCCCGACGACCGATGAGGGCTGTCAGCCGTTCCTGAAGGTCAACCATCGATGCTTCGTCCATCCAGCGAGCCAGGGTGACCTCCACCCGCTCGCGGCCCAGGCGGTGGTCCAGGAGGGTTTGATACGCCTGCGCTATCAGCCTCAAAAGCCGCTGTCTCCTCTTGTCGAGTGTGACGAGCACAAAGTTGATCAGAGTCGCGGGCAAGGAACCCCCAAAGACGCTCCGAATCACCTCCCTCTTCTGACCCACCGCAATCCGCGGAGTATCGAGGAAGACTCGAAAGCCAGGGTTCTCGTCAATGAGACTCGCGATAATTTCAATTCCCTCACCAAATGTCTCAGGTCCTTCGTTGCGCTCTGCTACCTCCAGGAGGGTCTCGGCATAGCTTCGGGCAACGGTTTCGTCTCTCACGCCTGGGCTCCCTCACCCGGTTCTCTGAGAGAATCGATGTAGCCCATGACGAGTTCGCGATCCTTGGCTTCGTCGAGACTCTCCTGCATCAACTTGGCCGCCACGGCAAGAGCCAAATCTACCGACTCTTTTCGAAGTGCCTCGAGAGCCGCCTCCTTCTCGTTCTCGATAGTCTCACGGGCACGCTCAATGAGGGCCTGGCCTTCCACCCTGGCCTCTTCCTCGATGTCCCGCCGAACCTTCTCGCCCGCGTCCCTCCCCTCGGCAATCAGCTGCTGAGTCTGTCGACGCGCGTCGGACATCTGCTGCCTATGCTCCGCGAGGAGCTTCGCAGACTCTTCCCTTTCGTTGGCGGCCTCATCCAAAGTGCCCTGAATGCGCCTCTCTCGTTCCTCGACAGCCGCAAGAACCGGCCCCCATGCGTACTTCCACAGGATGCCGAGCAACGCTAAGAACACGATGCTCGTCCAAACGGTGAGTCCGAGGTTTACGTCGAACATCCGGCCTCCTCAGAACGTGAGGAACACGAGTCCCAGGCCGAAGAGTGCGGTGCCCTCTACTAGGGCCGCGAAGACAATCGCCGCCGTCTGAATTTGAGCGGTGGCCTCCGGCTGACGGGCAATACCCGACGCCGCCGCCGAACCAATAGGTCCGATTCCGAGTCCAGCACCGATAACGGAGCCGCCGATGGCCAATCCTGCGCCGATGAGGCCAACGCTTCCTCCACTCG
>CAZJIM010000058.1:0-947 GCA_964546115.1 uncultured Gemmatimonadaceae bacterium | reverse complement strand
CCTGAAGAGCGGTAGGCAAGAGCATCTTTCGTCCTTTGTCTGTCCTGGTGACTAGTGAGCGTGACGAATGAGTCCAATGAACACGGACGTGAGCAATGCAAAGATGTAGGCCTGCAAGAGGGCCACAAACAATTCAAGGATCATGAGAACGCTGGCCATGGTAACCGAAGCAATCCCCATGAGGTAGCTTTCGAGCACGAAGATCATGCCCATTATGGCAAGAATCAGCGTGTGACCCGCTGTCATATTTGCGAGCAGTCGGACCGCCAGTGCGAACGGCTTGGTCAGCTTGCCCAGGAGCTCCACCGGAGTCAGGATGACCAGCATGAGCGGCTTCATGATCGTCGGAAGGCCCGGGGGCAGAAAGAAGATCGTCTTCGCATATCCGGCGGGACCCAGAGCCCGAAATCCAGAGACTTCGATCACGATGAAGCTGATGACGGCCAGAGCAGCGGTTACAGACAGATTCGCCGTGGGTGTGATCCCCAGGGGTGTGAGCCCAATCAGGTTCATCCCGAGAACGAAGAAGAAGAGCGTCAAGATGAACGGGGTGTACACGTCTGCACCACGTCCGATGTTCGTCCGTACCAACTCATCCCGGAAGTAGATGATCAACGACTCCATGGAGTTAGCGAATCCGCTGGGAGCCCTCTCTAGGCCTTTCGATCGGATGGCCCTGGCCACGGGGATAAAGATCAAGGGAAGTAGGATCGCCACGACTATCATCACCACGAGCTGTCGGGTCGGTGAAAGGTCAATGACAACAGACCCCAATTGGAGGGGGTCCAAGCTCAATGACTCAAGACTCCAGTGTCCTCCGGCGAACTCAATCTCTTTAGAATCGCCGATATGGTGCGAGATCCAGTCGGGTAGCTCCTCCATGGGGAGACCACCGGCGACCTCAGCGCCGTGGCCTAACTCTTGAACTGCTTCCTCCATTTGTTTGC
>CAZJIM010000057.1:0-8158 GCA_964546115.1 uncultured Gemmatimonadaceae bacterium | reverse complement strand
ATAGACCCTGCCACGCCGCTCTCGGAACGACGCGCGCTGATTGAGCAGGGCCTCGAGGACGCTCTGGGTCGATTGACTAGTGAACTCGGCGCCGACCGAAGTCAGTGGCGTCATGGTCGGGTGCATTACAGCGATCTGCCGCACATGATGGTTTCAGCGTTCGACTTGCCGACCGTGGAGCGACCAGGTGGCTTCGGAAGCGTCAATGCCACGGGTGCCAACTTTAGGCGTATCATCGACTTTGCAGATCTGACTAGTGTCGCTGCCACCAATGCCCCTGGTCAGTCCGCTCAGCCTGGGAGTCCGTTCTATGGCAACCTCGTAGAGAATCTGGGCAACGGGGAGTACTTCCCCATGGTCTTCACACGCCAGGGGGTCGAGGAAGGAGCAGCTCATACTCTAACGCTGTGGCCCACAGCTCCCTGATCTTTTGATGTCCACGGACAAAGTTTTTGATCAACCGTGCGATGTCCAGGACTTCGAGTTCGGTGACGAAGTGGTTGCTGTATTCGATGATATGGTAAATCGCTCCGTCCCCCACTACGGTGAGGTCCAACGGATGGTAGCCGAGCTCGCTAGGGACTGGGCGGTGCCGGGGACAAATATCTATGATCTCGGCTGCGCGACTGGGAACACCCTCTTGGCCATGGATCCGTATCTGGCTCCGACGGTTGGATTCGTTGGGATCGACGACTCAGAGGAGATGCTCGCCAAGTGCGAGGAGAAATTCCGGGAGTCGGAAGTGAGTCGCGAATTCAGGCTGGAGAGGATGGACATCGGGAATGGGGTGTCCGTTCAAAACGCCTCGGTCGTCGTACTCTGTCTCACACTTCAGTTCATCCGGCCGATCCACAGGGAGAGGCTCGTGAGATCAATCTACGAGCAGCTGAATAACCGGGGCTGCCTTCTCCTCGTGGAAAAGCTTCTGTGTAAGGACCCACTCCTCAACCGGTCGTACATCCGGTATTACTACGATTTCAAGAGAAGGAGAAAGTACAGCGAGATGGAGATTGCCCAGAAGCGGGAGGCCCTTGAGAACGTTCTGATCCCCTATACTCTGGGAGAGAATGAACAACTCCTCAGGGACTGCGGTTGCCGGGAGGTTGAGACCTTCTTTAGGTGGTACAACTTCTGTGGCATTATCGCGCTCAAGTAGCCCTGTCGAAACGGTTGTGGCAGCTCTCGGTAATTTCCTGTTCCGCCACCGCAATAAGCTGTTTCCGGTGTTCTACGTCCTGCTTTTCGTGCCCTCTCCCAGACTGACCGGGAACCTAATGACGATTATGGTCAGTGGTTTCATGATCTCTGCCATGGGTCAGGTGGTGAGGATTGCCGCAATCGGATTGAAGTACATTATCCGTGGAGGCCGAAGGCGAAGGGTGTACGCGGAGGCTCTCGTTACCAACGGGATCTTTGCCCATTTAAGAAATCCGCTCTACTTGGGCAACTTACTCATTCTGGTCGGCCTCGGAGTGATGGCGAACTCCCTCTTGTTCAATCTGGTAGTCTCACCCCTCTTCATTTTCATGTATGCTGCCATCATCCGTGCGGAGGAGAATTTTCTCGGGAAGAAGTTTGGTGAGGCGTACCACAAATACATCACCGACGTGAACCGTTGGCTCCCTCGTCTGAGCGGCCTGAGGGAGACCTTCGAGAGCATGGAGTTTAGGTGGAAAAGGGTATTGATCAGGGAGTACACCACAACGTACATCTGGCTCTCGGGAACAGTGCTCGTCGCCATGAGGAACCTGGCCCAGTCGCCCGACAATTCCTTCTACCGGGACCACTGGCAGTGGGGGGGCTACGCTCTTGGCGGCCTGCTCACGATCTATCTCGTCATACGCACGCTCAAGATATGGAAGGTGATCACCGTCTGATCGTGCTTACCTTTCCCCACCCAGAGGTGGCTTCCTCTCGGAATGCCTAGTATCTGTGAGCTCTCTCCTTAGCGTATCCATCACTTGTGGACGGTACTCCATCCGTTCAGCTTTCGTGTCGCTGGCCAACCGCTACTGAGTGCAATGCCGAATAGCAGAGGACATGCCTGAATGCGAGTTCTGATCGTTGGTGCGGGAGCCGTGGGGTTCTATCTAGCGCGCCGTCTCGCTGAGGAGTCTCACGAAGTCATGATCGTCGACCCGGACCCAGACAAGATCCAGCGCGTCACGGATAATCTTGACGTCCTTGCAATCAAGGGAAATGGGGCCGCGATCCCGATCCTCGAGGAGGCGGGCCTCGCCAATGCAGAGATCCTCATGGCGGTATCTGGTTCGGACGAGGTGAACCTGGTGGCCTGTCTCGTTGCTTCGCAGCGGGGGGTCAGGGTTAAGGTGGCCAGGATCAGTCACCCGGAGTACTACTCCTCCCAGAGTGTCTTGTCCAGGGAAGACTTGGGGGTCGATCTCATGATTGGGCCTGAGCAGGAGTGTGCATGGGAGGCCTTCGGACTGCTGACCACTTCCGCAGCCACCGATCTGGCTCGGTTCGCAGGAGGCAAGGTCCAACTCGTGGGGATGAAGGTTCTCCCCGAGGCTCCAATAGTAGGAAAGTCCGTGAGCCAGTTCGACCAACAGGTGGGGGACCTCCCGTTCGTACTCGCCGCGGTCGTGCGTGACGAACAGACTGAGATTCCCACCGGTTCGACGGTAGTTGAGGCTGGTGACAAGATTTTCCTTCTTGGGCCCTCTTCAGGTATCCACTCCTTCCCCACGCTGGCCGGCCATGATCCGTTTCGTCTCCGCAGAGTGATGATCGGAGGCGGGAGTGACGAGGCAGTCTATTTGGCCCAGCACCTCCTCGACCATGGAGTGCACTGTACGATCCTAGAATCGAATCGAAACCGGTGCCGTGAGCTGGCGGAGATCATACCGGGTGCACTCGTCCTCCTGGGGGACACAACCGACCTGGACCTGCTTGAGATGGAGGGCGTGGAGGGGATTGATGGGTTCGTAGCGCTCACCAACCGGGACGAGGTGAACATGCTGGCCGCTTTGCTCGCGAAGACCTGTGGGGCTCGTCGAGCGATTCCCCTCATCCACAAGATGGAGTACATGTCGTTGATTGAGCGTGTTGGCCTCGATGCTGCCATCTCCCCAAGGATTTCGGCTGCCAACGCTATTCTGAGGTATGTGCGTCGGGGTCCCATCGCGTCTGTGGCTACTCTGAAGGGGAGTGAAGCTGAGGCGATGGAAACCGTGATCGGAGCAGGTGCGCGGGTGGTTGGCCAGCGGCTTAGGGATGTGCACTTCCCTAAGGGCGCGCTTCTCGGCGGGATCGTGCGGGGCGAAGAGGTCATCATGCCTCGAGGGGGAGACGAGTTCCAACCGGGTGATCACGCCATATTCTTCCTTCTTCCCGAGGCGATTTCGGCGGTGGAGAAGCTGCTCGTATGAGTTTCCGACACCTGATCTTCACGATCAGCGTCGTACTCATTGTCTTCAGCTTTGCACTTCTCGCTTGTACGTTCGTCGCTTGGGGATATGGGGGTGGCGATGCTCTGGCGTTTCTGGTCACGACCTTGATTACGACTGCCATCGGACTGGTCGGAGTGAGTACCACGAGGCTCGAAGGGAGCCTGACGATACGAGAGGGCTACGCAGTTGTATCGCTCACTTGGATCGTGCTGGGTGTCGTGGGATCTTTACCCTATCTCCTCTCCGGCGTGGTGGGTAGCCCGGTGGCTGCTCTCTTCGAGTCCGTGTCGGGCTTCACCACCACGGGGGCGACTGTATTCGCAGATATCGAAACGTTGCCGCATGGGATCCTCTTCTGGCGATCCTTGACCCAATGGCTTGGGGGGATGGGGATCATTCTCCTCGGCGTTGCCATCCTTCCATTTCTGGGAGTGGGTGGAATGCATCTTTTCCGGGCAGAAGTACCCGGACCAACACCTGAACGGCTTTCGCCTCGAATCGCGGAGACAGCGAAGCTGCTGTGGTATGTTTACGTAGGGCTTACCGGTGCTCTCATTATCCTGTTCCTGGCGGGTGGGCTAGGGCCCTTTGACGCACTGAACCACGCCTTCACCACAATGCCTACGGGAGGATTCTCTACCCGGAACCAGTCGGTTGCGGACTTCGACTCGGCCTTCGTACAGTACACGATCATCGGGTTCATGTACTTGGCGGGCGTGAACTTCGTACTCCATTTTCAAGCTCTTTCCGGAAAGGTCGCTGGGTATTGGGCGAGTTCGGAGTGGCGCTTCTACACAGGAGCTCTTCTCATTGGCTTGGCTCTGGTCTTCGTGCTGGCTCTGTTTTCCAATGCCTCATCGGGACTGGGTCTTGAGCGGGTATTCCGGAATGCTCTGTTTCAGGTTGTCTCTATCGGGACCGGCACCGGGTTCGTTACCTACGACTACGGCGTCTGGCCCCTGGCAGGTCAGCTCGTGCTCCTGATGCTCATGTTCATGGGTGGGATGGCAGGGTCCACGGCCGGTGGCATCAAGTCGATGCGGATATACGTGCTCTTCAAGGCGGGCATCTCTGAGCTGCGGCGAAGTCTCCACCCACGTGCCGTCGTCGTGACTCGTCTGGGGTCTAGGGCGTTGGAAGATTCGGAACTCCTGAACATCCTCGGGTTCGTACTGCTCTTCTTCGGGTTCTTCTCTGTGGGGGTTCTTGTCCTGTCGGTTCTGGGCCATGACCTCACCACAGCCATCGGGGCAAGTGTAGCCGCCATTGCGAACATCGGACCGGGTCTGGGTGCGGTCGGAGCGGCTGAGAACTACGGGTGGATGGATCCCGCTTCACACCTGATTCTGATCGGACTCATGATCGTGGGTCGGCTGGAGATCTTCACGGTCCTACTTCTCTTCCATCCGGATCTCTGGCGGCGCTGACGGGGACACCATGATTCGAGTCACCTTCCTCGGCACTTCAGCCTCTAGACCCACTGTAGGGCGAAACGTGAGTGCGATTGCGCTCCAGAGGGAGGGGACCCTCCTCCTCTTCGACTGCGGTGAGGGTACCCAGCGCCAGATGATGCGCTTCGGCACTGGTTTCGCTCTGGATCACCTGTTCATCTCCCACCTGCACGCTGACCATTACTTGGGGGTCACCGGTTTGCTTCGCACCCTGTCCCTACAGGGTCGGACCGATCCACTTCACCTCTTTGGCCCGGAGGGGTCGAGATCAACTCTTGAGGCCGCCATAGCCATTGGGGGAAACCGGATGAGCTATGAGGTCGACATTCAGGAGCTAAGGGCTGGAGAGTCGGTCGATTGGGCCGATTTCAGGGTCGAAGCGCTGTCGGTCCGGCACGGGCTACCAGCGCTGGGGTACGCCCTGCGAGAGCATCCTCGCGCAGGAAGGTTTGACGTCGACAGGGCGCTATCGCTGGGGATTCCAGAGGGTCCGCTCTACGGTCGTCTTCATGAGGGAGAGGCGATCGAATGGCAAGGTCACCGAATCGGACCCGAGGAGGTTGTTGGCGATCCCAGGCCAGGCCGGCTGGTTGTCTATTCGGGGGATACACGGCCGTCTGATGAGATCGTGAAAGGTGCGAGAGGCGCGGATCTCCTGATTCACGACTGTACGTTTGCGGACGAAGGATCAGACCGGGCGAAGGAGACCTATCACAGTACGGCGCGCGAGGCGGCTGAGATCGCAGCGCGAGCCGGCGTGAAGCGGTTGTACCTCACCCACCTTTCCGCACGGTATTCTGCGAATGTGGCTCCGTTGGAGAGAGAAGCGCGTCAGGTGTTCCCAGGCGCGGAGGTTGCCCACGATGGGCTTGCCTTGGAGATCGGGTATCGTCCGGATAGTGAGGGAGAGGACTGAATGGTCGTCAGTGGCAAGAGTGAGGGAGACAACTCTCTTGGAACCGTAGCCGTGGTTGGGCTTGGCCTCATGGGTGGTTCGCTCTGCCGCGCGTTGAAGTCTGGGGCGGCTTCCCCTCATATAATCGGTATGGACGTGAGCCCCGTGGTGGGGGCTAAAGCCATGGAAACCGGGGCGATCGACCGATATGAGCCGGATAGCCGTAGGGGCCTAGAGGAGGTGGACGTGGTGGTCTATGCAGCACCCCTCGGGGCTACCCTCTCGCTCATCGGAGAGCAGGCCGATTGCTGGAAGGACGAGGTGCTACTCACGGATACAGTGAGCCTGAAGAAACCGGTGTTGAGTGCTGCAGCGGTAGCAGGGTTAGCTCACAGATTCGTTGGGGCGCACCCGATCTGCGGCGGCGAAGGATCTGGCTTCGATGCGGGCACTTCCGAACTCTTCGAAGGAGCGACCGTATGGCTTAGCGTCGGGGATGAGGTCTCCGAGCAGGCGCGGGCACGCGCGGAGGCGTTCTGGACCGTAGTTGGCGGTGTACCTCGATGGGTTGAGGCCGCTGAACACGACCGACAGATGGCGTGGGTGTCACACCTTCCACAGCTTGTTGCCAACGCACTGGCTGGGGCGCTTGATGCAGCGGGTTGCGAAAGGGACGAGCTGGGTCCAGGAGGGCGAGATATGACCCGATTGGCACGATCAAGCCCAGAGATCTGGAGGGATCTTCTGGAGGCCTCCGCTCCTGTGACCGGGACAGGGCTGACATCCGTCTCGAACGCACTAAATGTGCTGGCGGACCTGCTCGCCCGCCGAGAGCTTGACCGCATTGCCGAGTTCATGGAACGTACGCGGCGGTGGAGTGGAGCTGAATGATCCGGGTTCCTGGTGACAAATCGATCACTCATCGGGCTCTTTTCCTCAGTGTAGTGGCGAGGGGCGAGAGTAAGCTTCGCGGTCTCCTTGCAGGTGCCGATTGCCAAAGCACGGCCTCAGTCCTTCGAGAGCTTGGTGCGAAGGTCCCTGAAATTCCGGTTGATGGATCGGAGGTCAGGATTGAAGGGGTAGGCTTCAGTGGTCTCCGCTCGCCCGGATTGGCGTTGGACTGTGGAAACTCAGGTACCACCGCGCGCCTTCTCCTCGGACTGCTCTCCGGACTTCCTTTAGAGGCGAGGGTCACCGGAGATGGGTCACTGAGATCAAGGCCCATGCGCCGAGTCACTGAGCCCTTGAGCGAGATGGGAGCGGCGTTCTGGAAGAGTGGTGAGCCCGACCGCCTTCCTCTGATAATCAAGGGCGGCGCGCTCAAGAAGTTGTCCTACACTTCTTCTCTTGCTAGTGCGCAGGTGAAGAGCGCGATCCTCCTTGCAGGATTAGCTGGCAGGGTCGAGTCGGTGGTGGTGGAGCCGGGTCGCTCACGGGATCACACTGAGCGGATACTCCGACGTATGGGCGCTCAAGTGAGTGAGGCTGTTACCCCGGAAGGATGGGAAGTGGGCCTTCGCGTGGCCCCGTCAGAGCTGGAGCCCCTCGACCTCACCGTTCCCGGTGACTTCTCCTCGGCTGCCTTCCTGATCGCTCTTGCCCTTCTTGGTGGGAGTGGGGACGAGTTACGGATCCAGAACGTGGGGCTGAACCCGACTCGTACCGGGTTACTCGATCTCCTGCGCGAGATGGGCGGGAAAATCGAGGTGCAGAACCTCCGCGAGGCCGATGATCCGAAGGGAGAGCCAGCTGGCGACCTGATCGTTTCCCCCTCTGACCTTTACGGTGTGTCGGCAGGCGGGGAACTCATCCCGCTCCTCATCGACGAAATTCCGGTACTTGCTGTCGTGGCAGCGCTCGCTTCGGGAGTGACGGAGATACGGGATGCGGCAGAGCTGAGAGTAAAGGAGACGGATCGGATCAGTGCTTTGGCGAGCAACCTGACGTCGGTCGGAGTCCGTGTGGAAGAGTTGCCGGACGGGCTTCGGATCGAGGGACAGACGGGGGATCTCAGCGGCAGGATTTCGGTTCGTGGTGATCACCGTATCGCCATGGCATTCGGTGTTCTCGGTGCGCTTGGGGGACACGACGTATCAATAGATGACCCCGGGGTGGCCGACGTGAGCTTCCCGGGGTTCTGGGAGCTTCTTGCCCTTGTTTCGGACGCCGATTCGGTTGAATCCTGGAAAGACCGGGGGTGACCGACGGACGCGAGGGGCCTTTGGTAGTCACGATTGATGGCCCGGCTGGATCGGGAAAATCCACGACTGCCAAGGAGGTAGCGCGCAGACTTGGATTCAGGCACCTAGACTCGGGCGCCTTGTATAGGGCCATGACTGTGGCAGTCATGCGAGCGGATATTCCTGAGGGGGAGTGGGACATACTTGATCGAGAGGCGC
>CAZJIM010000056.1:0-8995 GCA_964546115.1 uncultured Gemmatimonadaceae bacterium | reverse complement strand
TGAGATCCAAACCCTGACAGATATCGATATTGCCTTCATGCCGTTGAATCTGCCGCATGGAAGAATGGAACCGCTCGTCGCTGCAGATTGCGTGAAGACCATCCGACCTTCAGTGGTGTATCCATATCATTATAACGAGGGACCGCTTGACGAGTGGATCGAGGCTCTAAGCGGAGAATCGGATATTGAGATTCGTCTCCATAACTGGTACCCCTAGTCCGAGGGCCCGGACCGCACAAGGTCGATTGTAAGTAACCGGCCACTGATCATTGTTTGGCGGGAGGTGAAACCATGCGATACGCGGTGAAAGGACACAAGAACTTGAGGCTTGGGTCGCTAGTTCTTCTCCTGCAGCTGGCTTTGCTTTCATCCGGCTGCGCGGGTATGACAGCGGGGGCTGGTCCGCGCAGATCTTTCAACTCGGTTTCGGGAGATGAGCTCCGCGACAGCGTTTCCAACGACCTCTACGAAGCATTGCAGGACCTACGGCCCCAGTGGTTTCGGCCCCGTCCTCGAGCCTCCATATCGTATGCGACGGCTCAAGAACCGGTAGTGTATGTATCCGGGGTCAGGGAGGGACCGCTTGACACCCTCCGAGGGCTAGATCTTTTGGATGTTGTCAGCGTCGAGTTCGTCGACCCCCTCGATGCTTCGACTCGTTATGGGACAGGGCATTCTGGTGGAGTGATCTTGGTCGATATGGACCGCTTTTGAGATGTAGGCACGATGCCTATCTTTGAGTATCGTTGTTCCGCGTGCGGAGATGATTTCGAACAGTTGGTATTGAAGTCATCCCCCGTGCCCAGGTGTCCCTTCTGCGGAAGCGTAGAGGCCGACAGGGTCATGTCGATATCATCGGTGAGCTCCGACGGTACGCGAAGGCGCGCGGTCCAGGACATCCGGGCCAGGAATCGAGCACTCAGAAAGGATCACTCACACGAGGAAGTGAAGCGGATCGAATCGCATGCGCGAGATCACGACGACTAGCTAAGATTGACCAACAAGGGGGAACCGGGATGAGCCTTAGCTTCCAGAATGGGCGAATTCGGAAGATGACGGGACGCAGCCGTAGGGCTGGCCACGCCTCGTTAGTCGCGCTCGTTCTCGGGGGTGGAGTCGCGATGGCGGTGATGGGCGCTCAAACGTCGTCGGCTCACGTCGCACTCGTGGGGGCGAATACGTCCTTCTCCATTCGAACCGATCTGGAGGATGTTCGCGAGATCCTGGACACCTACTGCGTCGTGTGTCACAACGAGACCCTCCGGACCGGTGGATTGGCGCTCGATGCTTTGGACTTGGAAAATCCGGGAACGGCCGCAGACAGGTGGGAGATGGTCGTACGGAAGCTTCGAACGGGTACCATGCCACCGGGAGACGGACCGAGACCCGATCAGTCCAGCTATGACCTCGTCGCAAGCTGGCTGGAGACAGAACTCGATCAGGCGTCTGCATCATCGGATCCCAACCCAGGCACGACTAATCCCATCCACCGTCTTAACCGCCTAGAATTCAACAACGCCATCAACGACCTTCTTTCGCTTGATGTCGATGTGAGTTCGCTTTTGCCTGGCGATGAGACTGCGGACGGTAGTTTTGACAACTTCGCGGACGCTCTCTCGATCACGACCACCCACATGGAGCGATACATGTCCGTGGCCCGGCAGGTGACCCGTCTTGCTACGGGCCTGCCCCCCACAGCTCCAGGAGTGGAGACCTTCGAGGTCCCGCTACACGTTGTTCAGGATCAACGTCAGAGTGAGGAACTCCCCTTCGGGTCCCGCGGCGGTATCGCCGTGAGGTACAACTTCCCTGCGGATGGTGATTATCTCATCAAGATCCTTCTCCGGAGGCAATACCAAGACTATCTGATGGGGATGGGATGGCCTCAGCAGCTGGACCTCAGACTGGATGGGAAGTTGATCGAGAGGTTCACGGTGGGTGGAGGAGCCGTTGATCAACGGCCTGCCGCCGCTAGCTACGCTGGAGCGGGCGAACCGGACTCGCGAGGCTCTCCCGAATGGGAAGAGTACATGCAGGTGACGGGAGACGCGCACCTGGAGGTCCTCTTGAATGTTGTAGCCGGGCCTCAGGTCATCGGCTTATCCTTCGTTAGGGAGCAGTGGGAGCCGGAAGGACTGCCCCAACCTCGCCAGAGGGGGCGAGTCCTGACGAACGATCAGATTTACATGGATAATGCAAGCGTTAAGTCGGTCCAGATCGGGGGGCCGTATGAGATCACCGGAACCACGACCGCGACCCCCAGCCAGCGGGAGATTTTCATTTGTCGTCCCGAGGCTGGAGCCGGTGAAGAGGTGTGTGCTACCGAAATCCTCTCAAGGATGGCTCGAAGGGCCTATCGTCGTCCGGCTACCGAACAGGATGTACAGATTCTACTGGAGTTCTTTGAAGAAGGTCGCACGGCAGGGGGAAGCTTTGACGCCGGCATCCAATTCGCCTTGGAGCGTCTCGTCGTTGACCCAGAGTTCCTCTTCCGCGTATATGGCGAGCCCACCGGCGTCGACTTGGGTGACGTCTACTCGCTTGACGATCTGGACCTAGCCTCCAGGCTGTCCTTCTTCCTGTGGAGTAGCATTCCTGACGAAGCTCTGCTCCGGGTAGCAGAGGACGGACGACTCACGGATCCAGCGGTTCTAGAGGAGCAAGCCCTCAGATTGTTGGCCGATTCGCGTGCCGTTGACGCGCTCGTGAAGGGCTTTGCGGCCCAATGGCTGAACCTTCGCCTTCTTCCCGAGAAACTTGCCGATCCGGTCATTTATCCCGATTTCGATGACAGTCTCCTGGAAGCGTTCCAGCAGGAGACGGAGCTGTTCATCGCGAGCACTCTGCGCGACGATCGGAGCATCCTGGAGCTGCTAAGCGCTGATTACACCTACGCGAATGAGCGGTTGGCGAGGTTCTACGGGATCCCGGGGATCTACGGCTCCCGTCCACGCCGAGTCATGCTTCCGAACCCAGAGCAGAGAGGAGGTCTGCTTGCGCACGGAGGACTCATGGCCATAACCGCATACCCGGACCGTACATCGCCCGTGTTGCGGGGGAAGTGGCTTCTGGACAATATTCTAGGAGCGAATCCGGCACCGCCTCCAGCGAACGTGGACACGAACCTGGACACCGATCCGGAGGTGGTTGCGCTGGGCATCCGCGGGCGACTAGAACGGCACCGGACCGATCCTCTATGTGCCAGTTGCCATTCGCTCATGGATCCCCTGGGGTTCGCACTTGAAAATTTTGATGCGGTGGGTGCGTGGCGGGACATCGATGAACGAGGGAGTCCGATCGACAATCGCGGAAGCTGGCCTAGTGGTGTGGAGCTGGATGGGGTCTCATCGTTGAGGGCGTTGCTACTAGAGTATGATGAACAGTTTGTTGGCACGGTGACTGAAAAGCTGATGTCCTACGCCTTGGGACGTCCCCTCGAACACTTCGATCAGCCGACCGTGCGGCAGATCGTGCGAGACGCGAAGGACAGCGGCTACAGATGGTCATCGATCGTGGTGGGAATCGCAAAGAGCCCGGCCTTCCTCATGCGGAGGTCTGGGGAAGCAATCTGAGGTAGGAACAGAACACATTTGGAGGCACCGGATGACAACTATCCTGACTGGAAAATCGCTCCCCCGACGAACACTTTTGAAGGGGATCGGTGCCAGTTTGGCACTACCGCTTCTCGACGCGATGTTCCCCGTTTTCGGGCTTCGTGGCCAGGCCAAGATCGACCGGGTGCATCGGTTCCAGACTATCTATGTACCTAACGGGATGGCCATGGAGTACTGGTCCCCGAACGGTGAGGGTAGGGATTTCAAACTCTCTCCCATCATGGAGCCGCTCGCACCATTTCGCGATCAAATGCTCGCTCTGTCCGGGATTCGAGCGAATTGGGTCCAGATTCATGCTGGCGCTTCTGGGTCGTTCCTAACCGGTATCCCTCAGGGGGGGCGGACCGAGACCGAGATCATCGCCGATGTATCGATGGATCAGCTGCTGGCACGAGAGTTCGGCCAGGATACCCAGTTGGCTTCCTTGGAACTCTCCATGGACGCCTCGGCGAACGCGGGTGCCTGCAGTAGCAACCTGAGCTGCGTCTATACTCATACCCTCTCATGGCGTGGTCCCACACAGCCTCTGCCCACGGAGTACAATCCACGGGCAGTGTTTGAGCGTTTGTTTGGGGATGCGGGCTCTACCGAGCGCTCGGCTCGGGAGGCAAGGTTACGACAGCAGAAGAGTATTCTGGACTCCGTGACGGATAAGGTGAACCACCTCGGTCGCGAGATTGGGGCCCAGGACAAGATCAAGGTGGAGCAATACACGGAGGCCATCCGTGACGTGGAAAGGCGGATCCAGAAGGCGGAAGAGCAGATCGATATGGAGCTTCCTCCCCTAGCGCAGCCTGAGGGAGCGCCAGCCGTGTTTGAGGACCACCTCGACCTGATGTTTGATCTAAAGATTCTGGCTCTTCAGACCGACTTGACCAGGGTCATCTCGTTCATGATGAGTAAGGAGCAGAGTGCTCGCCCATACCCGCAGATCGGTGTGCCGGATGCTCACCATCCACTCTCACATCATAATAATCAGCCAGAGCTGATTGAGCGGATGTCAAGGATCAATCGGTACCATACCGAGCTGTTCGCCAAGTACTTAACTAAGCTTCGTGCCACGCCCGATGGGGATGGCTCGCTGCTGGACAACATGACGATCCTCTACGGCGGGGGTATCTCCAACAGCACGCGGCACTCTGGCGACAACCTTCCGCTACTGGTGATGGGAGGCGGTGCCGGACGACTCCAGACAGGACGGCATCTCAGTTACTCCGACGAGCCGGGCATGGCGAATCTGCTCGTAACGCTGATGGACAAGATGGATGTCCCAGTGGACCAGATCGGAGCAAGCACAGGAGCGTTGCCGATCGACACGCTCTCAGGGATCTGACCTCGAATGTTCACCGATCCAGGAGGACTTTCGTGAAGTCTCGATGCCAAAAACTGATTCCACTCGCTCTGGTCTTGGTTCTCACTGGGGCCAGCGGCGTAGATCTACCACCTCTGATCGAAGCCGCAAAGAATACGGATTGGGTGGCGGTCCAGAATCTCTTGGAAGAAGGAGCAGACCCCACCGCAACAGCTCCAGATGGAGCAACGGCCCTTCATTGGGCCAGCTATTGGGATGAAGTCGAGGTAGTTGAGCTCCTGATTCAAAATGGGGCGGACGTGAATGCCGCTAACGAACTTGGTGCCACGCCACTCTGGAGTGCTAGCCTGAACGGAAGTGTCGATATGGTTCGGAGCCTCCTGGCTGCTGGGGCGGATCCGGATGCGGCTCTCCTTTCGGGGGAGGCCCCTGTTATGACGGCTGCTCGCACGGGAAACCCGGAAGTCCTGGAGCTAATTCTCAGTGCAGGGGCTGACCCAAACGTAAGGGCAACGCGGAGCCAAACTGCACTCATGTGGGCAGTTGCACAGCAGCACGTTGATGCGGCACGAGTGCTCCTTGAGCATGGGGCGGATATCCATGCTAGGTCAGAGACTTGGGGCCAGTTGATGGCCGTACCCCCACATAGCCTTAATAAACAGATAGTGCCCCACGGGGGTAATACGCCGCTGTTATTTGCAGCTCGGGTAGGAGATCTTCCTTCCGCACGGCTCCTGGTGAGCTATGGCGCTGATGTGGATGACGCCGATGCTTGGGGTATCAGTGCCACGACTCTCGCCGCACACTCCGGATTTCATGAATTCGTGGAATTTATGCTTGATAAAGGTGCCGATCCGAATGCTGACGAGGAGGGATTTTCCCCGCTCCATATGGCAATCATGCGTAGAGATGAAGACTTGGTCGGAAAACTTCTTGCCCATGGTGCCGATCCAAACGCTCGAATTTCGACATGGACTCCAACACGACGTGCATCGAGGGACTGGTCCCTTCACCCCTCACTGATTGGGGCGACGCCGTTCTGGCTCGCAGCTCGCTTCAGTGAGCCTGGGATTATGCATCTTCTGGCAGAACATGGTGCAGATCCACTCTTCGTCCATGAGGTGAAGTATATAGCTTCGGCGGGTACATATGGGGGAGGGGGTTTGACCGAAGCGACGACCGCCCTGATGGCAGCCGTCGGGATGGGTGGCCCGAGAAGGATGCGTGCCTTCGTACCGTCGGATCCGATCGAGTTGGAAGCCAGGGTACTAGAGGCGGTAAAACTGACCGTAGAACTCGGCGTGGATGTGGATGCCACTGATCTAGAAGGCCAGACCGCGGGCGACCGTGCTGGTTTCCTCTCAATAATGGACTTCCTTCGATCCACCGAAGCCACTCGACCGTAGAAGCCAAGGAGATCGTGATGCGGAAGACATTGCTCCCCGTCGGTATGATTATGTTCGTAGTGCTACCGGCCATGGCAACTGCCCAAGAATTTCCACCATCCTGTAACATGTGTCCCTCCACCTACATATCGGCGGAGGAGTTTGAAGAGTTCCTCGAGGTTGCTCGAGTGGATCAGCAGGTTCGATCACTCGACATTGGAAAAACAAATGCACAGGTGGCTATTGCCCATCGGGGCCGGTTGGAGCAGCCGGGAGGCGTAGCTGAACACAGCCTGGTAACCGAGATTTACTACGTGATCAGTGGCTCTGGCACGAACGTGACCGGCCCGGATCTAATAGGCTCGGTCCCGAGGCCGCCAAACAACGAGGCGGTTCGACGCCTGAATGGCCCCGGCCACAATTCCACGGCTATCAGGAATGGCCGGACCGTTGAACTGAAGACGGGTGATGTCCTGGTAATTCCTGCTGGAACCGGGCACCAGTTTACGCGCATCGACGATCACATCACCTATCTGATGATACGAGTCGACCCGGACAAGGTCGTACCCCTTATGGATGAGGCTGCAGCTAGAAGTTACCTGGACGATCGCTAATCGTCTTCCCAGCTGGAGTTATCGGGGAGAACCGTCGCCTCGACTTTGAGCGCAAGGTCCCCGGACACCTCTATAGCCTTCGGGTGGTGAGTCTCGTACCCGACCTTCCAGACCAGGAATTGATAGTTACCTTCGGCGACCGCCATGCTAGCGCGTCCGGACTCGTCGGTAGAGGTTTGATACGCCCCTAGCCGCACTTCCGCGTTTGGAACCGGTGCAGCTACTGACCCTTCCTCGACCACGTGAACTGTGAGTTCGTGCTCAGGTGGCCTCGTGGTTGCGAAGCTGAACTTGGAAGATGTTGGCTCGTGGGGAAGTTCCAGATCCGGTGTAGGAAGCCCAACCGACCATGAGGCTACCCCCTGTCTGGGCGGAGCGACTAATTCGACTTCGGCCCAGTAAAGGGCGTCAGACCCTGGCCAGAGTGCTTCTCCGAACTTGGCAGTCGTTAGCCTATCACCTGATTCGTCGTAGATCTCGACCTTCATTCCCTGCAAGTCACAACCCTCTGCGCACTTAGCCCCCACCTTAATCGAGAACGACTCACCCATGATGACGGGCGAAGGAACGTCCCAGATCGCAAGGCTGCTTCCGTGGGAGCGGGTGCTGAAGGGCAAGAGGAGAGAGCTTTCAGCATGTACGGCTGGCTCGTCCTCCTGAGGAGAAGGCCGGAACAGTACGCTCCACTCGTGCTTGCCTACTGCTAGAGGCGCTTTGAGTGCGACCTCTCCACTGTTGTTGATCCCTTGCTCATAGTGGATGATTTCGCTCGACGCAACCAAGCCATCGGGAGCCACAACGGAGACTTCCGCACCCCGAAGGTCACATGCGGATGGACACCTTACCTGGATCGTGCAGACTAATTCGGCTCCCGCTGGCACTCCCGACGGAAACCATCGGCTGACCTCGAGATCAGGTTCATGCACTGAGCTCCTATCAGGATTGGAGCGTGGTGGACTCACTGCTCAATTCAGCCCTTCCGACCGTTTCGGGCTGCATCGATACCCGCGATGCGGCCGAAGGTGAGTGACCTTCCCAGCCCATGCTGACCAAAGCCGCCCGCCGACTCACCAGCCGCATAGAGCCCCGGGATCACCTCTCCCTGCGTGTCTACGACCTGTGCGTTCGTGTTGATGCGGATTCCGGCATAGGTGTCGTGTACGCAGGGGGTTGCCCACGCCGCATAGAACGGCGGCCGTTGGATCTTGTACAGTGGCCTTGGTTTGTTAAAGTCTACATCTCCCGCACCAGAGTCGACAAAGGAATTGTAGCGTTCGACGGTCTCGCGTAGCGAGTTCGGGGGCATTGGACGCCACTGGTACTTGTTGTCAATGGTCGAAGCCAATTCCTCGAGAGTATCGGCGCTGTAGAAATACCCATCAGGATCTACATGTGGGGGTTCTACGATCCATGCCTCCCGTTCAACCCCATCGGCGTCGAAGATAGCCCAGATTGGACCCCCTCCGTTCAACTTGTCGGGGTCACCGGTCCACTGCATGGCCGAAAAGAAGTATTCGTAGTCACGGATTCCGGCTGTTTCGTCATGAAACCGCAGGCCGTTCTCTTTCACCAGAATCACATTTTGCCAATCTCTCACTCGTATACCCGTGGCCTTCTCGCGGAAGAAGTTCGAACTCTCGGGAACGAATTCCAAGCCGTGGTAGTTGGACCGAGTCGCGAAGCGCCCCTTCGAAAGCTGAGCATCTGCTTCATTGGTCTGGAGGCCGGCTCCCCACAAGGACGCTCCGATTGCCATGGCCGCCAGTTCCCCGTCAGCGTTTTGCGGTGTCCAGCCGTCACCGTGCACCTGGTACTCTTCGGTTAATCTGGGGTCAAAGATTCGGCGAAAATCAACGTTGTTCGAGTGTCCGCCGGTCGCGAAGACAACCCCATTGTTTGCACGAATATTGACTGTCTGGCCCGTCGGTTCATACCACTCGTCCACTTCCATAGCTGTGAGGCCCAGAACCCTACCGGAGGTCGGATGCTCCCGCACAAAGGTCTGCATCCTGTGCTGGAGAAGGATCTCGACGCCTTTCGCTCGGGCGCTCTTCTCCAATGGCCTCATCA
>CAZJIM010000055.1:0-9205 GCA_964546115.1 uncultured Gemmatimonadaceae bacterium | reverse complement strand
GCCCATAACCAGGGCCAACGGGTAGGACGGGGGTGGGATGTCGCCTGGAGCCGGAATAGTTCCATAGAAAGGAGAGACAGCATTTTGGTTTCCATTATCCTGCACCTGAACTACTGCGAACAGGGACAGACGATTCCGGAGATGTGCCGGAAGGCGGTCGCCTGGGGGTTCGACGGGATCAAATTTCGGCGAAATCACCGGGGGGTTGACGAGACGCCGGAAGCGTATGTGGACGAGGTGGCGAGAGCGGCGGAGGATGCGGGCCTCAAGGATGTGTTGTGCGGGGGGCAAGGGATCGACGCAGCGGCGGAGGGCGTCGACGGCATGACGCCTGAGATGCGGAAATTCATCGAAGAGGCCAAGGCCAACGGTGTGACGCGCTGTCCGATTCGAGACGTCGCCGAAGCCGCTGAGGACTGCCCGGTGGACCTCAAGATTGTCTCGCCGGAGGACGCAAGAGCTGCGATTGAACAGTTCATGTCTGCTAGAGGGGACGACTCCGAGTGATCGAAGCCAAGATCGCCACCCAGGAGAGCGGCACGGATTCCCGTATTGCTCTCTTGGGCCTCCCCGACCGCTTGATGAGCAGGGAAACCTTTCTTCCCCATGTCATCGCCTGGAACCTTACGAAGCGATGCAACCTGGCGTGCGCGCATTGCTACATCGCGGCAGGATCTTGGCACACGGCTGCGGGTGAGCTTTCGACGGAGGAGTGCCACCGGGTTTTAGACGAGATTCTAGAATTGAATCCAAACCCAATGCTAATCCTGTCCGGGGGGGAACCACTGCTCAGGGAAGACCTCGAGGAGATTGCTCAACACGGGTCATCGGTTGGAGCAACCGTCGTGGTTGGTACCAACGGGACCCGGTTGAGCCACGACCGGATCGAATCACTGATGAAAGCTGGTGTGTCCGGGGTCGCGATCAGTGTCGATTCCCTACGCCCCGAGTACCACGACCGATTCCGCCACGGCGCCGGAGCTCTAGAAGACACCCTCGCGGCCATCGATCGACTTCGCGAACACGAGCTCGATTTCGTAGTTCAGACAAGCCTCACTCAAGGTAATCGACAAGAATTGTCGGAGCTGGTTTCCTGGGCCGCCAACAAAGGGGCAGTATCCTTCAATCTCTACTTTCTCGTCCCGACTGGCCGAGCTGAGCACATGGCTGGTCTTACGCCCACTGAAAACGAAGAGGTTCTGCAGGAGTTAGTATCGCTTGAAGTCACGTATCGAGGTCGGATGATGATCCGCTCCAAGTGTCAGCCTCAAATCATGAGGCTCGTGGCAGAACGGGATTCGCAGTCTCCACTCCTGAACTACGGCACGCGTTGCCCATGTGGGGTCCACTATTGCCGGATCACTCCCGAAGGAAAGCTTACTCCCTGTCCTTATACGCCAGTCATCGCAGGTGATTTGAGGGAGAATAGCTTTCGAGAGATCTGGGAGGATTCGTCGGTCTTCCATACTCTTCGACACGGAGAGCTCGGGGGGAAGTGTGGCCGATGCGAATTTCGGGAAACCTGTGGCGGCTGCCGCGCTCGCGCGAAGGCTGAGACGGGAGATCTTCTAGGACCGGACAACTCTTGCGCCTATGAGCCCACTGGTGACAAGCCCCTGGTAAATCCTGAACGGGGGATCACCTATGGAACGTCTCAGGAGCCCACGCTCCCGTGGAGCCCAGAGGCTGAAGAGAGAATGCGACGCGTCCCGAGTTTCGTCCGGGGAGTGGTGACATCCCGTGTTGAGAGTTTCGCGCGTGAGCGAGGACATGAGGTCGTAGACCTCGAGGTGATGGCCGAGGTGCGTCGGAGCATGCCAGTGGACTTTTCCAAGCGCTTGCCCTTCTTCCTGCGGCGTGGGGGTAATGCTTGAGTATGAATAGGTGGTTAGATGGATGGGGAAAGTGGCTCCTATCTTTCGCCGTGGCTGCCATCACAGCCTTGGTCCTGACTGACACGGTCCTCGCGCAGGCGTATCAGCCACCGCAGTACGGCGCGGACTTCCCGGTGATCGGAAGCCGTGCAGCAATTTGGATCGTGGCCCAGGTTCACCTGATGTTCGCCGCATTCGTCCTCGGAGTACCGATGTTCGCCGTGATCGCCGAGGCCATCGGGATCTTCGGTGGCGAAGCACGCTATGATCGATTGGCCAAGGAGTTCACCCGGCTCCTTTTGGTCGCCTACAGTGCCACCGCACTCCTCGGTGGGCTCTTCGTCTTCCTCCTGACAACCCTTTATCCGACGCTCTGGACCTATTTGAGCGAAGTATTCCGCATCACGATGTGGATCTACGCCCTTGTCTTCTTCGCCGAGTCCGCCACCCTGTACATGTATTACTACGGATGGGACCGATGGAAGATGGGGCGGGCGAAACTCGGGCACTGGGGGTTGGGACTCCTTCTGAACGTCTGGGGCACGATCGCTCTGCTTATCGCCAACTCTTGGCTCACCTTCATGATGAGTCCTCCAAGCGAGTTAGCCCCGGACACCTCTCCCGCATCGGTTCAGCTCTGGAGTGCCTTCGCGAATGCGACATGGATGCCGATTAATGTTCACCGCTTGATCGCGAACGCGGTGTTCGGAGGGGCAATCGTGGCTGCTTACTCAGCCTATCGGTTCCTGAAGGCCCAATCTGACGAAGAACGAGCCCACTACGACTGGATGGGCTATGTAGGAAACATGATTGCCATCGGGACCTTTCTGGTCTTGCCCTTCGCGGGCTACTACCTGGGCCGCGAGATCTACGAATTCAACCAGCAAATGGGTGTCACGATGATGGGTGGCTTCATGAGCTGGCTCTGGATCATCCAGGCCTTCCTCATCGGGATCCTCTTCCTCGCTGGGAATTACTACCTCTGGATAGGGCTTGGAAGGATTCCAGGAGGCGAAAGATTTGCTCCCTATACAAAGTGGATGCTTCTCGTTTTGGTTCTCGGAGTCATGGTATGGGCTACCCCACACACCATGATTGCCGACCGTGCGGAACTGGCAGCGATGGGAGGAACCTTTCATCCATTCCTCGAACCCCTCGGGGTCATGAGCGCCAAGAACACCGCCGTGAACCTCATGATCCTCACGACCTTCTTGTCGTTCCTGCTCTATCGAAGGGCCAACAAAGCCCCCACGGTCAGTTGGGCAAGAACGGGAACTATCACCCAGGGAGCCCTGATCCTGATTTGCGCCCTCGTAGTCCTATTCTACGGGATAGCCGGCTACTTCGTCCCCGCGATCGTTCGCATCGGGTTCTCGGTCTACCAGGTCTTGGCGGTCCTCTTCACCATCTTATCGGTACTTATACTTGACCTCTTCGTGGCAAGAGGCGCTGAGTCTCGGGGGGCAATCCGCTGGGGCCAGATGCCACCCCGCTCCCAATACGCTCTTTTCATCTTGATGGTGACCTTCACATGGTTGATGGGGCTCATGGGGTTCGCCCGGAGTGGGATCCGACAGCACTGGCACATTTACGAGGTCGTGCAGGACACCAGCGCCTACGCAGCCACGCCGGCATTAGGCTACGCAGCACAGGTTATCAGCGCATCGGTCCTGATCTTCTTCTCGATGATCGCCTTCGTATTCTGGATCGGAGGAATGATCGCAAAGCCGGAGTTGGTCCCGGTCGAGGCGGCGGCGGAATGATCCGGAAGCTGAGCTCGAACCAGATCTGGATTCAGGACTCCGGCCACTGCCGGGAACCTGAGCGAGAGGAGAATCAACGATGGGGGCTGTAGATCTCAAGGTCGGCGGAGTCGTGATCGGGACCGTTCTTGTATTTACGGTCGTTGCCAACTCGATCCCCCAGATACAGTCCGACGTGCCCGAACTGATCGCCTTCGGGGCAAATGTAACGGCAGAGGAGTTGGTTGGGGCTGGCCAGAACCTTTTCGAGGGTGCGGGAGGATGTACTGTGTGCCATGCGGAGACCCCAGGGGCGCGGGGCCCGAACCTCCTCACCGATTACCAGGGGGAGGGCACAATAGGCCAACGATGTGGGGATCGGAGCCCCGGACTCGATTGCAAGGAATATCTCTATGAATCACTCCTCCTGCCCCAGAGTTTCCTTGTGGGGGACTATCCCCCGATTATGCTGCCCGTGGACCGCGTGCTGAACCAGCAACAGACCTGGTCTCTGGTGGCCTACCTTCAGTCGGAGGGAGGAGAGGTAACGGTCACAGGCGCCGACATCCAGGCGGACGATCCTACAACTGGAGGTGCGGATGGCCCGGCAATCGCAGCGTCGGACCCCCTGGAGATCCTGAACCAGGAGTGCATCCTATGCCACGTTCTTGGAGGTGAAGGGGTCGAGTTGGGACCTTCCCTAGATGGTGTCGGCTCCCGGCTGAGCGCGGACGAGATTCGCAACTCCATCCTGGACCCAGGAGCCTTTGCTTCAGAGGGATACCAGGAACTCCTCGGTGGGATGCCGCCGATTTTTGGAGATCGTTTCACTGCCGCGCAACTGGAGTCGGTCGTCAGCTATTTAGGTAGTCTGGAGTAGGAAGGAGCCCCTAATGAACAGATACCTCAGGCACCCATTCTGGCAGGCGGTTCTCCTTCTTGGGGTATCCTACGTCCTGATCAGGTGGGGGGTCCCCTACCTCCCGGGATTAGTCGGACTCACGAGCGCTCCTTTGCCTCAGAGCGTTGTGTTCCAATACACCCTCACGATCCTCGTGGGCATTCTGGTGTGGGTGAGTGATAACGAGGGGCGCTGGAAGGATTTCAAGGAGCCGATCCAGGATGTCCTGATACAGCCCGAAAGGAAGGTGATTCGCACTGTATTCATGATCCTCGTTCCACTGCTCGTGGCCTTCTTGACCTTTAACAATGTCCGACCCACGATTGCGGCACCGGCTAGCCTTCGATCAATCCACCCTGCTCCGCCGACCCAGATCACCTTCCAAGGCGAGACAATGGTATTGGAAGGGTTGGAAAACCCCATGAGGGAGCCAGGTCGTGAAGAAGCAGCGTTCGAGAGGGGCCGTGAAGTCTATTATCAGAATTGCATGCCCTGCCATGGCGACTATCTAAACGCAGGAGGCCATTACGCACACGGCTTTAACCCGACGCCGTTGGCACTCCGAGGTAATGGGACTATCGCTCAGCTCACTGAGAGCTTCGTCTTCTGGAGGATTGCCAAGGGTGGTCCTGGCCTGCCTCGGGAAGGGGGACCCTGGAACTCGGCCATGCCGATCTGGGAGGACTTCCTCAGTGCAGACGATATCTGGTCGGTAACGCTCTTTCTCTACGAACAGGCAGGCATCTCGCCTCGCACCTGGGAGGAGGAGGAAGTCGAGTGAGCACTTCGCCAGCTCTTTTCCTCGCTGGGGCCATGGTTTTCCCCGCGCTCCTATGGGCCCCCGCTCTTGAGGCACAGGACCTTGAGCATGGCCAGGAAGTGTACGAGCAGTGGTGCGCTTCCTGTCACGGCGCTGAAGGCAGTGGGGACGGTCCGGCAGCCGAGTACATGCTCCCCCGCCCCAGAGACTTCACACTGGGACTTTTTCAGATCCGAACGACGGGAAGCGGAGAGCTACCCACCGACGAAGACATTCTAAGAGTCATCAACGACGGGATGCCCGGTACGACGATGCCTGGATGGGAGGATGAACTCCCCCAAGCGGACCGTGAGGCACTGGTCACCTATATCAAGACCTTCTCTTCATTCTTCGAGACCCTTGGTGCGCCGGAACCCCTTGAGCTTTCTGGCGCTACCAGCGTGTCCGCCGAGAGCATTGCGGAAGGGAGGATCTTCTATGACTCGATCGAATGCTGGCAGTGTCATGGGCAGGCGGGTCGTGGAGACGGAGAAACCGCGCCAACCCTTGAGGACGACTCGGGGAATCCCATCCGGGCTGTGGACCTGACCAAGAACTGGACCTTCAACGGAGGAAGCTCGGTCGAGGATATATACCGCCGGCTTCGAACCGGGCTCGACGGAACCCCGATGCCCAGTTTCTCGGACCTCGTCGACGCTGGTTTCATGACGGACGACCAGCTCTGGAACCTCGCGCACTTCGTGCGCAGCCTCGCGCCAGAGGAGGAGCCCACGGCACAGGAGGTCATCGTGGCGGGGCAAGTGCTCCCGGGCGAGGTGCCCACACAAGTCACCGACGAGAGTTGGGATGGAGTGGAGTCATTTTACATTCCGCTGGTTGGACAGATTATTGAAAGCCCTCGTTGGTTCGACCCCTCAGTCGATGGTGTCTGGGTCCAGGCGCTACATGATGCCACAGAAATAGCCTTTCGACTCACCTGGGGTGACCGCTCTCAGAGTCCGGATCCCGCCTGGCTCGAGTGGCAGGGGTGGGTACTTAATGCTATGGAGCCCAAGGAAGGAGGAGAGATCTTTCCTGGACCAAGACCCGACCGGCTTACGGTCCAGTTCCCTCCCACAATTCCGGAGGATATGGACCGCCCCTATTTCCTAATGGGTGACGCGCAAGAACCGGTTTATCAATGGCGTTGGAGCAGCGCCCCGGCCGGGGCTGACAAGGCAACTGCCCGCGGACTCAACGATGTTCAGTCGCTGGGCTCCGAAGGACTCACCTCAGACGCTCAATGGGAGGACGGAAGATGGCAGTTGCTCCTCCGCCGAAGTCTGGTGGCGTCCGACCCAGAGAGCGAGCTTGAGTTCGCGATCGGACAGTCGATACCGATCGCCTTCTTCGCTTGGGATGGGGACAATTCGGAGGAGGAAACCCGCGGGTCAGTGAGTTCATGGTATTTTGTCCATCTTGAAGAGGAAACTCCACCCTCGACGTACGTGGCTCCGCTGTTCGCCCTGCTACTTACTGGCGGCCTGGGAGTCTTGGTGGTGCGACGCGCTCAGAGGAAGGAGCATGAGGATGGAGTTTGGGCCGTGTCGGGAGCAAAAGCGCATCCTGCCATGGCCCGGGGCTTCGGTTTGACTGTGGGCGCTATTTGGCTCGTCTTTGCCTCCGTTGCTCTTCGGAACTCCCTCGGCGGCTGGTCGGAAGGTTATTCTGACATCGGGTTTTGGTGGGGCGTCATCGCGGCCTTCCTGACGATTGCCGGGATAGTAGCATTGGTTGGGACCGCTCGGCATCGCTATCAGGGGCCTCGCAAGTAGCAACGGTATAAATTGGATCACTTAACTCACCCTGGAGGGGATGAGACATGTCAAGGTTCTTGAATTTCACGAAAACGATAGTACCGGTCGCCATTCTTGGTGTCATCACCGTAGGCTGCGGTGGTGGTGACGAGCCTGCCGGGGGTGGGGGGGCTGGTGGGGGTGGTGACGCAGCGACAGCCGAGATGCCGTTCGACGTGGCCACTGCCGGAAATATCTCGGGCACAGTGATGTTCGAAGGCACCCCTCCTCCGCCGGAAGTCCTCGACATGACTTCCGAGCCCAGTTGCGCGGAGCAGTACGATGGTGACCCGACCCAGTCCTTTGTAATGGTGGCCGACGGCCAGCTCGCGAATGTCTTCGTCTACGTGAAGGAAGGACTCGAGGGAATGGACTTTCCGGTACCGTCCGAATCCCCGGTTATCAACCAGGCAGGCTGCGAATACATCCCACAGGTCCTGGGCGTGATGACAGATCAGCCACTGACAATTCGAAACTCCGACGGGCTGCTCCATAACATCAACGCGTCTCCGACTGCGAATCGGCCGTTCAACGTCAGCCAGCCGGTAAACATGGACACGGAGCGTAACTTCCCTGCGCCCGAGATCATGGTTCCCATTGAGTGCAACGTTCATGGATGGATGTCCGGATACATTGGAGTCGTGGCGCACCCCTACCACTCAGTGACCAGTGTGGCTGGCTCGTTCGACTTGAGCCAGTTACCTCCTGGCGAATACGTGATCGAGGCCTGGCACTCCCAGCTTGGCACGCAGGAACAAACTGTGACCGTTACGACTGGCCAGACCACTGAGGTGTCATTTACCTTTTCCGAAGCGATGGCGGGCGCTGAGGTGCCACTTGGAAAGCCATTCGATCCTCATGAACACGGCCCAGCCCAGGACGGGATCGGGAGAGTAAGCGAATGAACTGGTTCCTCGACCCAAGCGTATCTACCTTCGGGCCAGATATCGACCGGATGTACTACATAATTCTGGTTATAACTGGTGTGATCTTTCTGGTCACCGAGTTCCTCCTTGTTTACTTCCTCATCAAGTACCGGAAGCGTGATGGACATGTAGCCGAATACATTGAAGGAAGCATGAAGGCCGAGATCATATGGACAGCCGTTCCAGCTGTGATCGTGATCGGACTCGGTATCATGAGCTTTGGGGTCTGGTCAGACATCAAAGACCCGTCTAGGATCCCACCGGGCAGCTACGAGCTCATCCTCCACGGCAGACAGTTTGAGTGGGAAGCGACCTATGCGGGAGCCGACGGGATCCTAGAGCTCGATTGCGAGCCTGACGAGATCCCCTGTGGGGATGACTTTACCCTTCTAAATCAGATCAACGTCCCGGTCAACCGTCCCGTAACCGTCCACCTCCGGGCCTCGGATGTACTCCACTCCTTCTTCCTTCCGGATCTCCGCGTGAAGCAGGATGCGGTACCGGGGATGTCGATCCCGGTCTGGTTCGAGGCAACCCAAACAGGCCAGTACACGATAGGATGCGCTGAACTCTGTGGACTTGGCCACTACACGATGGAGGGCATCCTGGTGGTTCAGTCGGCATCCGAATTCCAACAATGGGAAACGGATCAGGCTGTGGCGCTTCAGGACGAAAGCCCCGGCGGGGCCACGGTGACCCTCCCGGAGGAAACAGCAAGCCGAACGCCGGACAATGCAGCAGCGAAAGAAGTCGTGGTCGCCAGTGGTATGGAGGACTCGTGAAGACTAGCGTATCCGGACCCCTTAGCTTCCCTCTACTAAAGAGTTAACAGTAATGAGTGTAACTGCAACGAAGACGGATTTTGACCTACTTCCGTATGCGGGAGAGCAGCATGAAGAGCTCCCCTTCATCAGGAAGTACATCTTCTCCACTGACCACAAGGTCATCGGGACGCAGTTTCTCTTCATGAGCCTGTTCTTCCTCCTGTTGGGAGGAATATTGGCGATGATGATCCGGTGGCAGCTTGGCTTTCCGGGCCAGCCGATGCCCGGTGGGGACTCACTCCCGGACACGATGACACCCGGCGGCATTGTCCTCCCCGAGTTCTATAATTCTCTCGTTACGATGCACGGAACACTCATGATCTTCTTCGCGATCATGCCGCTG
>CAZJIM010000054.1:10281-11431 GCA_964546115.1 uncultured Gemmatimonadaceae bacterium | reverse complement strand
TCCCGGGACGGGCTTCACCTCTTCGGCACCGCCCTGAATCTGAAAGTGAGGTTCCCCGCCTATCGGTTCAATTTCCTGGGAGGTCGACAGGAGTTGATCCCGGCAGGAGATCGCACTCCAGCGAATCACTTCGTTCACCGTCCAAGCGAGAATGCTCTCTATTTCGAGCATAACGATGCGTTGCTTCCCGCGAGCGGCCCTCGCGTGAAGAGATACGATCTGGAAACGGGTGAAGTGCGGGTCTACATCGAACGTCCCGGTGGAGCCGCCAACCCTCGACTCTCGCCCGACGGAAATCGCCTTGCGTACATCCACCGCGCTGATAAGAAAACGGTACTGGTGGTCCGAAATATGGAAACCCATAGGGACAAAGTGGTCTTCGAACAGCTGGATCTTGGAAGATTCGAATCGCGTAGCTTCTACGGATGCTATTCCAACATGGCCTGGCATCCCGACGGACAGGAGATCCTGATCTCCTTGAAAGGTGGCATTTCCGCGATCGACATAGAATCCGGTTTGACTCGCGATATTCCTTTCAGAGCCCGTATCGAACGGAAGATCGACAAGACCATTCGCTTCAAAACCGAGGTTCCGGAGGGGAAGATTCGCACGCGATCTCATCGATGGGCCCAGAGGGTCCCTGACGGCGTGCTCTTCGAAGCCTTGGGCGACATCTACTTGAAAACCGGCGATCAGATCCAGAACCTGACCAACTCGGAAACTCATGAGACCAATCCGGTCTACGATTCTGATTCTGGCCGGCTCTTCCTGGCCAACTGGTCCGATGACGAGATGGGAAGCCTCGATGTGATCGACCGGGCGAAGAAGGAGAGGAGCACTCTCGTCTCCAAGCCCTCTCAATACGGCTCCCTGGCCCTATCTCCGTCGGGACAGCAGTTTGCGTTCGTTCGGGGAGCAGGCGGGTTGATGTCGGGCCAACACCTGGAAGGGCAGACCGAGTTCGAGTTGGGGATCTTCGATGAGCACCGGGCCGAACGCGTTCTCACACCCGTCCGATGGTCGGCGAATAGCTATGCCAAGAGGCCTCCCACGGTTCAGTTTTCAGCCGACGAAAAGTGGCTTTTCTTCACCGAGTTCGACGAGGACGTCCTCACCCTGAAGCGAATCCACCTCGACGGTCGCGGAAAGC
>CAZJIM010000054.1:0-10271 GCA_964546115.1 uncultured Gemmatimonadaceae bacterium | reverse complement strand
AAGCTGAGTGCCGCCGATGAGCTCGGAGTGAGTCGAAGGGTCGACTCGGAAGACGGGGACTTCATGGGATGGGATGAAGACTCGCAGGGCCTCCACTGGACACGAGGGGCGTTCTTTTACGAGAAGGGACTGGAAGAGATCCTCTCCGGCAACAAAGGGGTACGGAAGACCGACTTAACCGTCGAATTCGAGCTCAGCGCTCCATCGAGCAGCCTCGTCCTACGCGACGTCCGTGTGCTTTCTATGAACGCAGAGCTGGAGGTGTTCGAGGAAACAGACATCCTGGTCGAGGGGAACAGAATCAAGGACATCGGGAGGAATCTCAGGATTCCTCAGGGCGCCAAAATCTTCGATCTCGAGGGGCATACGGTGATGCCCGGAATGTTCGACGCTCATGGGCATTACGGAAGTCCCATGTCCCCTCTCAACGTCATCGAGCAACGCCTTTATGGGCTTCACGCCAACCTTGCCTATGGCGTCACCACGATGTTCGATGTCTACGGGACCACTCAGAAAGACTTCTGGGTTTCCGACATGTTGCGCGCCGGAAAGATGACCGGTGCTCGGCTCTACTCGGTGGGCGATCCGATCTTCGTCACCAAATACCGCACCAAGATGCACCGACCCATCGAGAATCTGAAGGCGGCACTCGAGCACGTTCAGTTCAACAAGGACCACGGAGCGGACGCCGTCAAGGACTACTCGAACCACACCCGGGCGGCTCGCCAGCAGCTGGCGGAGGCTTGCCGCAAACTGGGCGTGAACCTGGTGGCTGAGTCCTTCTCCAACCCGTTCATGAACCTGACACAGTTGATCGATGGTTTCACGGGAATTGAGCACACCATGGGGATCACCCCGATCTACGACGACTACGTTCAGTTTTTCGCGGCGACCGAATCCGGTATGACTCCCACGCTCGTAGTCGTCTACAACGGCCCCTCGGGAGAGCGCTACTTCCATCAAAACGAACGCCTTTGGGAGGACCCGAAGCTGCTTCGCTTCTTTCGCCCGGACGAATTGATCCGATTTCGACGACCGACTCACCACTGGGACGACGATTTCTACCACAAGGAAATGGCTGCCGAGTTGACCAAGCTTCACCGGGCCGGAGTCCTGCTGCAGATGGGGGCGCACGGCCAGATGATGGGACTGGGAGCTCACTGGGAGATGGAGCTCTTCGTCCACGGCGGATTCACTCCTTTGGAAGCGATTCAGATCGCCACCATCAACGGTTTCAGGCATCACGGTCTCGACCATTCGCTCGGTTCCATAGAACCAGGCAAACTCGCGGATCTAGTGATACTCGAAGAGAATCCGCTGGAGGATATCCGTAATACCCGATCGATCCGCTACGTGATTCAAAACGGAGTGGTCTATGAAGGCTCCGATGCGGCGCGGGCCCACCCGGATCCCAAGCCGGCGAGAAGACTTTACTTCATGAACCACTGACCCAGCAGCTCTATGACGTTTCAAGAAATAGGTACTGGACCACAGCTCGCCAAAGGGCTGAGTTCTTGCCAACCTTGGTCTTGTATATCGCCCATATTCGACGATAAGCTGCGGGCTGGGACAATGTTGCTTGAGGCGACTGAACAGTGTCGCACCGTACCGTCCGTCCTAATAATTGGGGATATCATGATGAAAAAGCTTGCAACAACCAGCCGCGGTTTCTTCGCCACATGCGTGCTCATCGGTAGCTTGGCCATTCCTACGAGCTCTCTAGCACAAGCGTTGCTACCACGCGTTGAAAAATGTCCCTCGGACTTGAAGCAGCGGCTCGTAGAAGCCAAGCGATTTCTCGTCGGATATCAGAAGACATTTGCCAATGATTTAATTTCTGAATTTAAAGGAAAACCTCATGCGTCGACTGGGTTTGTATCTCTTGACAGGAATCGGGTTGTTGCCCCTGAGTGTGTTCCTGGGCTGCACAGGTTCTGTTCCATCCGAGCCAGAGGTCGACCCGGTGACCCGGATCCTTCGACAATACACGGTCGTTGATGCGGCTGTGACCACGCGCTTTTTTCGTTTTCCCGCCGAACCGCAAGCGGCCTTCCGTCCGGATGAATTGACGAAGGAGGGGATCGACGTGGCCGGCTTGGGAATCGGATCCCTTACGGAAATCCTCATCACGGGAGACTTCAGTCCCTATCTATACGAATCTCCCGAGCCAGGAAATGTACTGAGTCGGTCTGTCTTCGAAGGCGCCGCAGCCAGCAAGAGATTCCTCTGGGAGCTGGATGCCATCTACCAGGCGGTGGCCCAACAGCCGAAGCAGGTGGCCGTGGCCCTCACGGCGGAAGATATCGATCGCTTCCGATCCCAGGGAAAACTGTCTCTCCTGATTGGGCTGGACAGTGGTGTCGCCCTCGAAGATCTGGCCACCTTACGGCTCTATCACCGTCTGGGCCTGAGGAAGCTGGAGCTGGTTCATAGCTTCCCCTTCCAGTGGGCGGATTCCAGTCTGGGAAGCATGAACGACGACGATCCCGGTCTGGAGGAGTTCGGACTCGAGGTGGTTCGCGAGTGCAACCGCCTGGGGATCCTGGTAGACATTTCCCACGGCTCGGATCAGACCATGTGGGACGCCCTGGAGACATCGACCAAGCCACTGATAGCCTCGCACTCGGGAGCCCGCTCCGTGGTGAATGCCCATCGCAACCTGACAGACGAGATGCTCCAGGCTTTGGCGAGTAAGGGTGGAATGATCGGAGTCGGCGCCTACTATGATCCGGATCTCCTGGAGCCCCTGCGGGCCGCGGGGACCTGGACGGCCACTTCCCAGATCCACAACCATCTGGCAGAAGTTTACCCCGATCCCTTCGATCTGGCGGCTGCCCTACACAGCCCCGCTGAACAGAAACAGGCTCGGAAAACCTTGGGCCTGTCCCCTCCTGCCCCTCTGGCTAAAGTCGTACCCCGATCCGGTGTGATCACCGAGGGATCCAACGTGCAGGGGACCCTGGACCACATCGATTATATCGTTGCGTTGATCGGAGTCGACCACGTGGGCATTGGCACAGACATCGATATGGGAAGAGAGGATTACGTCTGGCTCTATCGGCAGTTGGTCCAGGGCCTTCTCGAACGCAATTACACGGAGGAGCAGATTGGCAAGATCCTGGGAGGAAACTTTCTACGCGTCCTCCGGGCCAATGCGCCGACCGGGGCAGGAGGCAACTGACGGTAGCACCGAGTCGATATGTCGCGCATTCTGACAATTGTGCTCTCACGTCTGGTCGCGTGGGTTCGGTGTGGACCAGAATTCCGAAGCTTCACAAACGGGTTTAGTGGGCGAAAAGGCAATGACTCGCTCTCGGCTCTAGGCCAGCCGTGCTCCTCGGGGCGGGTTGAGGAGTCGCTTTCAAAGAGGCCGCTGAAGAATTCCAACCAAACCTTCCTAGTACACCCGATTTTCTTCGCAGGTTGGGTGAGTTTTTCGTAGTGTGTAGGTATGGCAACGCCGCGAATTGACAGCAGCTGGGCGGGGGGCTTGGCAGTGCTCTTCGCCCTGCTCTTCTTCGCCGCTACAAGCCTCTACGCAGAGCCTGAGGGACGCCTCTCGGGAACCGTCTCACTCAAAGAAACTGGAAGTCCACTGCACGGAGCGAGCATCTCAATCGTGGAGCTGGGTCGAAGTGCGCTCACCCAGGACGATGGCTCCTACAGCTTCGAGGGGGTGCCTGCGGGACGCTATCGACTCATTGCCCATCTGGACAGCTTTTTCACCGAGGCAACACAGGTAATACAGCTGTCAGTCGGAGAAGCGAGGACCGTGGACTTCACACTCAGCCTGAGCGAGTCCCGCTATGACGTAACGGTTACCGCGTCCGAGAAAGAGGAGACCACTTTCGAATCCTTCCAGAGCGTGGATTCCTACGCAGCCCACGCACTGGCAGAGTCCACGGATGTGTCCCTGGGAGAGGCATTGGACCTTCAGGTGGGTACGGGGATCGCCAAGCGAAGCTTCGGTCCCGGCTCTTCCCGCCCGATAATAAGAGGCTTCGATGGCGACCGGGTACTGGTGATGGAGGACGGCATTCGGACCGGAACCCTCTCCTCCCAATCTGGCGATCATGGAGAGCTCATCAATCCCGCCCAACTGGAGCGGCTGGAAATCGTCAAGGGTCCGGCCACGCTCCTCTACAGCGGGAGTGCCATGGGTGGCACTGTCAACGCGGTCAGCCGCCACCACGCCTTGCATCAACATGCACACCAAGGCCTTCGCGGCTTCGCTTCCGGCTCAGTGGGTACCACTAATGCGCTCGCAGGTAGTAGCGTCGGGTTCGAGTACGGTCACGGTCGCTGGATGTTGTGGGCACAGGGGGGTGGCATACGCAGCGGGGACTACGGCTCTCCAGAGGGTGAGATATTCAACTCGCGTTCCCGTATCGGTAACGGCGGCGGCGGATTCGGGTGGTTTGGTGAGAGGATCTTTTTCAGCGTCGACGGCAAATACGACGACGGTCTCTACGGAGTGCCCTTCGCCCAGGATCTGGTCGGACATGAGGAGGGAGAAGGCCAGGATGCGGAGGACCTTGAACGAGTCGCACTCGATTCGCGGCGCTCCAGCTACCGTTTCGACTGGGGCCTAAACGATCTCGGCTCGACCCTGGAGAGCTTCACACTGAAGCTTGGCTACACCGACTGGGAACACGAGGAGATCGAGTTCTTCAGTAGCTCTGTACCGGAGATTGGAACCACTTTCGCCAACGGTCAGTTCGTCTTCCGAGGTACTTTTGAACAGAGAAGGAAAGGTCTGCTGAGCGGACGTTTCGGCTTCTGGGGTATCGACCGTGACTACGATGTGGCCGGTGCGGAGGCTCTTTCACCACCGGTCGATCAGAGTGGACTGGCAGCCTTTGTACTCCAGGAAGCTCACTTCGAACGGGTAAAGTTCCAATTCGGCGGTCGGCTCGAGCGACAACAGTATGATCCAGTTGTGTCGGAGCAGGACCAGGGAGCCGAGGGGAGGGTCGCGGCGGCTGTAAATCGCACGTTTCTAGGAGCTTCCGCCGCGGCTGGCGTACACGCGGACCTCTGGTCGGGAGGAGCACTGGTAGCAAACTACTCTCACAGCTACCGAGCTCCGGCGCTGGAAGAACTCTACAATTTCGGCCCGCATCTCGGCAACCTGGCGTTTGAAATCGGCAACGCGGCTCTGGAAGCCGAAACCGGAGACGGACTGGACGTCTCCCTGCGAAATCAACACGGGCGGGTGCGCGGTGAGGTCAACTTGTTCTACTACAATTTCAGCAATTTCGTCTTTCCCTTCGCCACTGGAGAAGAGGAAAATGGACTGCGCGTCATCGCCTTCACCCAGCGTGAAGCACGCTTCATGGGAGCTGAAGCAACCGCTTCCCTCGGCATCCAGCAAAACCTCTGGCTGAACCTGGGCGTCGACTTTGTGGACGCCCAGGAGACGAATGCCAACACTCCACTACCGCGTATCCCGCCGTTGCGCGGTCGCCTCGGATTCGACTATGGCAAGGGCAACTTCCGATTCGCTCCGGAGTTGATCCTAGCAAGCCAACAGCACCAGACATTCACCGGCGAGGCTCGCACCCCGGGCTACAGCGTGGTGAACTTGAAGGGCTCCTACACGTATGCTCAACAACACCTGGCGCACCAATTCTCTATAAACGTCTTCAACCTGGGTGACCGGCTGTACCGAAATCACTCGTCATTCATCAAGGACCTGGCCCCAGAAATCGGCCGCGGCGTCCGCTTCACCTACATGGTGCGCTTCTTCTAGGCGGCTCCTGCTTTGGCGTAGACAAACATCCCGCTTGCTCGATGGTTCCTCGTGGAATACTATCCCTGGCGGATGTGGTGACCGTCGTGGGCAAGGCCGGGAGTAGGGAGCATGCCCTCCACCGAAATGGGATTCGAAGAATGTGCAGGCTGGGCGGCGGGCGCGGGCTGCTGATCCTGACCAATGGACTCGAGTTTACGGCCAGCCGACGTCGAGCCCCTATGATCGACAGAGTCCTACGGTGAAGCACGTGAGGGCAAGCGGCCCTAATTCTCTGTTGCAGCGGCTGGACGAGGCTGCCTCCCAAATCCTGCAACACTTCGGCGTCCAACCCTCGATCGCGGTAGTCCTGGGTTCCGGCCTGGGAAACTTCACCGATTCAGTACCTGAGTCAGCTCGATTGCCCTATAGGGAACTGACTCATTTCCCTCTCAGCGAAGTCGAGGGCCATAGCGGCGAGATTCTATGTTTAGAACAAGACTCCTCGGGTCGACCACACACTCTCATTCTGAGAGGGAGATCCCACCGCTACGAGGGCCTGGAGCTGTCGGAGGTGGTCTTTCCGATTCGTGTTCTGGGTCGGTTGGGCATCCGGACTCTCGTCTTGACCAACGCCGCTGGCGGAGTGGATCCAGGCCTCACTCCCGGCACTTTGATGTTGATCTCCGACCATCTCAATCTCATGGGAGACAACCCCCTGAGGGGAGAGAACCTGGACTCCCTGGGACCGAGATTCCCCGACATGTCCGAGGTCTACTCCCAGCGCCTGCGAGTCCTGGCAAAGAGAGTTGCTCGAAGGCTCGATCTCACGCTGCCGGAGGGCGTGTATGCTGCCTGCCTTGGACCGTCCTATGAGACACCTGCTGAAGTGAGGATGCTGGGAAGCCTGGGTGCCAGCGCGGTAGGCATGTCCACCGTACCGGAGGCCATCGCGGCTCGGCACATGGGGATGGAAGTGCTGGGAATCTCCTGCATCAGCAACCTCGCAGCTGGCCTCAGCGACGGGCCTCTCTCTCATCAAGAGGTCCTCGAGACTACTGCCCGGGTTCGCGGAGTTCTCGAGAGGCTGATAGAGGAGCTTTTGCCCCGCTTGGCGGAAGAGGAACTGCGGCGGCCAGGAGAGAACCCCTATGTCTGAGAAGCCAGGCAGCCGTCCCGTCAACCTCTTTGAGTACGAAGCGTTGGCCCGGGATGCTTTACCGCAACCCGAATTCGATTTTCTCTCCGGCGGTGCCTGCGATGAGCTCACACTGCAGCGCAATGTAGCCGCGTTCCAGCAGATGCTGCTGCTCCCCCGGGTGCTACGAGATGTGACCCAGCGAGAGCTCTCCACCACTCTCCTCGGCGAATCGTCCTCCCTTCCCATCATTCTGGCACCGGTCGGCTGCCTCGGCTTCTTTCATGCCGAAGCCGAAAGGGCTGTAGCCCGGGCCGCCGCCGCCGCCGGCATCATCTATACCCTCAGCAGTGGACCCAGCTATTCCCTCGAGCATGTCGCTGCCACGAGCAATGGAACTCGCTGGTTCCAGCTCTACCCACTGCGGGACAAGGAGGTCACTCGGGCCCTGGTCCAGCGGGCAGAAGCGGAGGGCTACAAGGCCCTCTGTTTAACCGTCGACTCCCCGATTTCAGGAAAGAGAGACCGAAACTTGAGAAACCAATTCGTCTCCGACCGGCGGTTGCTGCATCAGGTACTGGTCAACATAGGATTCGATCAGCTTTCGGAAGATCTCAGTAACCACGAACTCCAGTTGTTTGCAACAGAACAAATGGGGGGAGCACTGACCTGGGAGACAGTCGATTGGCTCAAGTCAATCACTCGGATGCCGCTGCTCCTGAAGGGTATTCTCAGGCCGGATGATGCACTCCGAGCCGTCGAACACGAGATGGCAGGGATCGTCGTCTCCAACCACGGGGGGCGACAACTGGACGGCTCACCCGCAACGGTGGAAGTCCTAGAGGAGATCGTGCAGGCAGTTGAGAACAAATTGGAGGTCTTCATCGATGGAGGAATCCGGCGAGGAACAGATGTCGTGAAGGCCCTGGCACTGGGAGCCAAGGCTGTCATGATCGGTCGCCCCTATGTCTGGGCGCTGGCGGCAGCAGGAGAGTCGGGCGTCAGCCACGCGATCGAGATGCTTCGGGACGAATTGGATCGTGCACTCGCCATCAGCGGGTGTAGCCGAATCGGAGATATCAACCGAGATCTCGTCAGATGGACCGGTACAAGCCTGACCGGAGCATCCTCGCCAACGCCTTGAGCTAATCGAGGTCAGCCAAG
This sequence comes from uncultured Gemmatimonadaceae bacterium, assembly GCA_964546115.1. Classification (GTDB taxonomy): domain Bacteria; phylum Gemmatimonadota; class Gemmatimonadetes; order Longimicrobiales; family Gaopeijiaceae; genus JAAXGI01. The sequence continues at coordinate 2,238 of CAZJIM010000054.1, read as the reverse complement.
ACGCGTCGACTATTCCTGAGAATGCTGCCAACCCAGGTATCCGGCGATGGCCTTGATCTCGTCGTCTTCGTAATCCTCGGTCACGGACTGGTGAGACCAATCCTTTGCCTCCACCAGCGAATCTATGGCTGAGGCCTCGAAGGTCCGCAAAACGGGAGGGGCTGAAGTCAAGTCATACAGCTTGACCCAACCTTCGTCCTGCTCGAAGCGCAGGGCGGGAAAAACACTCTTGTCCTTCAAGGTCGCAGTAAGGACATGCTGAGAGCGGGAAGCTCGAACCAGTGACAGAAACCGATCTTGATCTTCGAGGGTCGGACCCGAGAATTCCGGACCGACGGCAATACCTCTTCCATCCACCGAGTGGCAGGTCGAGCACCGTAGGCCCCGTGTCGCGTCGAAGAACCAGTCGCGCCCCTGCTTGGCCTCCGCCGGACCGGCAAAATCCACGTAGGCTGCTGGCCCAACGCCCGGCGGCATTGGATATTCCGGCAGTCCAGCCTTGTCAGCGTGCTCCAGACTCATGACGTAGTCGATTACTGCTAGAAGGTCCTGCTCCGAGAGCCGATCCTTCCAACCGGGCATCGCCGACTGCGGGATGCCGTCGCGAATGTCCTCGGAGACACGAGTGCGATCAAGACTCCGGCCCCTGAGACGGGGTCCCCGTCCCGCTGCTCCAGCCGCCCCATGACAGTAGCCAGTGGCACAGCTCTGAGCGAATACGACCTCTCCTCGCTGCAGCACTGCGGGATCGGCGACTGTCTGGATCAGCAGCAGAGAAAGCCAGATCATTCCGACTCCTCCGGGAGCGCAAAGACGAACAGGGTTGAACCGGCCCGAAAGTCCTCGGATTCGGGCCAGAGTTGGGGGAAAAGCCCAGCCACGGCCGAACCAAAGCCGGAGGGCGTGGCGATGTACTGCCTTCCGTCAACCGAGTAGCTGATTGCCGAGCCCCGATGACCCGACCCGGTTTGAAAGCTCCAGAGCTTGTCACCTGTTTTAGCATCCAGGGCGAAAAAGTACCCTTCGACATCTCCGGTCAAGATTACGTCCCCGGCAGTCCCGAGCAACGAGGCCAAAAGAGGATACTTCGAACGGTAGCTCCAGTATTTCTTTCCAGTAACCGGATCATAGGCATCCAGATGCCCATGCGACTCTCCCTTCGGCAACGGCACCATCTGGAAGGCTCCGCCAAAGAAGTTGAGGCCTTCGACCGGTTCCTCTTCCTTGGCGACGACCTCCTGACACCACTCGATACCGGTAGTGTAATACCAACCGGTCTGGGGCGAATAGGTCCCTTGATTCCACTGTCTGCCTCCTCCGATGCTGGGACAAATGAAGGTCGATTCCCCAACCACCGGTTCGTTTCGGCCTACCAGACGGCCTTTCTCGTCGACACCCGTAATCCAGTTGATATTGTCTGCGACGGGCCAGGCCGAGACGAAACTCCCGTCGGTCCGGTCTACGACGAAGGTGTACCCCCCCTTGTTGGTATTGAGCAGCAACTTTCGCTTCTTGCCCTTCACCACCAGATCCAGAAGTACCGACTCATAGGCGGCATCCCAATCCCAGACATCGTGCGGTACCTGCTGAAAGTACCACTTGAGCTCTCCAGTATCCGGATTCAGGGCAATCACACAGTCGGTGTAGAGGTTGTCTCCTTTGCGTGATCCTCCGTAAAAGTCGGCTGCCGGATTGCCGACACCCCAGTACAGCAGGTCGAGATCCGCATCGTAGGAGCCCGTCATCCAGGTGGCTCCGCCCCCATATTTCCAGCTATCTCCCTCCCAGGTCTCGTGCCCCTTCTCACCCGGTCCGGGTATGGGGTAGAAACGCCAGACCATTCGTCCGGTCTCGGCATCGAAGGCACTCAGGTAGCCGCGATGGGCCGAATCGCCTCCGGTAACGCCGACAATAACCTTGTCCCGCACCACCAGGGGAGCCCCCGTGATGTTGCAGCCACACTGGCGTAGATCCTCGACATTGACCTTCCACAGTTCACGCCCCGTCTTCTGGTCGAGAGCGACCACGTAGTTGTCCAGCGTCCCCATGAATACACGGCCACCGGAGACTGCGACACCTCGGTTCCAGGGACTATAGATGATCCCGATCTGGCGTGGATTCTTGTAGTAGTAGTGCCAGATCTCCTGCCCCGTGGCAGCATCAATGGCGAAGACCCGATTCCAGGAAGACGTAAGGTACATGACCCCGTCCACCACAATCGGAGTGGCTTGCAACCCT
>CAZJIM010000053.1:7680-11457 GCA_964546115.1 uncultured Gemmatimonadaceae bacterium | reverse complement strand
TGCACCCTCCTTCCCCAGCAGACCCACGGTTGCCGATGCAGCAACCACATTGTGGATCGCAATCATGTTCCCTGCGGCGGCTCCCACTGCCTGCAGCGCCACGATCATCATGGTCGACATAGCGAGCCGTTCAGCAACACCGTATTGGAAGGCGGAGAACATGAGGTTGCTCACCGTGTTTGAGCCAGCGATGAAGGCGCCCAAAGCCCCCGTCATCCCGGCGAACATGGGCCAGACTCCCCCCACGCTCGTAGCCACCCACGCGGCCATTTCCAATGGCATGCTCTCGAGGCCTGCTCCGTTCACATCCGAGTTGATGTAGACCCGGACCATCGGAACGGTGAAGACGAGAACGAAGCCGGCACCGACCAGAACCCGGGCAGAATCCCGTATGGCTGCCACCAGCGCGGGGGCCCTCATCTGGTGAAGGAAGAAGGTGATTCCCACCACGACCAAGAGGACGAAGCCTGGCAGGTAGAGCGGAGTCGTACTCGCGCTGATCCCAGTGTCGAAAATGTTGGGCCAAGGGATTGCGACCGCTTGAAGTAGCCCCTGAATTGGAAGTTGCGGAAGCCGCGTGATCACCAACAGGAGTCCGAGCAGCGCATAAGGTGCCCACGCGACCGCTCCAGAGATCTCCCTTCCCCCGGGCATCTCCTCTTCCTTCACCTCTAGCCCACTCGTCCAGTCCGAAGGCCACCTCGAGGCATCGGGGAACTCCCAAGTGTCCTCCGGGATGAGGAAACCACGACGTGCTGCGAAGACTACGATTGCGAGACCCACTGGAGCACCTAGGAGAGACGGGAACGCCGGCCCGAAGACGAACCCGATGATGATGTAGGGGATGACGAAGGCGACTCCCCCGAAAAGTGTGAACGGCAGGATGGAGAGGCCCTCTGTCCAAGACTTATTCTCCCCGAAGAACCTCGTCAGCATTACGACCATGAAGGTAGGCATGAGGATTCCGGCGATCCCATGAAGCAGTACGATGCGACGGGTGACTAAGCTGAGGTAGTCGGTCATGTCCATACCTACGGCAGCGATTGTCGCATCGAACGCCTCTCCTCCGAGACCACCGGATAGCCCTACTAGCACCGGGGTTCCGACGGCTCCAAAGGTCACCGGCGTGCTCTGGATCATCATCCCGATCATCACCGCGCTCGCCGCAGGGAAACCCATCGCAACCATCAGAGGTGCCGCTACTGCGGCGGGGGCTCCGAATCCTGCTGCCCCCTCGATGAACGAGCCAAAGAGCCAAGCGATGATCACCAACTGCACCCGGCGATCGTCACTGATACCGCGAAAGCTCTTACGGATAGCGGCGACCCCACCGGATCGCTCCAGCGTGTGTAGAAGGAGAATCGCTCCGAATATGATGAAGAGGAGGTCGAACGAGATGAACAGGCCCTGGATGGTGGCGGCTGCGAGCCGGACGATCTCCACCTGCCACGCGCCGAACGCCAGCGCGACTGCTATGAGATAAACGGCTGGCATCGCCCATTTTGCCGGAACTCGGAATCCGATCAGCAGAACACCTGCGACCAGGATCGGCAGTACGGCGAGAAGCGCAGCTAGGCCAGGAGTCATGATGGTGCCAGGGTAAGCCGACAGTGGCGGTGGGGCAACCTTCAGGAGGGGGATGGAGTGGGGGGGCGATGGCCTCTCGGGTCTTGATTGGCGGGCAGGTCCAAGGGTAAACTCGAAAAGACAAGGACACCTTGAGGCTACACCCTGTCAGAGGCGTGAGAGAGTGACTGAGTCCGTTGAAATCGACACCCAGGTCTTCATTGAGGAGGCAGAGCGCTGGGGCGCACAGAACTATCAACCTCTTCCGGTAATCTTGGATCGGGGTAAGGGGGTGTGGGTCTGGGACATCCAGGGAAACTGCTACCTGGATATGCTTTCGTCCTACTCCGCTCTGAATCAGGGACACCGGCACCCTAAGATCGTTGGGGCAGCTCAGGAGCAGCTAGAACGCCTGACGCTCACCTCCCGTGCGTTCCACAATGATCAGATGGGCCCGTTCTTGGCGGAGCTCTGTAAGGCCACCGGCTTCGAAAAGGCGCTTCCGATGAACACGGGAGCGGAGGCGGTTGAGACTGCGATCAAGATGGTTCGGAAGTGGGGTCTCCAGGTGAAGGGTGTTCGGGAGAACCAAGGGGAGATCGTTGTCTGCGAAGGGAACTTCGCTGGTCGCACGACCACCATCATCTCTTTCTCCTCCGAGGAAAGCTACCGCACCGGTTTTGGGCCGTTCACACCGGGTTTCCGGATCGTTCCGTATGGGGATGTCGAGGCGTTTAGGTCCGCCGTGAATAGGAACACAGTCGGCTTCCTCGTGGAGCCGATACAGGGAGAGGGTGGAGTAGTGGTTCCGCCGGACGGGTACCTGTCCGCGACGCGCGAAATCTGCACGAACGAAGGAGTCGCGTTCATGGCGGATGAGATTCAGACTGGCCTGGGCCGTACCGGTCGACTGTTCTGCTGTGACTGGGAGGCCGTAAGGCCGGACGTTCTGATTGTCGGGAAGGCTCTGGGCGGTGGCGTGTATCCTGTCTCGGCTGCGATTGCGGACTCTGAGTATATGGATGTGTTCCATCCGGGAGACCACGGCTCCACCTTTGGGGGTAATCCTTTGGGTGCGGCGGTAGCGCGGGCCTCACTGAGGGTTGTCCTGGATGAAGAGCTGGCGGACCGAGCGAATGTGCTCGGTTCCTGGTTCATCAAGGAGCTGCGAAGCCTAACATCTCCTCACATCGATCACGTTCGCGGACGGGGCCTCATGATTGGGGTCGTGATCAAGGAGTCGTCCGGATTGGCCAGGGTCTTCTGCGAGGCACTCATGCGGCGAGGGATCCTGGCAAAGGAGACGCATCACCAGGTCATCCGTTTCGCTCCACCTCTCGTCATAGAGAGAGAGACTCTTGAAGAGACTTTTGAGGATATCGCACCGGTACTCTTTGGGGAGGGCGTGGACTTGGCTTGAGTGGAGTGATCTAACCGTGGCTGAGAGGAGGATCTGGGTGAAGTTTTCACCAATCGATGGTGCCTTCCTTCGACGTATCCACCTGCTTCGCCTCGCCGTCCCCGAGTAGGACCTCGTCAATCTGAGAGTAAAGGAAGTCTCGCGACTTCTTCTCTCGGGGATCCAGCCCATAGTGATTGATCAACAGAGTCTGGTGCTGCAGCCATTCCGCCCAACAGTCACTACAGATTTGTGACTGGATCCTTGCTCCCCTGTCGCTACGAAAAGGGGGCTTTTCCAGGGCCAGTTTCTCCTTCCTACAACGCTTACAGTGAATGCCTTCCAACGTCTTCCTCCACAGTAGACTCGCGGCTGCCGAATCAGTAGTTTTCTACGCTAGTCCAGGGTCCGGTCCCGGTTTCTTGCCCTCGCGAGTTACCCAGCGTACCCCGGTGGGTTTCTTTCGTGCGGAACGGTCCGATGTTGAAGAAGTCGCAATTGGCGCACATGGAAAAGCGGCTACTGGAAGAGCGCTCAAGAGCACTTCGTTCCCTTGGTCTCTTCGATCAGATGGCCAAGGCCGACCGAGAGTCGGCGGACTCTGACCTCCGTGCCTACACGGACCACATGGCCGATCAGGGCACCGAGGCGATGGAGCGTGAGAAAGCGGCTCTCTTCGCCACGAAAGAGGGCAGATATCTTTATCGGTTAGAAGAAGCGCTTCGCAGACTCTATGACGACCCGAAGAAATTCGGGACATGTCACACCTGTGGAACCCCGGTGGGCTTTGAGCGGCTCGACGCCCTTCCTCA
>CAZJIM010000053.1:0-7670 GCA_964546115.1 uncultured Gemmatimonadaceae bacterium | reverse complement strand
TACTGCATCGACTGTAAGGTCAGGGAAGAGGGATCGATGTAGTTCTAGGGCGCTGCCTAACCCGCTTCTTCAAGTTCTTCGATCTCCTCTTCCTCCTCCTCCTCTGTCTTGGCATGGAGGGGGCTCGTGTCTCTCCAGAGTTCCTCGATGTGGTCGCGTATGTTCCGGACCTTGATCTCGATGGGTTGGTCCTGTAGGTGGTATCGTGCCGCGCTGAGTGCGCGGTAGGCACGCCAAAGGGCCGCCGATGCTGGGGTCTGCTCGTGGCTACGCCGCTTCTCTCCCTTTACCCGTGCCAGGACCCATTCCGTCATCTCCTCGTCCAGAAGCATCACATCACCATTGGACTTTGCTTCTGAATCTACGAACTTCTGCAGCTTCTTCTTGAAGCTCTTTGGGACTCCAGCGACGACGTATATCGAAAGATCATCCCGCTCAAGCATTTCCGAAGCCATTCGACCTCCGGTTTCCTCTCGGGTAATCAGTTAGTGTGGCGCTTCAGTTCTCTCGGCAGAGAATCGAAGGCCAATTCTTAGAGTGACGCAATCAAATCATCAGCAAGGAGTTCCGCCTGCCATCGCCGAATTCCCCCCACAGACGCTACTTCTTCAGCGCAAGTCGGTGGGGATTCTGCGATCAGCTTCAGCACCGCGTTCGAGAGCAGCGTGCCGCGTCCCACTCCAAGCGCTTCAGCGCACTCGTTCCTCACCGCCTTGAGCCTTGCCATCCGAGCCTCCACCTCCGGAGAGGGTCGTCTTCCAGACCCGTTGGGGCTGACATGACCCATCGGATAGCCCACCAGTTGATCCTCAGATCGAAGGTCCACGTCGCGGAAACGGATAAGGAGATCCTGGCCCCACTGGTGGGCGAGCGCCCGGCCCATGCCTTTCAACTCAGCCAGCTGTGACACTGAAGCGGGGTTCCTCCGAGCCGCCTCGACCAGCACCGAATCTCCGGCCACTCGAAACAGTGCTCGATCCAGTTCCCTCCCTAGCCGATCTCGCCACGCTAGTGCCTCTCTGAGACGGTCCATCTCCCTCGGCTCCAGTTCCCGCGCCTGTTTGATCCTGAGCACCGGTTCCTGGCCATTGGGCTCATCGAATCGGACCTTCTCCATCTCGTGGAACTCCTCCAGGGCCCACTCCAGTCTATCAGACTCCACTAGTTCCTCTCGCAAGCACTCAGACAATGCAGCCAGATAAGTCGTATCGTGCGCAGCGTATTCGCGCATAGGGGCGGGAAGTGGACGTTGTGCCCAATCAGCCTTCTGATACTTCTTCGATAGATGGATGCCGAGGCGGTTATCCACCAGGGAGGAAAGCCCCAGGGCCTCAACGCCGAGGAGAGACGCCGCGATCTGCGTGTCGAACAACCCAGTGACGCTGATTCCGAGATCCCGGTCCAAAAGCCGGACGTCGAAGTCAGCACCATGCATCATCACCTCGACCGCCGGGTCTTCTAATACGGGGCGGAGCGCTGGCTCCAAGTCGATCTTGAGGGGGTCGAGAAGGTAGGTTTGGCCTTCCGTGGTCAGCTGCACAAGGCAGAGTCGGTCCGTGTAGCGGTGATACCCAGCGGCCTCACAATCCAGAGCGATCCGATTCGCGGCTCCAAGGATTGAGCGCACTGCTTCCAGGCCCTCGCTGTCGTCGACATATCGGATCTCCATCCTTCTGTTGACTTGCCCCTTTCTGATGTTTGATTCAACTAGCTGCCAATCTGTCCCGAAACCCAGAAAAAAGTCTGGTCGCACGTAAGCCCCGTAAAATGAACTAAAGAGACACCATACCCCGGGATAGTCCCCTAAGTTCCGCGGACTCTGGGCTTTCCCGGGCTTTTCGGGCATCTTGCTCATACCGTGATCTGGAAGCAACTTCAAACCAATTATTGCTTCCTCGTTACTGCTTCGAATTGCTCTTTGCCGATGCTCAGGACCAAGATCTTTTGCACTCTCGGGCCGGCCACCTCAGAGCCGGATGTCATAGGGCAGCTGGTCCGAGGGGGCATGGATGTTGCCCGACTCAACATGGCTCATGGTGATCGGCACTCGCACCGAAGAATGATAGAGTCGGTTCGGGCTGCAGCCGAAGATGTCGAGCGCCCGATAGCGGTTTTGGCGGACCTTCAAGGTCCGAAGATTCGCATAGGTGAGCTTGCGGAGCCGGTGGAGCTCAATCTGGGTGACCAGGTTGAGCTCGCTTTTAAGAGCCGGTTCCGGCCTGGTCAGATTCCCACCACGTATGAAGGTCTTGCCCGAGACTTGTTGGAGGGTGATCGAGTCCTTATCGATGACGGTCTCGTCGAATTGGAATGCTTGGCAATGGATGCAGACCAGGTGACCTTCCGGGTTGTCCAAGGGGGAGTGGTCAAGAGCAATAAGGGTCTCAATATCCCCTCTGGCGCTCTCTCAGCCTCGAGCCTGACAGCAAAGGACTTGGAAGACCTCGAATTCTCCCTGGAGTTGGGAGTCGAATATGTCGGGCTGTCTTTTGTCAGGCGGGCCTTAGATGTGGGCGAACTGAAGAAGCTGGTCGCTGGCCGAGCCCTCGTCGTGGGCAAGATTGAGATGGCCTGTGCGCTTGCCGACATCGACGAGATCCTCGAAATATCGGATATGGTCATGATAGCGCGGGGCGATCTTGGGGTAGAACTCCCGTTCGAGGAACTGCCACTGGCGCAGAAGCGGATCATCCAGAAGGCGAATTTTCATGGGCGGCCAGTCATCACAGCAACTCAGATGCTAGAGTCCATGATTGAGCATGCTCGTCCGACCCGCGCTGAGGCCTCGGATGTCGCGAACGCGGTGCTAGATGGTACGGACGCGGTGATGCTCTCAGGTGAAACCGCGATCGGGAAACACCCGCTCCTCGCCCTAGACGCGATCTGCCGAATCGTGAGTGAGATCGAAGGGAGCGGGGTTCTTACCTCCGGTCCCAAGTATCTTGGTCATCCAACACACGAGGATCGGTCCGGTGCTACCCCGCGGGAGCATGCGGTGGCACTAGCCACGGTAGACGCGGTGCAGTACCTGGCTGCACCGGCTGTGCTGGTTCTTACTTCCAGTGGTTTCTCCGCGAGACTCGTCTCATCTCATAGACCCCCGGTCCCCATCTTCGCGGTAACCACGGATCCACGGACCTATCGCCAGCTTTCGGCCGTATGGGGAGTCCGACCCGTGCTGGCTCCCGAGCGGGACGTCAGTTATGAATCCCTCACGGCGTTTGGAAAGGAGGCGATCCTCGAGTCGAGGATCGGATCATCCAAGGATTCCATCGTGGTCACAACAGGTTTTCCGTTTCACCAAACGGGGACGACTAACGCGCTTCGAGTGGAGCGCCTCTGATCGTTTGCGAAGTCGCGGCCCCTAATCCTCGCCGCCTCGGCGGGAGCGTCGCGTGAGACTCACCTTTCTTGGCACTGGCACTTCCTTCGGCGTCCCCGTCGTGGGATGCTGCTGCTCGGTCTGTTCTTCCGAGGACCCAAGGGATCGCCGCACCCGCCATTCCGCTTTGGTTTCCTGGGATGATGGACGAGCCGTGCTCGTGGATACTCCTCCCGAGCTTCGACTACAACTGGTACGAGAGGGGGTGGATCGGGTGGATGCCGTGTGGTTTACTCACGTCCATGCCGACCACCTTCATGGGATCGACGATCTGCGGATTTTTTCTCTCCGAAGCAAACGAAGCATCCCGGCCTATGCCTCTCAGGACTCCAGAGCCGCATTGGAACGTCGTTTCGACTATATTTTCGATGCGACGGTTCGCCCGGACGCAGGATCGTCCAAGCCACAGGTGTCCCTTCACACGCTCTACGCGGGCCGGCCTGAGACCCTCGTTGGTGTAGAGTTCCTTCCACTCGAAGTACCTCACGGATCACTTCGGGTGTTGGGTTTTAGGGTGGGGGACCTGGGGTATATTACCGACGCAAAGCGGCTCCCGTCCGAGACCCTGGAAGCTCTTGCCGGTGTTAGGGTGCTCGTCCTGAACGCACTCTGGTGGGGAAATCCCCACCCGACCCATTTCAACGTGGAGGAGGCGGTGGAAACCGCCCAACAACTGGGTGCCGAACGAACATTCCTCACCCATCTTACCCATCAGGTGTCCCACGAAGATCTTGTCAGCCGCCTCCCCCCGGGGGTTTTTGCGGCGTATGACGGTCTGATGGTCAAGATTCCAGAGGACCAGAGTTAGTGGGACGAGAAACGATGGTGGTGAGAGAGATCCCGGTGGCTGAGAGGCAGGGAAGGTTCCAAACCTCTGGGAACTCCACTTTCGCAAACCTGTATTCCCAGCCGGGCCGGCCCTACCTTCCCTTCTCGGAGATGAAGGAGCCTGACCCCAATTCGACCTAGGGGAGGACCCAGAATGCGAGACCGAGATGAGACTCCCTATATAGTAGTTGAGAGAGACAGTGGGGGGGTGGGTGCCTTTCTCCTTGGCGCAATCCTGGGGGCTGGCGTGGCGCTGCTTCTCGCCCCGTGCTCTGGCGAAGAAACCCAGCGAGATATCAGGGAGAGGGCCACCCGGCTGAGGAATGCTGCCGAGCAGCGGGTGCGTGAAGTCCAACAGCAGGTGGAAGAGCGTCTTGAGCAGGCCCGTGGGGAGCTCAAGGAGCGAGTGGACACGATTCGGGAGGCCGTGGATTCGGGTCGTGAGGTGGCGCAGGAGGCCCGGACCGACCTAGAGGACCGGATTGAGCGGTCGAAGGCAGCATACCGAGCGGGCGTCGAAAATGCGCGTAAAGCAGCCGAGGAAGAAGACTAACGTTCGCTATGCTAAAGCATCGAGGAGGAGTTCTGACACCGTGTGAGATCGCAATCTACCTGCGCCCTTTGGGTTATGGTGGCATAGGATCATCTTCAGCGTTGGTGCTCGTCCTAGGTACGAAACGGCATCGTGTCGTCACTCCCTCTTGGAGCTGGTCCCGTGGCGTTGGTGACGAGACCCCCTGTACTTCTTCGGCGATCTAACTAGATGCCGGACGAGTCCAAGGGCCGGCGGATCATCGCTACCAACCGGAAGGCTCGCCACCAGTATTACGTGCTGGATAAGTGGGAAGTTGGTTTGGTTCTAGCTGGTCCCGAGGTGAAGTCGCTTAGGGTGGGAAAGGTCTCCTTCAAAGATGCCTTTGCAAGGGTAGAGGGTAGTGAGGTTTGGCTTTATAGCCTCCACATCGCTCCCTACGACTCCGCGAACCGCTGGAATCAAGACCCGGAGCGGCCCAGAAAACTCCTTCTCCATCAGCACGAGATTCGTAAGCTTGTCGGTGCGGTCGAGCAGAAAGGACTTACCCTGATTCCTCTGGATCTGTACTTCAGCAGAGGATACGCGAAGGCGACCCTGGCCCTGGCGAGAGGAAAGCAAACTTATGACAAGCGCGAGAAGCTGAAACGTCGTACTCAGGAAAGAGAGGCGCAGCGCGCCATGCGCGGCGAGTAGGAGGGATGGCGTATCGTCTTTGCCGTTTCTGGCTCGTGGCTCTCTCCCTCCTCCTTGGCTTGTGGCTCGGGCCCAAGCCTGCAGGTGCCCAGTTCCCTCAGTCCATTTCGGTGAGCCTTCCGGGAGGGACGGATTCCGCACTTCCAGTGGAGAATGATCGTGGATACCCGACGATTCCGGCCAGTAGTTTAACGCCGCTAGGTTGGGCGGTTTCTGGAGATCAGGTCGGGGGTGAAGTCGTTCTGCGTCACCGGACTGGCCTTGAACTTCGTTTTTGGCCTGGGTCTCCCTTTGTTTCCTGGGACGAGGTACTGATTCAGATGGTTAATAGTCCCTACTGGAATGCGGAAACCTTCTACGTTCCACTTCAGTTGGCCGTGGACCTTTTTCCCGGCTTCCTTCCGGACGCGTATGCGTTCGACGAAGAGAGATACCTCCTCCTGGCTGAGGGAGCGGAGCCTGCCAGGCCGCCCTTATCATCCCCCCCCTCGACCCCCGCCCCGCGCTCTGAGGCTACAAGACCACCTACTTCCGGCCCTGAGCCTCCATTGTGGTCTCCTCGCGACGGGGAGCGGGCCGCTACTGTCGTGATAATTGATCCCGGTCATGGTGGGGACGATCCCGGAGCGATGGGCTCGGGAGGTGTGGCGGAGAAAGATGTTGCCCTTTCGGTGGGACTGGCGCTAGCCCGAGAACTCTCGAGGAATCCGGCTATTGAGGTACGGCTCACCCGGGATCGGGACGTCGAGATCCCGATCTGGACGAGAGGTGAGTGGGCAACCGAGTGGAAAGGAGACCGCCGAGGAGCATTTGTCTCCATCCATGCAAATGCGCTTCTCGGTCGCGCAGGGGTACGAGGGTTTGAGACGTACTTCTTGTCCGAAGCCAGAACGGAGCACGAGCGGCGTGTGGCGGCCGCAGAGAACACTGCATTGGCGCAGGCACCCGATCTCGCCTCCACCAGCTCCGATCCTTTTCTGGACGGGATCCTCAGTGACCTACGCACCTTCGATCACCAGCAGTGGTCAGCCTTGCTGGCAGAGGAGGTACAGCGGGAGCTGAGTGAGTTCCATCCGGGGACTGACCGAGGAGTCAAGCAGGGACCGTTTGCAGTGATCACGAATGCGTTGATGCCCGCGGTCCTCGTGGAGATAGGGTTCATCACGAATCCGGAAGAGGAACGGCTACTCAGCGGTGATGAATTCCACAGGGACGCTGCTCTGGCCATCAGCCGAGCCCTTGAACGATTCCTAGAGCGCTACCCTCCGGGCGGAATTCCATAACAGATGGATCTTGGTGTAGAAAGCTTTGGCGTCCAGTTCAGAAATCCGGTGCTCCTCGCGTCCGGAACATGCGGATTTGGCGCTGAGGTTTTATCCGTCACGTGTCTCGAAGCACTGGGAGGATTGGTTACAAAGTCGGTCACGCTTGAACCCCGTCAGGGAAACAGGGCTCCTCGGGTAGCGGAGTTCGGTGCTGGGATGGTGAACTCGGTGGGGCTGGCGAATCCCGGTGCACATATAGTCCGACGTGAGAAGCTCCCGTGGATTGAGAAGAATCTCCCCGAAACGCAGGTGTTCGTTAGTGTCGCGGGCCACACCTCCGATGAATATCTCGAGGTTGTGGAGATCCTGGATGATAGTCCCGGGTTCGTGGGCTTTGAGCTGAACCTTTCCTGCCCGAACGATGCTCGGAGGAGCGGACTACCCTTTGCTCTGGATCCGGATGCCCTGCATCAGGTCGTGAGGGGGGTCCGGAAGCGGACGGAGCGGCCGATCCTTGTGAAGCTGGCTCCGAACACACCTGATCTAGGACCTATCGTAAGAGCGGCGGCGGACGCCGGAGGGGATGCGCTTACACTGGTAAACACGCTTCCCGGGCTGGTCCTGAATCCTGATACAGGTCGATCCGTGCTAGGTGCTGGAACCGGGGGGGTGAGTGGGCCTGCACTTCGGGCGGTTGGGCTGCACGCAGTGTGGAGTGCTGCCCGACTTACGAATCTTCCTTTGATCGGTGTGGGTGGGATTGGCAATGGACGCGACGCTGCCCAGTACCTTGAAGTCGGTGCCTCTTTGGTCCAGGTGGGTACCGCCTCGTTTTGGGATCCCCGCGCTGCTGAACGGGTGGTGCACGAGTTGCACCGGTTCGGAAAATCGAGAGGGATTCGGAGGGTGACTGACCTCCGGGGGTCTGCTACGGTGTCAGAGTCCCAACTTCTAAACCGACAAGAGG
>CAZJIM010000052.1:0-11738 GCA_964546115.1 uncultured Gemmatimonadaceae bacterium | reverse complement strand
ATTGGGGGGTCACCGTGAGGCTCACCACCATGAGTTCTTCCTGTACTACGACTGCTAATCGCGGAGAACGCTAGAATCTCTCCAGGGATGAAATGAGCCGAGGATCCGAACGGAGTGCGCCCTCGCGCGAACTTCGGACATTGCCCTCTCTGTAGCACCGTCGGTAGGGCTGCCCTCGAACTCCAAGACGAACCGGTAACTCCACGGCGTTGCCCCCGGACGGGACTCTAGCTTCGAGAGGTTCACACCCTCCTTCGAGAGGGATAGGAGGATCTCTACGAGAGAGCCTGGGCGATTCTCTGTCTCGACAAGGAGTGCCGTTTTCCATCCGTGTTCGATCCCGGCATCTTCGCCGGGAAGGGGATCTGTCCCTTCCTGGCGGATCACGAGGAAGCGCGTCTGGTTGTCCGATTGATCCTGCAGGTCGGAAGCCAGGACTTCCAACCCATATCGCTCCGCCGCCCGGAATGACGCTACGGCTCCAACGGTGGGGTCACGCTTCTCCGCTACCTCCCGAGCGGCCCCAGCCGTGTCATATACAGCGACCGCCTCGAGCTCAGGGTGCCGGGACAGAAACTCTCCACATTGTGCGAGGGCGACCGGATGAGAGATGACACGCTTGAGTCCTTCAAGCGGGGTGCTAGGAAGCCCTAGTAGGAAGTGACGGATGGGCCGAATCACCTCACCTACCACGCAGAGTCCCGGCTCCATGAGGATATCGTAGGCGGGCTGCACTGTGCCGGCGAGGCTGTTCTCCACCGGAAGAAGCCCAGCGGAGACTTGGCCCGATCGGATTGCGTAACCTATTTCGCGGAACTCCCGACAGGGGACCGGCTCCACCTCTTCCCCGAACCAGGTCCGCACAGCGTCCTCGCTGAATGCTCCCAGCTCCCCCTGAAACGCGACTGAGAGCAACATCACGAGGTCCGTTCCCAGGGGGTGGGCCGAGCGGAATGATTTGAGGAGGATCTCACCCGGCCAGGCCCCGGGCCTCTTCAAACTCTCGGATCTCATCTAGATGTCGAAGTGCGAGGCCGATGTCATCAAGCCCTTCCAGGAGGCATTTTCGCCGGAAGGGGTCAATCTCGAACGAGGCCTCGAAACCAGCCTCATCGCTGACCAGGCACTCCTTGAGGTCCACGGTGAGCCGATAGCCAGGAGCTGAGTTCGCTTGGTCCATCAGGAATCGCAAAACCTCGTTGGGGAGGGTTACTGGAAGGAGTCCGTTCTGGAAACAGTTACTCTGAAAAATATCGGCAAAGCTCGGCGCGACAATCGCCCGGATCCCGAACTGGAAAAGCGCCCAGGCAGCATGTTCTCGAGAAGAGCCACACCCGAAATTTCTCCCAGTCAGGAGGATCGGCGCAGACCGGTACTCCTGTCGGTTTAGCACGAAAGACGGCTCAGGTGAGCCATTCGCCTGAAAGCGCCAGTCGTAGAAGAGAAAGTCGCCGTATCCCGTCTTCTCAATCCGCTTGAGGAACTGTTTGGGGATGATCTGATCTGTGTCCACGTCAACTCGGTCGAGCGGAGCCATGGGTCCGGTCACTCTGGAAAACGGTTTCACCTGGACTCCCATCGCCGGATATCCACGAAATGGCCCTCGACCGCAGCCGCGGCTGCCATTGCTGGGCTGACCAGATGCGTACGGCCTCCTCGGCCCTGACGGCCCTCGAAGTTCCTGTTGGAGGTCGAGGCGCATCGTTCTTCCGGTCCCAAGATGTCAGGATTCATTCCGAGGCACATGGAGCATCCCGCCTCCCGCCACTCGAATCCAGCGTCCGTGAAGACTCGATCAATCCCCTCGCGCTCTGCCTCGCTTTTCACCGATGTAGAGCCGGGGACCACCATCCCCCGAACATCCGGATGGACTTTCCGTCCCCGCACGATCTCCGCAGCGCTCCTGAGATCCTCCAGTCGGGCGTTAGTGCACGAACCAATAAATACTCGATCCAGGGGGATCTCCTGCATCGGCGTGCCGGGAACAAGTCCCATATACTCCAAAGCACTGCTAGCTGCCTCGCGATCACTTCGGTTAGCAGCGTCGTTGGGATCGGGTACCCTCCCGGTCACCGGCACGACCATGCCGGGATTTGTTCCCCAGGTCACGGTTGGTGCCAAATGGGAGACGTCGACCGTTACGACTCTATCGTATTCCGCTCCCGGGTCCGAGACGAGAGTCTTCCAACGAGTGACTACGCTCTCGAAAGCATCGCTTCTCGGGGCGTACTCCCGCCCGCGGACGTACTCGAACGTGGTCTCATCCGGCGCGATCATTCCTGCTCGTGCACCGGCCTCGATGGACATGTTGCAGACCGTCATCCGGCCTTCCATGGAGAGGGATCGGACTGCCTTGCCCGTGTACTCGATCACATGCCCGCGGCCCCCATCGACTCCAAGTACACCGATGATGTTCAGGATGAGGTCTTTTGCGGTGACTCCTGGACTAAGGGAGCCCTGGACGTCCACCTTCAGCTTCCTAGGCTTATCCATCCAGAGGCATTGGGTCACAAGCACCTGCTCGACTTGCGAAGTTCCGATCCCGAAGGCGAGAGCGCCGAACGCTCCATGCGTTGCGGTGTGGCTGTCGCCGCAAACGATCGTCATTCCGGGCTGTGTGTATCCCAGCTCAGGCCCCATCACGTGAACGATCCCCTGACGAGCGTGGTCCATTCCATAGAAGGTGATCCCGAACTCGTCCACGTTTTTCCCCAGGATCTCAATCTGTCGGCGAGCTACATCATCGCGTACGGGAAGTGACCTGGGCCAGGTAGGCACATTGTGGTCCACCGTTGCAACTGTGAGGCCGGGTTGCCGGACTGTGCGACCGGCTCGCCGGAGCCCTTCAAAGGCCTGAGGGGATGTAACCTCGTGCACGAGGTGGAGATCGACATAAAGGAGATCAGGACGGCCCTCGGGCCTGTGCACCACGTGTGTGTCCCAAATCTTCTCGAAGAGGGTCCGAGGACGGGCGGCTTCCATCTCCGTCCGAGCCGTTTCTCCGGGGTGACTTGCGCTACCCGTCCCTGCTGAACTCATCCTGTGACCTGCGCCTTCACCGATGCACTAGGAGCGTCTTTGCGCTGTACGGGAGTCAGCCACTCATAAGGGTCCGGGCGCAGCCCCTTGGCCAAATCCATCAACTCTTTCTGCAATCGAAGGGCGATGGATCCCGGCTCTCCCTTGCCGACAGGGATACGATCAACACTGCGAATCGGGCTGATTTCCGAAGCCGTGCCGGTGAAGAACAGTTCGTCGGCAATATAGAGAGCCTCCCGCGGGATTTCCTGCAAGGCGACAGGGATCTTCATCTCACGGGCTAGGGTCATCACGCAGTCACGGGTGATCCCGGGAAGCATGGCGCCATCTTGGGGTGGCGTGTATAGAACTCCATCGCGGACGAGGAAGAGGTTCTGTCCACTGCCTTCACTCACCATCCCCCTAACGTTTAGTGCGATCGCCTCGGCGTACCCATTGGCCACGGCCTCCATCTTCATGAGTTGTGCGTTGAGGTAGTTTCCGCCGGCCTTGGCCAACGTGGGGAAGGTGTTCGGTGCCGGACGCTGCCAGGACGAGATACAGACGTCGACACCGCTGTTCATCGCCTCCGCCCCCAGGTACGCTCCCCACGGCCAGCAGACAAGGTAGGTATCAATGGGACTCGCGGTCGGGTCGAGGCCTACCGCTCCAAACCCTCGAAAGGCCAGTGGCCGGATGTAGCACTCCTCCAGGTGATTTCTCCGGATCAACTCGACCACGCAGTCGCTCAGTTCTTCAGACGAGTACGGGAGGTCCATCCTATAGATATGCGCCGAGTCCGCGAACCGGCGCATGTGGTCTCGAAGACGAAGAACGGCCGGCCCCGACGGCGTCCGATAACATCGAACCCCCTCGAAGACCGATGATCCGTAGTGGATCACGTGGGACATGACGTGGACCTGGGCCTCCTTCCACGGGATGAATTCCCCGTTTCGCCAGATCCAACCATCCTTCTCTGGAAGCTGGACGCTCATGCTTCCTCCTCTCCTTGCTTGAGCCACTTCATCCGGGATCGAAGTCGGCTTCCCACTTCCTCGATCCGGTGGGTTCGGCCCTCCTCCCTGAGACACTTGAACTCAGAGGCGTCACCTTCGGACTCATCAATCCAGCGCTGAGCGAACTTTCCAGACTGGATCTCCTCCAGGATGTCCTTCATCGCCTGCCGGCTTGAGGCGCCCACGACTCGCGGTCCGCTCACGTAGTCACCCCATTCTGCCGTGTCACTCACATCCTTCCGCATTCCAGTTAGCCCACCCTGATACGCCAGGTCTACGATGAGTTTCATCTCGTGGAGACACTCGAAATACGCCAACTCTGGTTGATATCCTGCGTCTACCAGAGTGTCAAAACCATTTTGGATGAGGGAGGTGAGGCCCCCGCACAGGACAGCCTGCTCTCCGAATAGATCCGTCTCCGTCTCCTCCGCGAACGTCGTCTCGAGCACACCGGCACGGGTCGAACCAATGGCGTGCGCGTAGGCGAGAGCAACATCTCGTGCTTGCCCGCTCGCATCCTGATGGACGGCGATCAGCGCTGGCACTCCGTTCCCTTGGCTCGCCTCACGGTAGAGCATCTGTCCAGGGGATTTGGGGGCTACCATGATCACGTCCACATCCTTTGCTGCTTCGATCTGACTGAAGTGCACGTTGAACCCGTGGGCGAACAATAAAGTGTCACCAGGCTCTAGATATGGCTCGATATCTTCGCGGAAAACCGTCGCCTGAGCAGTATCAGGGAGGAGGATGGCGATGAGGTTCCCTTGCTTGGCAGCCTCTGCCACACTCATCAACGGGATTCCCGCCGTCCGAACGCCGCTTGCAGAGGCACTCCCTTTCCTGAGCCCAACGCATACGTCGACACCTCCCTCATGAAGAAGCTTGGCATGAGCTGCTCCCTGGCTACCAAAGCCCATTACCGCAACCTTCTTTGTTGCGAGGTGGTTGGGATTCACATCATCTGCGGTCAAGATCCGAGCTTGGCTCATGGAGATGTCTCCTTCCTGTGATTCGTTACCCTGGTTCAGGGAGGGGTGTTAGAAGGCCGCTGTACTTCTTTAACGGTCTTCTTGTCAATCTGCCGACTCGCCTCCGCCAGTTCAATTAGGCACTGGTGACCACCTCGGTCACCTGGTCTGCTACCTCACGAGTTCCGGATGGGTCATCACCCGGTCTTGCCAAGTCGGGAGGACGAACCCCGGAGTCGAGTACACTTTCGACCGCCTTGTCGATCGCCCGTGCCGCATCTTCCCTTCCGCTGTGATGCAGGAGTAGCCCAGCTGAGAGGATTGCAGCCAGCGGGTTTGCGATACCCTTGCCCGCGATGTCCGGTGCGGAGCCGTGAACGGGCTCATACAGGCCAGCTCCCGTTCCCAGGCTTGCGGAAGCGAGAAGGCCGATCGAGCCGGTGATAGCTCCGGCTTCGTCACTCAGGATATCTCCGAAGAGATTCTGCGTCAGGATCACGTCAAAGTAGCTGGGTCGTAACACCAGTTCCATTGCGGCACGGTCTACGAGCATGTGTTCCAACTCGACTTCCCTGAAGTCCTCCGAGACCTCCGTGACCACCTCTCGCCAGAGTCGAGAGGTTTCGAGGACGTTAGCTTTGTCGACTGAGACCACTCGTCTCTGGCGTGACCTGGCCGCTTCGAAAGCGACTGTGGCCACGCGCCTGATCTCGGATGCCGTGTAGCGAAGCGTGTTCACCGCTTCGGCCCCGCCCGTGCCACGATCAATCGATCGCGGCTCCCCATAGTAGAGACCACTGGATAACTCACGCACGATCAAGAAGTCAGTTCCTCTTATCCGCTCAGACCGCAGGGGCGACGACTTGATGAGTGACTCAAGCGCCCGCGCAGGCCTGAGATTCGCGTAGCAGTCGAGTACCTTACGGAGCTCCAGTAGTCCCGCCTCAGGTCGCAGGTCGTGGGGAAGCTCGTCCGCTTCGGGATCACCCACCGCGCCAAGGAAGACCGCATCTGCCTGAAGAACTGCCTTCTTGGTTTGCTCCGGTAGAGGTCGTCCCGAGTGCTGGACTCCAGCCCAGCCAATGGGATAGCGCTCAGTCTCTATCCGAATTCGATACCGCTTCGCTGCTGCTCTGAGTACCTGGAGTCCTGCAGCGGCGACTTCAGGACCGATTCCGTCTCCAGGGAGAACGGCTATGCGAAGAACCCCCTCCACCTCAGACTCCCCGAAGCTCGGTGGCTTTGTGAGCCGCGTCTTCTTCCAGCTGTTGCGCGTGAGCGGCCTTGTTTAGCGCGTGGAGGTAGGCCCTCACGGCTGCGTCTACAACATCAGTGGAAGCGCCGCGGCCAGTGAAGGTTTTCCCCAGGACTCGGGCTCTCAGGGTGACCTCCCCCACTGCATCTCTTCCGGGTGTTGCAGCTCGGATGGCAAAGTGCTCCAGCTTCACCTCCCATCCCACTGCCTCGTTGACTGCTGTGAACGCCGCGGCGATTGGTCCATCTCCCTTTCCTTCCGCTTCGATCTCTCCCTCGTCCTTCTTCTTCAAAGTCATTGTGGCGTGGGACCACTCGCCCCCGAACTTACCTGTCATCCTTTCCAAAGCGAACGTTATGGGGATATCCGTCATGGCCCCGTGGTGAACAATAGACAGAAGGTCTTCGTCCAAGATGTCTTTCTTCTGATCGGCGAGAAGCTTGAAGAGCTTGTAAGCCCGCTCCATTGCCTCGTCATCTAGATCGAACCCTAAGTCCTGGAACCGGGCTTTCAGAGCATGTCGGCCAGAGTGTTTCCCTAGGATCAATTGACTTCCGGGAACGCCGACCATTGTTGGATCCATGATTTCGTAGGTAGATCGCTCCTTTAACATCCCATCCTGATGAATCCCTGCCTCATGGGCGAAGGCGTTGTGGCCTACGATTGCCTTGTTCGGTTGCGGATGGATCCCTGTGATCTGTGTGAGGATCCGGCTCGTAGGATGAATTCGGCGGGTGTTAATACCAGTTGTGAGATCGAACAGGTCTTTTCGCACGCTAATCGTCATGACGACCTCTTCGAGGGCCGCGTTTCCAGCTCGTTCACCGATGCCATTCACGGTACACTCCACCTGCCGTGCTCCTGCTTCGACGGCTGCCAGTGAGTTCGCGGTCGCAAGACCGAGATCATTGTGGCAGTGGGCGGAAAGGACCACCTCTTCTAGCCCCGGGACCCTCCTCCGTAGCGTGCTGAAGATCTCTGCCACTTCCCGGGGGTGAGTGTATCCGACCGTGTCGGGGATGTTGATAGTCGTCGCCCCAGCATTCACTGCGACCTCGGCCACCTTACACAGGAACGAGAGTTCGGTACGCGTTGCATCCTCGGCGCTGAACTCCACGTCATCGGTGTAGCGCCTCGCTCGTTCCACTGCCTGAGCTGTCTGTTCCAGACACTCCTCTTCAGTGATCTTAAGTTTGTGTTCTAGGTGCACCTTCGAAGTTGCAATGAAGGTGTGGATCCGTGGGTGTTCGGCGTCCTCGATCGCTTCGGCGGCCCGATCAATGTCGCCGGAGCGGGTTCGGGACAGAGCTGCGATCACTGGCCTTCGGACCTCGCGGGCTATTGTTCGTACCGCTCGGAAGTCGTCCGGTGAGCTGATTGGGAAGCCTGCCTCCATGACATCAACGCCGAGGTCATCAAGGGCGTGTGCGAGCCGGAGCTTTTCAGCAGGGGTCATACTCGCCCCTGGCGACTGTTCACCGTCTCTCAGGGTTGTGTCGAAGATGATGACTCGATTGTCCATGGCTCTTCGCACGCTCCTTATTTGGATCCGGATACCTCTCCGGCGTGTTCAGGGGTCTATCGGGAAAAAAAAACGGGCTTCTCAGTGTGGAGAGGGCCCGCTCGCTTCTGCCGTCCTGCTTGGTCGAACTAGGGTGGTCCCATCCGGCGCACCAGCGAACCCTTTCCCTGAGCTACACCTCCAAGGAGTACGATTCCGAGAAGCGCGAGATTTGACCTGGGTGCGCGAAAAGGCTTCTGAGTCATAGAGCGGTCCCGCATCGACTTTCCCCAACCGATCGCTTCCTCTACTGCTCCACATCATAGAGAGCATGTCGTCTTTGTCAAGCTTTCCCCACTGTTGTCGCTTGTCCTCAGAAGGGAGATGGAATGAGGCATAGCAGCCCGGAACTGTGGACGAGCCCAACTCCTCTCATGGGACGTCAAATTCTCCTGTCTTTCGGCTGGTTAGAGGTCCCGAGCCCCCGTTGACACATTCAGAGCGGTCCAATAGGTTTTTCAGTCTATATTGGAAGGGTTCTGAGACTCCCATTTTGGGCAAGTCAGGGCTTCGGACAAGACGTCCAAGATCCGCGCTGCGGCTGTTACGCGTGAGCGCGGTTTTTGGCCATTAGGATGTGAGCATTCATGCCGACGATCAGCCAACTCGTCCGCAAGGGCCGGAAGAGAGTGGAGAAGAAAAACAAGTCTCCGGCTCTCCAGGGAAATCCGCAGAAGCGGGGTGTTTGCACGCGCGTGTACACGACGACCCCAAAGAAGCCGAACTCGGCCCTCCGCAAGGTTGCCCGAGTGCGGCTCACCAACGGGTACGAGGTCACATCCTATATCCCTGGGGAAGGCCACAATCTCCAAGAGCACTCGATCGTGCTCATCAGGGGAGGTCGGGTGAAGGATCTTCCCGGGGTGAGGTATCACACGATCCGAGGCACGCTAGATGCGTCGGGGGTGACCGATCGCCGACAGGGGCGCTCGAAATATGGTGCAAAAAGGCCCAAGGGCTAACTCCGCTTCTGGACTGAGGACAGTGACTGCAGATGACCCCTAGATCTAGAGCTGACAACAGGCAAGAGATACTCGGGGATCCGAAATACGACTCCGTGGTTGCTGCCAAGTTCATGAATGCCTTGATGATGGATGGTAAGAAATCAATCGCCGAATCCATCTTCTATGAGGCAATGGACATCATAGAGGAGCGGTCCACTCAGCCCGGCCTCCAGGTCTTCAATCAGGCGATCCAGAACGTAAAGCCGGCACTAGAGGTGAAGAGCCGGCGCGTGGGAGGGGCTACCTATCAGGTTCCGATTGAGGTTCGCCCCGATCGTCGAAATGCGCTCGCGATCAGGTGGCTGATCGGGTTTGCGCGCAATCGGGGAGAGAAAAGCATGGCTGAGCGTCTCGCAACCGAGTTGCTGGCCGCTTCTCGAAATGAAGGGTCCACTATCAAGAAAAAGGAAGACACGCACCGTATGGCTGAGGCGAACAAGGCTTTCGCCCACTATCGCTGGTAGTCCAACCGCATTACCGACAGGGCGCGCAGGGCGTCGAAGCGGAGAACACCCACAGGGGGTTTATCTCGCGAAGGTAGCGCGGAAGGGCTAGTGGCCGGAGTGGGAGGTCACGGCAGGAGACTCCGCGCGTTCCGCTTCATCGTTTCTGCGCGTTTGTGTATGAGGGGTAAGCGAGGACGGAAATATCATGGATAACATGTACTTAACCTGTGGTTATGGCCGGGATAAACAGGACGGAAAATAGATCGATGCCCAGACAGCACGCACTTCCAAGGTTCCGAAACATCGGAGTCATGGCGCACATCGATGCCGGCAAGACGACCACGACGGAGAGAATCCTCTTCTACACGGGGCGCCTGCACCGCATGGGTGAAGTCCATGATGGCGCGGCGACCATGGACTGGAGGGAGCAGGAGCAGGAGAGGGGTATCACCATCACTTCGGCAGCGACGACTGCGTTTTGGGAACGCTTTGATACCGAACACCGAATAAACATCATCGATACGCCTGGGCACGTCGATTTTACTGTTGAGGTTGAGCGGTCCCTCCGTGTGCTAGACGGTGCCGTTGCAGTGTTCTGCGCGGTGGCCGGAGTCGAGCCACAGTCCGAGACCGTATGGCGCCAAGCGGACCGGTACGGGATTCCCCGTATCGCTTTCGTTAACAAAATGGATCGCATCGGATCGGATTATGACAATGTCATCGAAATGATGCGGGAGCGTCTGGGAGCCAACGCACACCCGGTCCAGTACCCGATCGGAGATGGAGAGACCTTCCGCGGTATCGTTGACTTGGTGGAGCAGAGCGCCTGGATCTATGACGATGAGTTGGGCTCAAGGTTTCACGAGGAGGAGATCCCTGCGGAACTCCAGGAGAAGTGTGTTGCTCTGAGGGAAACGCTGGTCGAGGCAGCGGCGGAGTACGACGACGGGGTGCTTGAGAAATACGTTGGAGGCGAAGAACTGTCGGAGGGTGAGATTCGGTCCTCCGTCAGGAAGGCCACGATTGCGGGGGGAATGTTCCCCGTGTTCTGTGGCTCGGCGTTCAAGAACAAGGGGGTCCAGCTACTGTTGGATGGCGTGATCGATTATCTGCCCTCGCCGGTGGATATCCCTCCAATCAAAGGAAAATCTCCGGGCGATGGAGAGAGGGAAATGGAGCGCAGGGCTGATGACGCTGACCCGTTCTCGGCGCTTGCGTTCAAGATCATGACTGATCCGTATGTCGGAAAACTGACCTTCTTTCGGGTTTATTCGGGATCCATTCCGGCGGGAAGTCACCTCCTAAACGCCACCCGAGGAAAACGAGAGCGTGTTGGCCGGCTCCTTCAAATGCATGCGAATAAGCGGGAGGAGCGCGAGGAGGTGTTCGCTGGTGATATTGCTTCCGCTATCGGGCTGAAGGACGTACGTACGGGAGACACATTGTGCGACACTGAGTACCCTATCGTTCTGGAAAGTATGGACTTCCCGGAACCGGTGATCTCCGTAGCGATCGAACCGAAGACGAAAGCCGATCAGGACAAGCTTGGCGGAGGTCTCACGAAGTTGTCCGAGGAGGATCCGACCTTCAGGGTCCACACCGACCCAGAGACAAATCAGACGATCATCTCTGGGATGGGCGAGCTTCACTTGGAGATCATCGTCGATCGACTAAAGCGAGAGTTCAAGATTGAGGCTAACGTCGGTCGCCCGCAGGTGGCATATCGCGAAACCGTTAGACAACCGGTTGAAAAGGTTGAGGGCAGGTTCGTACGTCAGACGGGTGGTCGGGGTCAATATGGGCACGTTGTCATCAACCTGACTCCGGGAGAGGCCGGTTCGGGATTCGTCTTCGAAAACAGGATTGTGGGTGGCAAGATTCCTCGGGAATTTATTTCGTCGGTTGAGGCAGGGGTACGGGACGCTCTCGACACCGGAGCGCTGGCCGGTTATCCGATCATTGACCTTGCCGTGGAACTCGTCGATGGGTCTTACCACGATGTCGACTCTTCCGAAATCGCGTTCAAGATCGCGGGCTCCATGGCTTTGAAGGAGGCTGTTCGCAAGGCCAGACCGGTCCTGCTAGAGCCGATCATGGAAGTCGAAGTAGTAACCCCTACCAATTACATGGGCGATATCATAGGGGACCTCTCATCCAGGCGGGGAAAGATTGAGGGGATGGATGAGCGTGTAGGCGCCAGCGTGATCTCGGCCTTCGTCCCTCTTGGAGAGATGTTCGGCTATTCGACGGTGCTCCGTTCAATAAGTCAGGGGCGTGCGGTATACACGATGCAGTTCGGTCGCTATGACGAGGTCCCGAAGAGTGTGGCAAAGGGGATCATGAGTACGAATGGAGGCAAGCCCAGGGGGTGAGCGTCCGCGGGTGATCCCCGGCCTCCCTTTCCATCAGAAGATCCATAACGAGGCGAGCAAAGCGATGGCCAAGGCAAAATTCGAGCGAACGAAGCCGC
>CAZJIM010000051.1:0-11879 GCA_964546115.1 uncultured Gemmatimonadaceae bacterium | reverse complement strand
GCAGCAACAGCAATTGGCCATTGCTCGGGAGCAGGTCTCCTGAAGACCGAGTCGTTTCGGCTTGGCCTGCCCGGTGGCATCCATTTCACCCCATTCTCCGACAAGAAGTCAAAGGTGGCGATCGAACTTTCTACGTATTTCCAAACGATTTCCCGATCATTGTACCTGTTTCTCGGTTGGTCCATGAGCGTCCAATCGTAGAAGACCTTCTCGGGCGAGTCATCGATGCCATACTCCTTCTGATAAGAATTCCCGCCTCCGAGGTAACACGCGCCGCCACTCAGGATCGCTCGTCCGCCAATATCGTAGTTCTGTTCCACGATCAAGACGGACACACCCTGATCGCGAGCAGCGATTGCGGCCGCCATCCCACCCGCTCCGGCTCCGACCACAACCACGTCCGCTTCCCGGTCCCACTGTATGTCTTGGGCTCTTATCTCCCCCGCACTTCCTTCCAGGGCACTCACGCCAACACCTACGGCTGCCCCCGTACCCATCGCCGCGCTCTTCTTGAGGAACTCTCTTCTACTCTGAGTTTTCGGTGTTTTCTTGCTCATGCTTCCATCCTCTCTTCAGGTTTTCAGGGGAGCCTGCGGGAGCGCGGTAGTTAAGACTCTAGGTTGAACGGGCTGTAGTGCTCTGAGGGGGGTGCTTTTACTCTTGTACACACCACCGACCGGGCTGTCACCGGCGCCAGCCGTGAATAGGATCAAAGTGTGCTCTCGTGCTGTATTTGGCAACTTCCAAAGGCAGCGTGCGCCACCTAAGGAGGAGGGATGGGACACTTGGCGCTCGTCAATCAACTTTTTCCCGTCTAGGGTGAAATGGTCACCTGGACGTATCCGTTTGTCCAGCAGCATTGGTCACCGGAAGAACTGTCGACGGGATTGAAGTTGTCCGCTCGGACGCGCAGCAGGTATTCTCCTGGTACGCTGAAAACCGCTGTCACGGTCCCAGAACCATCCGAATCGCGAGGAATCTGGACAGCATTGGGCCCCGGGGGGGCGCGACCGAAACTACCATCATTCGGATCGGGTTCGTCCCCAAGGAAGTCCACCATGTTAAGCCCTGGCCCTTGATGCACAAACCACGTCAGGCTTGTATCAACGGGATCTCGCTCCCCGCCTGGGGTGAGTCTGTCCGCCGCCCAAGCCGTCAGTGTCAGCGGTGTCCCTACCGATGCCATTAGCGGAAGGGGATTGCTGAGACTCCCGATCGGATCTTCTGCTCCCCATGTCGAGGGCTCGCGAGGGTCTCCGACGTGTGTCATGATGCCCCATAGCTCCGGGCCATCCGGGGTCAGCTGGAGTAGCGGTGGCAGGGAGCCCATAGCCATGGGGAGATAGTGAAGCTGATACGCCGCCGCCCCAATCCTTCCCGGTACCGAATAGGTCTCATCTCGGTTACGCAACGTCCAAACGACCCGGCCGCCCTCGTTCGCAAAATCCCCTGGGATGGTCACGGTAAACACACCTGTGTGCCGGCGAGTTGAGAGGATCGTGGGTTGTCGGCCGTCAAAGCCGGACGGCTCGATGAAGTTGTCCGGTCCGATAGGGATGTCGAAGACTTCTTCGTTATCTCGGTTGAAATAACCGAAAGAGAGGGTGTAGGTACCATCGAGGTTCTCATACCACCCCTCGAAAGCAGGAGTTATGGCACGGCCGCTGGAAGCCTCCGCTGCCCCCGGAAACCTCCTTTGCGCCTCCAAAGACGTCCCAACGACAAGCGCTATCGTGACGCCTCCAATGGCCACCCAGGTCTTCATTGTCGACTCCCCCCTCATGGTGTCAGTCAGCCCAGCTATTCTAGCGGAAAGATGCCCACGGAATGATCCCCGGGGTGAGCACACTCACGGCCAATACTGGAGTAAACAGAGCCGCGGAAAGAACCGGGGTATACACCAATGGGGGCCTTAGAACCCTCTCAAGTTCGAGGTTTCCCAGGTCCCCCATCGGTTCATGACGCAATCAAACTAGGCGCGTACTCCCCCGGAGTCCCGCAGCCGCGGTGTCTCTTTCTAGCCGCCGTCGCCGGCTACCACAGCCGCTGCTTCTTCTCTCTCCGCCTTGATCCGTTCGTAGCCTTCCTGGTCCAGGTGGGTTACGGCGATCCAGGCGTGAGACATCTCATCACCGGTGCGGCTTCCCCGGTAGACCCACACGTCTGGATCCGGATTGTGCGGGTTGTCTACCGTGTTGTCGTACCATTGAGTGAGAACCATCACTGCTCCCGCAGGAATCAATGGCGCAACATCTTGTTCGTAAATGTGGCTCAACTGCCACTCGGCATTCCAGTTGCTGATCAAGCTCATGGTTTCCCGCTCACCCGTCTCAGGATAGAAGACCTCGAGGGAAGCCGCTGTCAGCCGAAGATGCCCGTGAGGCTGGAAGCTGTCGAGACGAACCGGGTGATCCCACGAGTGGAAGCCCTGTACCATCTGAGTGCCATTGGGGGGAATATCGAGATCGCCCACCATACGGTAGCTGGCCAGGTCCTGCATGTACTCCGGCTCATAGCCCTTCGGATGGAGCCAGAATCCGAGTTCGGTCACCTCGTTTTCGATATACTCGCCATTCGGGAAAATGTGTATGCTCCAGCGAACGAAGGAGTTCGCGGGCAGTATCCGACCGGCGCCCTCAGGGATGATTTCTCCCAATTTTCCAGAAGCATATTCCGTGAAGCGGGAGCGCCCGAAGCTTTCCAGACTGCCATCTTCGGTCTGTAAGTACAGGGATGTGTTCGCGTGATGTACGACCCTACGACCCGGAACCGAAGGCTTGACCTCGATGGCTTTGATATAGCGGTCCTCGGCGATTGGGATCTCCACGAGAGGCTCCCACCACAAGTCCTGGCCCGCGGCCGGAATGTTAATGGGTTTTGATGGAACTACGAGGTCTGGCTGGCCGAACTGATCTGCGAATAGCCACTCGCTCGGGTCGGGCCATTCGACAGGCGGCGGCATGTCCGCCGGATCGCCATGGGGAGCACCGCTATCTACCCAGGCCGCGATCGTGGCGATTTCCCTCTCGGAAAGCCGCTTGTCTCCTATGAGCTCCTGAATGCCAATATTCGTGTCGTAGTGATACGGCGGCATCTCCTGGGTGACGACCTTTTCGCGGATCATCGGCGCCCAGGGACGTACCTCCTCATATGTCATGAGTGACATGGGTGCGATCTGTCCGGGCTGATGGCACGCCTGGCAGTTCTCTTGAAGTAATGGAGCGATGTCCCTGGTAAAGGTCACCGCATCATCAGCACCCTGCTGAGAGAACGCTTCTCCTTGGAAAGCTATAAGGGCTACAGCGACCAGTCCCGGTACCAATGCCCAGGAACCGCGTGGACGCCGGGAATGCGAATTCATGTCTCTCATGATGCTCTCCAATGGGCGGATGATTCGTTCCCACTAATGCGATTAAACTTACCCTTTGACCCCCTCCTGTCAAGCAAATCTTCTTGCCACGGCGTTGGTTTATTAGAGTGCTGTTCAGCCTACAGAACGCTACGATTTGCAGGGCGCCAAGGCCATTTCGACTTCCCGTTCAGCTAGTAGGATCCTTCCGCCCCGGCCATCGGCAATTTCACTAGTTTCTGCCGGATTTCCTCTACCTCATGGCCACAGGCTCCGGCCCGCTCGATGAGCTGGATCTCACAGATATTGCAACGGACACATTCCTTGAAGTCGATATTCGGCCCATGGATGGCACCAGTGGGACACTTTTGCTCGCACACCCTGCACCAATTGCACTGCTCGACTCGCCGGATTCGGAAAGGAGAGAGGAGGGAGCTGATCGCCAGCGCTGCACCTAGAGGACAGACATAGCGGCAGTAGAAGCGAGGCACTATCGCCGACACACCTAGAAAAACGATAGCGATTGTCCAGAGGAGTGGTGAGGCGCTCCAGTAGAAAACCGTTCCAAACGGTTCGAAGTAATGAAAGAGGCTGACCCCCCCCCCCGCTAGTGCGGGAGCCAGAACGAGTATGAGGATCGGGTACTTCACGAGCAGGGCGCGCTCGTGCACGGAGCGTGGAAGTTCACGACGAAGCTTTTCGGGCACGATCCATTCGAGGAAGTCCTGAAGGGCTCCGAAGGGACACAGAAACCCGCAGAAGACCCTTCCCCAGAGGAGCGTTGTAATGAGCGTGAACATGACGAGGAGAAGGAGTGGAATATCAGCGAGATACACCCCTGGCCCGACCGAAATCCCCGCTATGATATGCGAAACCGACAGAAACCCCCCATCGACGAAGCCCAAGAGAAGAAACGTGGTAGCTAGGGTGACCCAGCGAAGTCGGATTCCCTTGCCGAGGAAGGCCCAGGTTACGAGTCCCAGAAGCGCGAGCAGCCCACCGACACGTGCCACAGAGGTTCTGCCAAGAATCGTCTCGAGCACCGTTTCATCCTCCTCGCCACCGGAGAAGAGGAAGGTGGAGAGGTCATCTGCGGGTCCCGAAGAAGGCGGAACTGCCGCTTCCGTCTGGCCGGCCAATCCGATGAGTGTCTCGGCCGGCTCGGCTTCGATTATGCTCTCCACTACAGCGCTTCCAGCGTTCTCTACTGCCAGGGGGGGTTGCACGGGATCGCTGGGCTCAGCGTCCGACCCACCGAAGTTCGGATTGGCGGCCAGGACGGTCTCCTGCCCCGTTACTGCATACTCAGTCACGAAGACACCTCCCTCGGGACTGAGGTCGAGAACGATCTCGAAAGGTCTGCTCGGGTCGAGGTCCCGGTCGACTGACAGCAGTCCTGCGCGGCGGACCTGACGCTGGACTTTTCCCTCTGTGAGTAGACCGACGAGGGAAAAGTCTTCCGCAGATACGGAGATCGTGTCGGAGCCCTGTGCGAACAACAATGTGCTTGCTTGAAAGACGAAGGAGTCGGGCCCGCTGAGCCCGAACATCATTAGGTGATCTTCTTCAGACCGGGTCCCCAACCCTTCGATCCCTTCCTGAAAGCGGCTCGAACCAAGCAACATCTCGCCGATCGCAGGTTCTCGGAGATAGACCAGCGAGAGCGAGAGCCGGATCGAGTCTCCCTCTGGGACTAGGAGTTGCCTGGCAAGCCCATCGATGAAGAGTTCCTCCCACGACAGTGCGTCCAGCTCGTCCAGGTCGATCGTACCGATGTATCTGGGAGATTCGTCCGGGCCCGGGCCCCCCAGGTGGGCCCGCGCGACCCGTCGAGACGCGTTTCGGATCCCGGTGGCCATTGCAGCGACGGTAATCGTTGCACCGGTAATGCCGTCGACGTCCTGCCTCAACCGAAACACATCGGTGATGTGCTTCCCACCGAACTGGAGCTGGAAGCTGGGACGGCGGAGGAAGTCGCCGCGACTCTCCCGGAGCGATTCCAGGTAGCTGATTACCTCGACGCCGGTCAGCGTCCCCTCCAAATCCATTCCCACCAGAACATCGATAGGCCCGTTGTATCCGCGCTCCTCTGGCGGAACGTCGGAGGTCAGAAAGGCATAGCCAACCAGAGTTTCGTTACCGTTCGAGTTGTCGATTCGAAATCCCTCGAAGACGGGCGGCTCTCCCCGCTTGGGTCCGAAGCGGTCCGCTGCTGGAAGCACGTACTCCAGCAAATCGGGGGTGACTTCCGGCCGCACCTGAGCGGTGACTGTCGTTGGAGAAAGGAGCACGAAGGCCACGGCTGTAAGTAATACAGCAGCTGGCAGCCATCGACCGGTAGCGGTGACGCTGTCTTGGAGATGTGTCAGGCTCATGGCATGGCAGCCCTCGCTCAATGTCGGTTCTCGTAACAGGTACCTGACTTACACGGTAGGCCAGGTTCGTTGAGACGAGCAACAGCGCGGCCTCCAGGTGCGGATATTTCTTGTTAGATGATGGTGGCCATTATAGTGTGGCGCTACTACGATGGCTCCCGGGAGGATCACCGACGGACTCTAGGAAGGAGGCATTGATGCGGACGTTTGCTATGGTGGTGCTTCTAGCCGTTCCCCTAACTACGGCGCGAGCTCAGGAGACTCTGGACATCTACCTAATTGACGCAGAGGGTGGCGGCGCAACCCTCTTCGTGTCTCCCGCTGGGGAGTCCCTGCTGATCGATACTGGAAACGGGGGAGCGAATGCTGAGCGAGATGCCGGACGGATCGTAGAGGCGATGCGTGACGCAGGCGTCACTGAGATCGACCACCTAGTCACAACCCACTGGCATGGCGATCACTATGGGGCGATGCAGGAACTGACAAATCAAGTTGCTGTGCGCCACTTTATCGACCACGGCCCCACCGTCGAGTCGAGTGCTCCCGCGCTTGAATTCCTTGACACGACATATCCGGCGCTCTACCAGCGTGCGGAGCATACCGTCGTCACACCGGGAGATCGGCTCGACATTGCAGGTGTCGACATCACAGTACTTGCATCCGCGAAGCGGGTTATTGAGCGGACCCTGCCTGGTGGCGGCGGACCCAACCGTTTCTGCGTCGATTTCGTTCCGCAGGAGGAGGACAACGGCGAGAACGCACAGTCAGTGGGCATTCTCGCTCGGTTCGGCGAGTTCCGTGTCCTTCACTTGGGCGACCTTACGGTCAACACCGAGTTCCAACTCATGTGTCCGAACAATCCGATCGGAACGGTCGATCTGTTCGTGGTCTCCCATCATGGACAACCCATCTCCAATGCAGAAGTCCTCGTTCACGCCATCCAACCACGGGTGGCCATCATGAACAACGGTACGCGCAAGGGCGGACAACCCGAGGCGATGCGAGTGCTGCACTCCGCTCCCGGATTGGAAGACCTCTGGCAGCTACATTTCTCTCAACTGAGTGGACAGGAGTACACGGTACCCGGTCTGTTCATCGCGAATCCGATCGACGAGATGGAGTCTGTCATGCCTCTTGCGCCTCTACCCAATCCTAGACGAGGACCGGGAGTCCCTCCTCCACCAGCCCATAACGGTGAAGCCTATTGGATCAAGGTGTCAGGTTACGTCGACGGTTCCCTGACCGTAACGAATAGTCGGAACGGGTTCAGTAAGGCTTACCGCTAGATTGGGAATTCAATTGGGGTTCGCTAAGGATTGGGCAGTGCGGAGACGAACAGGGTGTGGGGAACGTTTCTTTACCTATGTAACAGTTCGTGGAGGTCTTAACGCCCTAAGGGTGAGGGTCACATGAGGATAACGTTCCCCGTGGTTTGCGCGGTGGTTTTAGTTGCCTGTTCGAGCCCAACGGAGTGCTGGGAACAGACCCGAACGGTCCGCATTCCTTTTGACGATGATTATACCTCTACACTTTCGTCCACTCTTGCTGGATGGATCTATGAGGGGTTCGTCTGCTCCAGCAAGCCATTAAAGGACGCCTCCGGGAACGAGATTGGCACCGAGTACAACTGTAGCAGGTGTGATTAACGCTCTCCCAAGCGTGGGGATGAGTCTTCACATCCAAAGGTGGTCGTCATCCGATGCGGGGTCAGGTGCAACCGTAGCCTCAACTTGGACCGTAACATCCTGCGCCACGGCGATCGTCTGGGGCAGCGTCTCGAAACCTGGCTTCACGACGTTGAGATCGTACGTGCCGTTGGGTAGGTCGAGGGTCGCCACTCCACTTTCATTAGTTGAGGCACGGTAAAATCCTAGTCGAACATCAGCGTTCTCAAGTGGAGCTTCCTCATCCTTCGCGATGACTTTCACCGTTACCCTATGCTCCGGTGGTCCTACGACTCGGAAGCTGAATCCGGCAGACGCGCTCACGTGCGGCAATCCCAATCCTTCGATGCTACAGTCCGCGGACCAAGAATTCATTCCTTCGCCGGAAGGAGCGATAAGATCCACTTCCGTGCAGTAAAGCGCAGTGGTCTCGGGCCACGGGGTTTGGCCGAGCCTTCCCCCGCCGATTTTCTTCCCCCTTTCATCTCGGACCTCAACAAGTTCCCCTGTCAGAGGACAGCCGGGTGAACACTTGACCCCCACTTTCACATGAAAGGCACTGCCAATCACCACGGGCGAGGCAACGTCCCAGACCGCCATGCTCGTTGAATGCGGTCGGGTCGTGAAAGGAATGATGAGAGAGCACTCCTCATGCACGACTTCCTCAGTCTCGTGTTCGGGGACCAAGACAGTCCAAGAATGCTCAGCAACCTGAGGAGGAACCGTCACACTGAAGGCTTCGGTTTCGTTCGTCTCATCGTCGTACGTCACCAGCTCGCTCATCATCAGGAGTCCATCTGGCGATACGATTTGGACTGAATTGCCCCGGAGATCACAGCCCGAGGGACACGACACTCGGACCTGTAGCGTGAGGTCGATGCCGGCCTCAACCTCGGATGGGACGGGTTGGCGCAGCTCTATCTTGGATCGATGGATCGGAGCCACCTATTTTCCGAGGACCTCGTCGTATGCAATCACAGAAGTTCCGTGTATTGTATATGCTATATCATTGTACATCATGTATTTACCATCACTATAGGAGCAGGGGTGAGCCACTCGCCCGACCCGGAAAGAGGGTAGGTCCAGACCGGGCGAGTGTGTTGCCGACCCTATGTCTAGCGTGTAATTCCGGTCAACTGGGACACGGTGATGCTCGAGTCGCCAGTCAGGTCGTCACGCACGACCACGCCATCCTTCATCACCAACGAGACTCGCTATCGGTCGCTCACTTGAGCCGCCCCGTTCTGCACCCTTCTCCGCTCCGCCAAGATTCCCGGTAGATCCGTAGTCAAATCATTACGTATCACCACTCCACCCCGCATCACGAACTGGACATTCATCATTTCGGAGACGTCGTCCAGCGGATCACCAGGTACGGCGATGATGTCTGCTAGCTTACCCATCTCGATGCTTCCGAGTCTGCCCGCCCAGTTGTAGTTGAGGTCGTTTGCGGCCACCATGAAAGCTGTATTGATTGCTTCAGCTGGCGTCATACCCTCCTCGACAAAGATCGGAAAGACGTTCGCCCCTTCACCCATCACTCCACTGGTGCCATCTGGTCGACGGTTGGTCTCTCGGTCGGCCCAGGTGCCACCCTGTGTCGCGCTACCCAGAGGAAGAGCCACACCACGGGCACGCAGTGCCCGGAATACAGCCCTGGTGCTGACATTGCGTCGACCGGTCCACGCATCATTCCAGGAGAGTTGAACCGAGGTCCCGCGGTTGGCCATCTCTTGAATCAACGCGGGATCGTGATCGGCATCCATCATGTGCATGGGTACGTCGAAGGGGGCCTCAACGCAGCCCCACGCGCCCTCGCCGATTCCGTAGGTGTGGCAAGTGGAGACGAGACCCAGCCGGCGCGCTTCGTCGGCGATTGCTTGAAACTCTTCGTCAGTCAACGCGGGGAGGCCGGCCATCGCGTCGGTATCTGGCAGGTATCTAGTGTCACCAGGGTAGTGTTCGAACATATCCCCACGCGGGGCGACAACGTCCCACGTGCTGTAGACCTTTACCCAGTCCGCACCCATGACCTTCAACAGGCGCACGGCGTGGCGAGCGGCATCGGGACCCTGAATCTCCAGTCGATCCCCCGGAATCTCTAGATCATTGTACCCCAGCGGCCGTTGAGCCGGGATTCCGCCTCGTGGGTTCACCACTGGTCCCGTCACCTGCATCCTTGGTCCGAGTAGCCGCCCGTCCATGATCGCGTTGCGGAGGTCGATTGTGGCCCACGGCAAGTCCGCTCGTGACCCTTGGTCGACCACCGTTGTGAAGCCAGAGTGCAGGGTCATCTCCGCTGATTGCACCCCTCCAATCCACTGATTGGCGGGCGAGCCAAAGCCCATCATGTGAACGTGGGTGTCGATCATACCTGGGAGCACGGTTGCGTTGCTGAGGTCGATCACCGTCGCTCCACCCGGGATATCCACGTTCGGACCAATGTCGACGATGTCTTGTCCTCTGATGAGGATGATCTGATTCAGGGCGTAAGTCATCGAGTCGCTCGTGCCAGTGAACAACCGTCCCGCGCGAATTGCGACGACGTCATCCGCTCCCGCGAAATAGGGGTGGTCCCCATTTCCCGGAACGGCAAAGGGCCCACCGGACGACGCGGCCCCCCCACCACCGAATTGGGCCCAAAGGGTGTCCGTAGTGCCACCAGTCATGACCGCTAACGCGATCAGCATTCCTAGCCAGTTCTTCCAGCTCTTGCAGTTCATGGTCTCTCTCCGACTGGGTAATGGTGAACAAAACTCAGACCGCTACTTACGGAGTTAGCTCGGTCGTCATGCTCCGGACATCAGGACATTCCCGATGACCGGCCGGGCCACTACTAACCCTTCCGATCCGGACGTCGGGCGGTGCCCAGAGTTGGGGGGCACTCCAGACTCCTTCCTCGCTATCTATCCGCGAACGGGATTCGCTTGCGAGACTATTCCACAGGGGAATCAGCCCAATCCTCTGCCGATCGCATGGAACCCCCCTCCTATCACATCCTGGTGGAAGTAAGGCGCCCGGATTCTGGAGCCGTGAATCAATTCTACATACTGGTACCGGTGTCACTCCGAGTCGGGCAATGCAAAGACGAATATAGTGTTGCTTCCCTGTGGCGCTTCCACGTCTATTCCGGGCGTAAGGTCGAAGCGCTCGTAGGAGCCCGAACTGCCACCACCTGCCGCAACCGCGATGTACTGCCGACCATCAGCCCCATAACTGATAGCGCCGCCCGTGATCCTGCTGTTAAGAATGGATTGCCACAGCACTTCTCCAGTCTCTTGATCTAGTGCTCTGAATCTCCGATTCACGTCACCGCCGAAGAGCAGACCACCGCCAGTGGCGACCAGCCCACCGAGCCAGGGAGCAGCCTGCTTGTATTCCCAAAGGAGCTCGCCGGTCGCAACGTTGTACCCCTTGACCATCCCAGCGATGCCCAACTGATCGGGTGATGGGATTGTTCTCCGGATTGCGGCATTGCCCCTTCCAGACCATTCGAGTGCTGTTTGCTCAACCCAGGCGTTCAGCAGCGGCTGATATACGGCGTTGGTGAGCGGGCTATAGGTTCCATACCACCAATCCTTCCCAGCGCGGGGTCCGGCAATGAGCGCGTCACCGAACTCTCGGAAAACAAGTTCTGGGTCTGTTGTGACCCGGCCTGACTCATCGATGTCGATGATGACGTTCTGGTGAAGCATCGGTCTGGCCCAGAGAAATTCCCCGGTCTCGCGATCGAGAACGAATTGGGTGCCTGCTTTTCCCGCAGCCCACAGTACCTTTCGCGCCTCGCCCGCAGGGCCAGGATTATACCACTCGAGTTCGTCCGAAGGCTCGAAAGTCGTGTCTACCAGGATTCTCTCATGGACGTGGTCCATATCCAGTTCGTCTCCTGGCAGGTGCTGATAATACCAGACGATTTCTCCGGTGTCCGGGTCCAAGGCCAGTGTGGAGTTGGAGTACAAGTAGTCTCCCCTGCCAGCTGAGCCACGGGATATCGCGGTGTAGGGACCGGGAACCCCGGTGCCCCAGTAAACGAGATCCAGCTCCGGATCGTATGTCCCGGGCATCCACGGTGACACATGCCCTCGATCCTCCAGGGGAAGGCCTCCCCAACTATCACCGCCGGGTTCACCGGGTCGGGCGATTGTGAACCTGCGCCATAACTCCTCGCCTGTGTCGGCATCATGAGCTGCGATGAAACAACCCCCTAGAATACCGCCGGGTTGGCACGACCGGCCCGTGAGCACCTTACCCCTAACCACGATTGGGCCTGAGGAGTGGCGAGTTCTGTCTCTCTCGGGATCATGTGCCTGCGTTTCCCAGACCACTGATCCCGTACGAGCATCGAGCGCAACGAGAAAACCATCGCCTGGCACCGCGTAGAAGAGTTTGTCGTCGTAGATCGCGATGTTGCGTGTACCCGAATAACCGGAACGACCTTCAGGTGGTTCGCGGCGGTATTGCCAGATTAAATCACCCGTGGTGGCATCCACT
>CAZJIM010000050.1:0-12320 GCA_964546115.1 uncultured Gemmatimonadaceae bacterium | reverse complement strand
AGAACGGCTACGGGCCAGTGTTGGTGTAGTTTCAACGTAGGAACCCATCGAGAGCTAGGAGTGCCGCGAAGAAAGTAAATGGTGCCAGAACAAGAAAGAGGGGACCGAGCCAGCCAGTCCGACTCTCGTCACTTTCAGTGCCAGGTGGCGGTCCGCTAACCGCTTGCTTCGAGGGGCTTGAGGGGCCCGGTGGCAACTCAGGCGTCATAGGTTTCTCCAAACGAAAACTTCTCGCCTCCCTTGTCCTGCGGAGACATCCGATGTAGGGTGTAGAATCGCAGTAATTCCCTGAACCCTCGGTCCCCCCGCGGGTTCCGGTGGGGGCAAAGTTCTCTGTTTTTGGCTTTTCCCGTATCACCCTCTCGATTGTGGTAACGTGACCAACAACCAGTGGTTGGGTGTTCTAAAAGTTCTCCCCGGCGGTTCTGGATTTATACGTCGCAGAACGGCGGGCTACATCCCGAGCAAAGACGACGTCTATGTTAGCGGCAAAGTCGTGTCCCGGTTTAGACTCAGGACGGGCGACGAGCTGTACGGGAGCGTCGGAGGGCGTCCCAAGAATGGGAAGGCCCCTCCACTCTCTCATCTCGAACTCGTGAACGGGCGTCCCCCGAACGAAGCTCGTGACCGTCCCAAGTTCGATCGTCTCAGCGCGCTTCACCCCGATGAACAGCTCCTCCTCGAGTGCGATATCCGGTACCGAGGAGAACGGGACTACACCAACCGGGTCGTCGATCTATTCTGTCCCGTAGGGAAGGGCCAGCGTGCGATGATCGTCGCGCCCTCCAAGGCCGGGAAGACGACGGTTCTCCAACGGGTTGCCGAAGGAGTAGTGCGTAACAACCCGGAGTGCACCCTCTTCATCCTGTTAATTGACGAGCGACCTGAGGAAATCACCGAGATGGAGTCATGTGGGTTCGGTGAGGTAATGGCCTCGTCATTTGACTTTCCGGCGGATCGACACACGGCTCTAGCGGAGGTTACTCTCGAGCGCGCGCGCCGAAGGGTGGAGATTGGAGAGGACGTGGTTCTGATCCTGGATTCGATTACTCGACTCGCCAGAGCCTACAATACTGTCGAGGAGGGAAGTGGCCGTACGCTCACCGGAGGACTCGACGCGAACGCCCTGGAGAAGCCCAAGCGGTTCCTAGGCAGTGCGAGGAAGGTCGATCCGAAAAGCGGAGGGTCTCTGACGATCGTCGCGACCGCGCTGGTCGATACGGGCTCTCGAATGGATCAGGTGATTTTCGAGGAATTCAAGGGTACCGGAAACAGTGAGCTCATCCTTAGCCGAGAACTCGCCGACAAGCGGATCTTCCCCGCTATCGATATAGTGGGATCCGCCACCCGCCGTGAGGAACTCCTCCTGAGCCCCGAAGCGCTCGCCATCTCTCGGGCGCTGCGGCGGCAGTTCGCGGGTCAGGGGCCTGTCGACGCTATGAACGGCCTTCTGAACGTCATGCGGAAAATGAAGACCAACGCGGACCTGCTCGAACTCAGCCGGATGGCGACCTGACGAGTGACTCGATCAGATCCTTGAGGGAGTCCAGCGACGCGTCAAGCTGGGCGCCCTGGAGTTCATTCATTCGGCCTGCCAGGTAGCCAAGAAGAGGGTTCCACCCGAAATCCCCTTCCTCCCTCCAGCGGATCCGGGTTCCGCCGGTAGCCCCCAGCAATTCTATCCGGCCGCGGATCAGGATGGAGCCGTCCTCTACTTTCACCTCGTAGACGATTTCCCTTGGCAACTCACTGGCTGCGATTACGAACTCTCCCTGACCGTAGCCGGGATCGTCCCATCGCCGACCCGAACCCGGTCCCTCGGCGGGCCCAAAGAGTTCGACGCCTGACTCCGGCGCTGGAGTCCACTCCTCCCATCTGGCTGCACTGTTTAGGAACGGAAACACTTCTTCAGGGGGAGCGCCGATCTTGATGTTGCGCTCGGCTTCCCACTCTCCCGGCAGAAGAAGTCCAACAATCATGAGACCACCGAAGAGAAATGCTACCGCGCCGAGGAATAGCCCAGCGATTTTGAATGGATGCACTATAGCTACTCCTAATTAATCCGAAGAGTGCGAGGGGGTAGAGGGCTGATATAGCGTTAGAACGCCTCTCCGCTGCTTGGCATCACAATCGTCATTCTTCCCTCTGAACCTCGCTAGACCCCTGCGCACGGGACCCACTGGGCTTCCCCAACAGCCCTCTAGAGGTGGTCCCACCAGCGCTGATCCAATGAAAGAAGAAGCTGCCACTCTCCACCACCGAACCCCCTCGCGAGGTCGAGGTGGAGGAGATCCCATCCCAACCCCACTCCGATCGATACAGAGGTCCGAATTCCGTTGGTTCCCTTGGCGCTCCAGCGCTCGGCTATCTGGGGGTCGCCCCCATCGGACCAGCCCGCGTGGATGCCGCTTCTCAGGCGTACCAGGGGTCCCCATACGTCCATTGATCCCGTCAGCGATGCCGCAATGGAACTCTCTCCGACGAACTCGCGGTAGGCGAAGCCGGGGACCGTCCCACGACCGCCCAGTAGGCGATGTCCCTGCGGAAGCGGATCTCCCAACCAGGTCCACCCCTTGGCTCTGAGGCGAAGCTCCCTGGTAGGGACGTCCAGCCCCCAGTGCTCATCCAACGAGGCGGAAATGCCAAGCCCGTCTTCCTCTTGCCCGTACAGGAACATCGCGTCGATCTCTCCCCAGCCCAGACGACCAATGGGCCAGGAGATCGATCGGCCTAGCCTCATGTCAAACCTGACGAATTCCGTGCTCGCCACCTGCCTAACCGGACGGAAGACCTGGGATCCCGTGAGGGGAGAGGAGTCCAGTTCGAGTGAGGCGCTAGAGTGGCTTTCAATGCTCATCGCAAACGAAACTTGAGAGGTTTCATCGGTCTGGTGCTTGAGCAACACCCCACCGCCGGTGACCCAGAATGGGTCGAGGTAGTCCTCGCCCCGCACTACTGCCCCAAGTGACGAGATCAGTGGAGCACTTCCAGCGGAGAGGCCCAAGTCGTCGAGGTCCCTGGCTCGGACCCGCAATCCGAGAGTCCATTCCGGCGAGAGCAGGTCTTCGAGGGTTAGGTCTGCCTGGACTCTGGCGTCCGATACCGCGTATCCGGCATTTACCCTGACCCGGAGTCCGGGTTGTGGCTGGACCGATCCCCCGATTCCTATCCGGAGCCCTTCGGCACGGCCGTAGCGTAGCGCAGACGAGAACCCGGGAAAGTGCAATCTGACAGGGGACAGCCCGGAGGGTGGGACAGTACCGAGCAGATCCATGGCGCGTGATCGTAGCTCTCGCGGGTCTGCGTCCACCACTAGTTCTCCCAGACCGTCCTCCGCCATATCCTCATAAAGCCCTTTCGAGAAAGAATAGGACTGCCGCAACTCCAGAGGGACGAAAGTCACTCTTGGAATGGCCGAAAGGCTTTCAGAAAAGGGAGTGTCAAGCATGTAGTCATGCACCTGGATAACGGCCCGGATGACCGTGCCGATTCCCAGATCTAGGGAGGGGATTTCTCGCCTGACTTCGATTTTCTGGACGTTTGGTAGCCAATAACGTCCGTCCCAGAGTCCGTAGTCCAGCTCGACCGAGATGCGGTCGTTCCGAGGGTCGACGTAGGATGCGGTAGTGAAACTGAAGGCCATGCGCACGATGCTGGCCGAAGCTTGATCCAGATGGATCGTCCCGAGGATTCCAGGGCGGCTGAGGTCACGTGGCCTCACCACGATCTCTTGGATACGGACAGGCTCGACCCTTCCTGCGACGAGGAGGGACAGAGATTCTCCCAGCCTGAAGTCGTAGATTTCGGCTTCGGGGCCTTTCGACAGGGCCTGAGCCAGTGGATGGAGGACTCCGGAGACATCGAGGCCGGACCCGATCCGGATTTCGTCCTCGAACCCGTGGGGGACAAGCGTAAGCCGGTCGGGGTAGTAGTCGAAATTCCTGACAGGAAGTCGGGTCTCGCTCCGCTCTCCGACGATGCGCTGCCGAAGACGGTCTGGGGCTTCCCACCGGAG
Organism: uncultured Gemmatimonadaceae bacterium; assembly: GCA_964546115.1. Classification (GTDB taxonomy): domain Bacteria; phylum Gemmatimonadota; class Gemmatimonadetes; order Longimicrobiales; family Gaopeijiaceae; genus JAAXGI01. Next base: position 8,305 of record CAZJIM010000050.1, on the reverse strand, counting down.
CTCCGCTGCCACCTGGTCGATCCTGATCAGGTAACGCTCACCCTGCTCTGGGTCGATAAAGAAGTATACGTGGCCCTCAGTACGAGCTTCGTAAGTCTGGAGATCCCCCGATGCTGCAAGGGTCTCTCTGGCAGCGCGAGCACGTGCAACCAGTTCGCGCACCTCAAGACTGTTCCAACTTCCCTCAAGCGAACCCGACGGTTCCTGAGCTCTCAGAACAGTTCCATGGAGCGATAGGTTCAATAGAACAAGAAGAGCCGCAGCGTAAGAAAGCTGGTGAGACAAGAAAAGCCCTGGGGTACCCCTGAGGTGAGGAATGAACGGATGTCCGAATTTGGTTAAACTACCCCTCGCCGTACACCTGGAAGCGGTCGGGACTGTACTTGATGGCCGGCTGCGGGAGAGACGGAGATTGCAGATGGAGCGGGTCCAGTGAAAGAGTCCGACTTAGAGCGCGAGGTGAAAGGTCGTCGGACCTTTGCGATCATCAGCCACCCGGATGCTGGAAAGACAACGCTTACCGAGAAGCTTCTCCTCTACGGTGGCGCCATCCACCTTGCGGGGTCCGTAAAGGCCAGGAGAGCAGCACGCCACGCGACTTCTGACTGGATGGAGATGGAACGCGAACGAGGAATCTCTGTCACGTCCAGCGTTCTCCAGTTCGGGTACCAGGGCTTCAACATCAACCTCCTGGATACCCCCGGCCACCAGGACTTCTCCGAGGACACGTACCGGACCCTGATTGCCGCCGACTCGGCGGTAATGCTCCTAGACAATCGAAAGGGGGTGGAGGAACAGACTCGAAAGCTGTTCGAAGTGTGTCGCTTGAGGCGGATTCCCATCTTCACCTTCGTGAACAAGTGCGACCGCTTGGGAGTGTCTCCGCTGCAGCTCATGGATGACATTGAGGCCGATCTCGGGATTCAGTATACAGCCGTGACCTGGCCCGTGACTGACGGCAGCAGCTTCCTGGGGGTTTATAACCGGGAGGCTGGCACGCTTCATCTCTTCGAGAAGGGGGGTGACCATGGACAGACCAGGCCTCCCGAGGAGGTGAGGGGAATGGACGATCCCCGGGTGAAAGAGCTTCTTGGGGCCGATGCCAGAGACACTCTAGCCGAGGAGATCGCACTTCTTGACGCCGCCAGCTCTCCGTTCGATGAAGAGGGGTTCCGTCGCGGAACACTCTCTCCAGTCTTCTTTGGCAGCGCGTTGATAAACTTCGGTGTGGAGACCTTCCTCAAGTGGTTCCTACGGTACGCTCCTCCTCCGGGTCCGAGGGCGACCCTCCGGGGGGATGTGTCTCCGGCGAGGGAAGAGTTCAGCGGATTCGTTTTCAAGATTCAGGCGAACATGGATCCGAGGCATCGTGACCGAGTCGCCTTCATCAGGGTGTGTTCCGGCCGGTTCAAGGCTGGTGTCAGCGTTACCAACACCCGGACTGGAAGGTTGATTCGCCTCGCTTGCCCACAACAGTTTTTCGGACAGGAACGGGAAGCGGTCGAGACCGCGTGGCCAGGAGATGTGGTGGGGGTGCTTGACCGTGGAAATCTAAGGATTGGCGATACCCTGACGGACGCTGTCGGAGTGGAGTTCGACGGAATCCCCTCATTCTCCCCTGAGCATTTCGCGCGGGTTCAAGTCCCTGATCCACTGCGTCGCAAGCACCTGGACAAGGGACTTGTAGAGCTATCGGAAGAGGGCGCGGTACAGGTCTTTTTCAGCGATGGGGCTACTGGCCCCGCTCCGATTATAGGGGTAGTCGGGCCACTGCAGTTTCAGGTGCTTCTTCATCGACTTGAGCACGAGTACGGTGTTACCGCTACACTCGAACCCATGCCGTATCGTGATGCGAGGTGGGTCACCGGGCCAGAAGAGGAGATTCTGAAAGTGGCTGGTGGATACGACTGTGCCCTCGTAAGAGACCGAGCCGCTCGACCGCTTCTCCTCTTTCGGAGCGAGTGGGTACGAGCTAGAACCGAAGAGCGCGAACGGAAGCTCGAGTTTCATCGTATGGCCAAGGATTGAGATACGAGGCATGGATTCGAGGAGCACGATGACCGATCGGGGATCCAGTAACGGAGGTGGGGCTGAGATATCGTCAGGATTGGGTGGCGCTTGTGCAGCTGGGCCACGCGCGTTGGGAGAAAAGGACTTCGACTCCCACGTAATCCAGGCCGGAGTGCCAGTTCTGGTGGTGTTCACGGCGGACTGGTGCGCGCCCTGTAAATGGCTACGGCCGTACCTGGACGAGGTTGCTTCCCGTGCACAGAATAGAGTTCTCATTTTTCTGTTGGATGTAGACCGGTCCCCTGAGTTATTGCGGCGTTACCAGGTGGCGAGCCTGCCGACCGTGATCTTGATGAAAGGGGGAAAGGAAGTGGACCGGAGTCTCGGGGTTGAGCCGGAGAGACTTCGAGCGTGGGTTGCTCCTTTCCTGACCTTTCAGGATGGTCGGAACTAAACCTGAGCGGAGGTCTAAGGTGGCCAAGAGAGAGCGGAAGCAGGTGATTCTGGATCTGATCCGGACCCACAGAATCACCAGCCAGGAGGCGCTTCGTGCGCTCCTGAAGGAGCGTGGGATTGAGGTGACACAGGCGACCCTTTCTCGGGATATGACTGAGCTCAGGCTGGCTAAGGTCATGGGGTCGGACGGAGGCGCCCACTACTCGCTTCCTGAAGGCGGAGAGCATACCCCGCCCCTCGAATCTCTCCTTCCAACGCTATTTGTGTCCGCGGAGAGCGCTGGCAACCTGATGGTCGTGCGAACGATGACAGGCGGCGCGCAGGCGGTTGGGCTGGCTGTCGATTCGGAGGAATGGCCCGAGGTCTTGGGCACCATCGCGGGAGATGATACGGTTCTTCTCATCCTCCGTGATGCCAAGCAGGCTCTGACGATCCAGTCGAGGCTAGACGCGATCGCGGGGAAAGGGAGTGGCTGATACCACTGCATAAACATACAGATAAGGTTGACGTGGCCGGGCACAGCGCTGTAGATATGCCTATGGAAAACAGACTCCAAGATAGTACTGTAGGCTCGTCGCGGATCTCGGCAGGGGTGATCGGAGCCACGGGCTACACGGGACTCGAGATTCTGGGGCTTCTTGCCCTTCACGATGGGGTTGAACTGGCCTTCGCTTCATCCCGGTCAAGGGCTGGAGACCTCTCTCCGGTTGCGGGCGTTCGCTATGAAGACCCGGAGGAAATTCAGGCGAACGAAGTGGATGTCCTCTTCCTCTGCCTCCCCCACGGAGAGGCGGCTCGCTGGGTCCCTAGGTTGAGCGGGGGACCCAAGATTGTCGACCTTACGGCGGATCACCGGCCGGGATCGGGTCGGGAGGCTTCAGCGGTATACGGTCTCGCCGAGAGGAACCGGGAGCTAATTAAGGACGCGCGTCTTGTAGCGAACCCGGGGTGCTACCCGACCGGAGTTCTCTGCGCTCTGACCCCGCTGACAGATGCCGGAATAGTTGACCAGAGCCGACTAACTGTCGTGAATGCAGCCTCAGGGGTAACCGGGGCGGGACGTACACCCAAGATCCACCTTCTCTTCGCGGAGGTGTCAGGCGACTATCGCGCGTATGGGGAAGGGAACCAGCATCGCCACCTGAAGGAGATGCGGGCGCTCCTCCCCGACATTTCGCTTCTCTTTCAGCCTCATCTTCTTCCCGTGTCCCGGGGCATCCTGGAAACCATCACCGTTCCCGTACAGGAGGGCGTGAGGGCTGAGCGGTTCAAAGAGGTCTGGGGTGAGGCGTACAATGGCTCGAGCGCGATCGAAGTGCTCAACGATGGGCTGCCGGGGTTGTCCCGGGTAGTTGGAACGGACCGGCTGGCTCTGGGGGCGTGCGATGTGGAAGGTGTCTCGCCTTCAGTCGTGACGGTGGTCGTCAGCCTAGACAACTTGGGCAAGGGAGCGGCCGGTCAGGCGATTCAGAACATGAATCTGATGTACGGGTGGGATATCGACAAAGGGATTCGATGCTGACCGTAGTCAAGATCGGGGGGGCCTGGCTGGAGAGTGGAGCTGAGGAGACTGCATTTCGGGAGCTGGCAAAGTTGTCTGGTGATCTGGTCGTCGTGCATGGGGGTGGACATGAGATCTCTCGTTGGCTCAACCGAGCTGGAATCGAGGCGGAGTGGGTCGACGGTCTCCGTGTGACCCGGGGTGACACCCTGCAGCTGACGGTGATGGTTCTCTCGGGCTGGGTGAACAAGCGTGTGGTCGAGTCCCTAAGTAGGGCGGGACGTCCCTCCGTTGGGATTTCAGGGGAAGACGGAGGGCTCCTTCTCGCCGACCCCGTAGATGTGGAGCGCCTGGGAGAAGTCGGACGAGTGACCCGGGTTAGTCCCGAGGTGATTCATACCCTCCTGCGGAGAGGGTTCACTCCCGTGATTTCCCCCGTTTCCCAGGGCCCGGACGGCCACGCCCTTAACGTGAATGCCGATGAAGCCGCGATCCCGATCACACTCGGAGTGGGGGCTGACCGCCTCCTCCTACTCTCGGACGTCCCCGGAGTCCTAGCTAACGGTGAGCTTGTGGAGACCCTTAACCGAGAGAGGGCCGATATGCTTATCAGGAGCGGAGAGCTTGCTGGTGGGATGCTCGTCAAAGTGGTCCAGGCACTCGAGGCAGCTCATGCCGGAGTAGAGGTGCGAATCGGTGATGCGCGGCTCCTGAGTGGTGGGTCCGGTACCCGGATCATCGGGTCCGAACTCTCCCCTGCCTCTACCTGAGCGTATTGGTGACTGACTCCCAAGACCCTCTTCTTGGGGTTTACCAGCCACCGGAGGTCGTCTTCGTACGAGGTGACGGCACTGCGCTGATTGACGAAGGGGGACAGAGCTATCTTGATTTCACCTCAGGCATCGGAGTAAACGCGCTTGGTCACGGGAGTCCGATCGTTCGATGCGCGATTGAGGAAGCCCTGGAAAGCGGCCTTGTCCATGTCTCGAACCTGTTCCGGACCCGGCAGTCCGCGCAGCTGGCGCAGCTCCTGACAGAGCGATCGGGACTGGATCACGTCTTCTTCTGCAACTCGGGCGGCGAGTCGGTCGAAGGGGCTCTGAAGTTCGCCAGAAAGTGGGCAAAGTCCCTAGGGGGAGTGGAGAAGAACCGGATCGTCGCGCTCACCGGATCGTTCCACGGGCGGCTCTTCGGAAGTCTTGCGGTGACCGATAGGCCGGAGCAGAGGGCGCCATTCGATCCGTTGATGCCGGGTGTCGATTTCGCGAACCCCGCCAAGCTTTCGGACGTGGACCACGCCCTGACGGCCGAGCACACGGCGGCAATCATCGTGGAGCCCATCCAGGGGGAAGTCGGCGTACGGCCCCTCTCGTCCGAGTTCCTCCAAACGATTCGCAAGTGGACACGCGAACGGAACATCGCGCTCATTCTTGACGAGGTGCAGTGCGGGCTTGGGAGGGCTGGGACATTCTTTGCGCACGAGCCCAGCGGAATACGACCTGACCTTATCTGCATAGCGAAGCCTCTTGGAGGCGGGCTTCCCATGGGGGCGATAATCCTGTCGAAGCAGGTGGCTGACGTGATGGCACCGGGTGACCATGGAACCACCTTTGGTGGAGGTCCGCTCATCTCTGCGGTTGCACTGGCAGTGCTAGGAGTAGTGGGAGATCCGTCGTTCCTTCAGCAGGTTCGCTCCAAGGGAGACTACCTGGCGGGTCTTCTAATGCGCTTGGCCGAAAAGACTTCTGGTCTCGTCTCAGATTTGCGGGGACGGGGTCTTTTCTGGGGGGTGGAGCTGTCGGTGCCGGCAGCCCCGGTCATCGAACGCGCACGCGAAGGAGGTCTTCTGATTGTCCCATCTGGTGCCCACGTGCTCCGCCTCCTGCCTCCTCTTACTGTGACCAAGGCCGAGATCAACCGGGCAGTTATGATCCTCGAGGAGGCTCTTCCATAGTTTGTCGATACGGCTCAGGCATTGATAGGATACAGAAAGACTGTATTATTATGCATTATGGCTCGTCTTGCGGGACTCTGTAGCAAGGGGTGTGACTTGGGGAATCTGACTGTGGACGGTGACGGTGGGGGGCTGTGGGGAGGACGGTTCAAGGAAGGTATGTCTCCCGAGATGGAACTCCTAAATCGATCCCTGGGAGCCGATCGTCGCCTTTGGAGGGAGGATCTTCAGGGGAGCCGTGCCTGGGCGCGGGGTCTCTTGGGTGCCGGAGTCCTTACTAAGGCTGAGCATGCGGCACTTCAGGAGGGCCTGAACGCCGTACAAGAGCGCCTAGCTGGGGGGATACCCGAGGGCGCAACCGATGAAGACGTGCACTCTCTGGTGGAACGGATGCTGCGTGAGGAGGTCGGAGAAGTAGCGGGGAAGCTGCATACTGGACGGTCACGAAACGACCAGGTTGCGACCGACCTCAGGCTTTGGGGGATGAATGCCGCACGGGATCTAGAGAATAACTTAGATAAGATGGTCTATGCCCTGATAGAACTAGGGGATATATCAATTGATATCATCCTTCCCGGATACACGCATCTCCAGCAGGGTCAGCCGGTTCGCGCAGCACACTGGGCGCTCTCTCACGTCTGGCCGTTTCTGAGGGATCGGGACAGAGTCCGAAGGGTTCGGGAGGCCACAAGTGTGCTTCCGCTTGGGTCAGGAGCGCTGGCTGGCTGTCCCTTCCCAGTGGACAGAGAGGCTCTTAGAGAGGAGCTGGGGTTCCAGGCGCTCTCTGAGAATTCGATAGATGCGGTTAGCGACCGGGATTGGTCTGTGGAACTCGCTTTTGCGGGTGCGCTCGTGGGCATGCACATCTCCCGGCTTGGCGAGGACCTAGTCCTCTTTTCTTCGAGGGAGTTCTCATTTATCCAGATTGGAGAAGGGTATGCCACTGGCTCATCGCTCATGCCACAGAAAAGGAATCCCGACGTCGCGGAACTTGCTCGTGCGAAGGCCGGGCGTCTGCACGGTAACCTGACCGGGCTGCTGACTCTCTTGAAGGGTCTTCCCACGGGGTACAATCGCGATTTGCAGGAGGAGAAGACCCTTCTTTTTGATACGATGGACACCCTTGCACTCACCCTTCCTGCTCTGGCGGGTGCAGTTCGAAGCACGGTGTTCCGGGAAGACAAGATCAGGTGTGCAATGAACCCAGAACTTCTCGCAACAGACCTCGCCGACACACTCGTCTTGGCCGGAGTACCATTCCGGCAGGGTCACGAGATCGTGGGGCGGCTAGTCCGAGAAGCAGAGCGACGGGGCCTCCCCCTGTCAGATCTCCCAGATGACGTCTTCCGCGAGGCCAGTCCAGCTTTCCCTGAGCGAATCGAGGAGGTTTTCAACTGGGAGAAATCCGTCGAGGCCCGGGATCTTCCGGGTGGAACAAGCCGTCGGGCAGTCTTGGTGCAGATCGACCAGGCCCGGGAGCAGCTTATGGAGGGTGGCGATTGATCCAGAACAGGAGCGCTCCCCTAGACCCCGACGGGATGGACCGTTCCGGTCCTTTTTCTTTGAGGGGACTTCACGCAGGCCCTGTCTCCATTACTAGGGAATCGGCTCGCACTGAGTCCACAGAGGCCGAAGAGGCCGGTCCGGCTTCTGTGGAACACCCAAGGTTCGGCCCGCTGCCTCCACGAATGGCCGGAGATCCGCCATAAAGCTTCGGAACTGGGCAAAGTCAAGAGACTGATCCCCGTCCGAGAGCGCCTCGTCCGGCTGTGGGTGCACCTCCACCATCAACCCGTCTGCTCCCGCTGCCACCGCTGCAAAGGACAGGGGCGCCACCAAATCCCGAATGCCTCCGGCGTGTGAGGGGTCCGCGATGACGGGTAGGTGGGTCTCCCTCTTGAGTACCGGGATCGCACTGAGATCGAAGGTGTTCCGGGTCGACGTCTCGAACGTCCGGATGCCCCTTTCGCAGAGGATCACCTTCATGTTTCCCTGCTTCATGATGTACTCGGCTGCGAGGAGTAGGTCCTTTACCGTAGCGGCCATCCCCCGCTTGAGAAGGACCGGACGGTGGACCCTTCCAACCTCGGTTAGGAGCGCAAAATTCTGCATGTTCCGGGCACCAACCTGAAGGATGTCCGCATAGCCAGCGACCGCTCCGACCTGACGAGTGTCCATGACTTCAGTAACCACCGGAAGCCCGCTTTCAGCCCTCGCTCGGGCCAGAATTCCCAGGGCCTCTGCCTCCATCCCTTGGAAGGAGTACGGCGAAGTCCTCGGCTTGAATGCTCCCCCACGGAACGCGCTGGCTCCTGCGTCCCGAACGGCTTGGGCCGTTTGGAGGGCCATGTCGTCTCCTTCGATAGAGCATGGTCCGGCTATGA
>CAZJIM010000049.1:0-12637 GCA_964546115.1 uncultured Gemmatimonadaceae bacterium | reverse complement strand
CGTACTCGATCAGCTCCGGGATGTTATGGATCATGTCTCCCGCCCTGGCCTCCTGAACGGTCACGCCGTCGATGACCGTAGTCTGGTGCAGGCGCTCCATCGGATCGCCGAAGAACTCCTTTGGAACAATCCATGGTCCCTGGGGCGCGAAAGTGTCATGGCCCTTACCTACGAACCAGTCGCTAGTCCTCCCTCCTCCTCCTGGCGGACGCCCACCACGATCGGATATGTCCATGGCGACCATATAGCCGAAGACGTGGTCGTAGGCGCGCTCCGCAGAGATGTACTTGCCTGTCCGCCCGAATACGATAGCCATCTCGACTTCCCACTCGATCCGGTCACGGCCATAAGGCATCACGATGTTATCTCCATTGCCGATGACTGCGCCACGGGTTGGCTTAAGGAACAGGTATGGCACCCCTCGCTCTACCTGCCGCTGCCTGGTCCTATCCGCCAGCTCCTCCGGGGTGCAGCCTTCACATGCGTGCGAATAGAAGTTGACTGCAGCGTTCATGATCTTGCTGGGATACAGGATTGGCGCAAGGATCCGAATGTCATCTACATCGTGGACGAAGTCAGCTCGCATGCTTCCCTGGAGCCGACCGTTAGCTACTAGGTAGTTAGTAATCTCGTAGAGGCGGTACTTGAGCCCGTAATCATAGCGCCCAATCAGATCGAGCATGTCCTCCGGCATGGGGACTGCCGGATAATTAGGGTTTATCTCGAGTGCGGCGTTCGCCTCGTTGATATCGACGACCAAGGCATCCCGGAAAACGAGACCCACTGTCGGCGCGCCATTGATCTCGAAGGTTCCTACTTTGTACGGCTCGGCGACGTCGATATCCTGGGCGGAGAGCCCCGGGGTGCCGGCGAGCGCTAACAGAGCTGCTAGAATGATGGTGACTCGCATGATGTGCCTTGGGGTGAAGTCGTAGGAAAAATGCTTGGTCGTTAGCCCTTCATTGCTATTCCCCCACCACTAAGCTGTCAAGGAGTGGCTAGGAATAGGTGAGGAGTTACAGCCGCGAGAAACTGATGCTATTTCCAGTACATTCTGTCTACGAACCTATCCTCAGTACAGTGCTTGAGGCGGCTCCGAGGCTACGTCAAGAGTAAGGTACGGCGGACGTTGTCCGTGCGCTATGCACCCGCAGATTGCGTCGACAAACACCCACGTATATCCTGCAAATCTCCGATGAGATGGCTTCCTGCCTTTAGCGAGGAAAGTGAGGAGTGCCAAATGCTACAGAACTTTATCGGTGCTGTGCTGGGCGTTTCCTTTCTCTTCCTTGGATCGAGTGTGAAGGCGCATTTTTCCCTTCCCGCGTACGACGTGACTGCTGCTTCTATCCAGGCATTCATGGACGAGTTGCCTGGGGATCGGGTTGGCGACTGGCCGACTCGTACCGTAGACGCCGGAATCCGCCGGATTGAAGTGTGCGGGGCGTTCCGGGCACTAACGGTCGCTGGGGCGACGAACCTTCACGAGGTGGCGAGATCTGAGGTCTACTACATGTTGGAGGGGGCTGCCACGCTAGTGACCGGCAGCACCTTATCGGACCCAAGAAGGCCTACGCCCGAGAGTACGAGCATGAAGGTGTGGGAATCGAAGGGGGCGTGAGTCGGCGGATCATGCCCGGCGACATCATTGTCATTCCGGGTGGCACTGCGCATTGGTGGAATGGGCTGGAAGGAGACATCGCCTACCTGATCATCCGTTCCGCTCCCGATAACGTGCTCCCTCTGAGGGGAGCTGAGGCCGGTTGCTTCCTCGTTGACGGAGGGCGCAATATTGATTGAACAAGACCCCTTGCCGATAATCGTGCCAGAGAGAACTATGACGATAGGAAATCTGCTCGGCGTGCTGATCGGAGTCCCGGCGCCGCCTTTGGCGCCTTCTGTCCCACTCTGCTAAGGAGGCGTACCCAATGGCTGCTCTCTTCGAAGTGCATCGGGCAGTGAACCTCAAGGATCGATACCTCTTCGGCCTAGTTGGAGTGATTGAGGAGGGCATGGTCCACACAGGGATGGAGGCTTCCCTGGGAGATGACGAGGATGCCCAAAAGTTCGAAGGGAAAGTTCATGGGGTCGAGTTCGTGGGTACTGAGGGCATTCCAGAGCCCACTCTTACCTTCCACTATCGGGACCCTGAGAAGCTGGAACGGTGGAAATCCATCAACTGGGAGGGAAAAAAGATTCGTTTGGAGTGGTCGCTCTACTGACCCCCCGAGCTTCACCTAAGCCGTGAGTTTCTGCTCCGGCTAAAACTTCTGAGAGATCAAATGACGGTAGTGAAGGAATATCCTACTCAACGGATTCGTAACGTTGCTGTTCTAGGACATGCGGGCGTGGGCAAAACAACCCTAATAGATGCCCTGTGCTTCACCGCGGGCTCATCGTCGCGAAAAGGGAACATCCAAGAAGGGCACGCGCTGACGATGACCAGTGCCGAGGAGATCTCCCACGGAGTATCCATGCAGCTGACTCCGGCGTTTGCCGAGTGTATGGATCACAAGATCAACCTCTTGGACACCCCTGGATATTTGGACTTCACTGGAGACGCGCTGGCCGCGGTGCGGGCAGCGGACGCCGCTGTAATCGTTCTGGGTGCCACCTCGGGGGTGGAGGTTGGTACCGAAAAAGTGTGGGAGTACTGCGAGGACCGCGGGATTCCTCTAATGCTCTTCGTGTCCATGATGGACAAGGAGCACGCCGATTTCGACGGTGTCTTTGCGGATATCAGAGCCCGCCTAACAGAGAAGGCCGTACCGGTGCAGATTCCGATCGGATCCGGTGACAGCTTCTCCGGGCTCGTCAACCTGTTCCAAGAGCGGGCCCACATCTACAAGCCCTCAAATCTCAAGGGCGAGTTTGATGAAGGAGAGGTTCCTGAAGAGCTTTCGGAAACCTTCCAAGAGTGGAGGACGGAACTCCAGGAGACCCTTGCCACTCTGGATGAGGTTCTCCTCGAAAAGTACTTGGAGGGAGGCGTGATCTCCGGAGACGAGGCTATCGGGGCCATGGCCCTCGGGGTCAGAAGAAACGAAGTCGTCCCTGTCCTGCTGGGTTCCGCCGGACGCGGCTACGGTACCCGTGCGCTGCTCAGACGAATCGTACAGCTCTTTCCGAATCCTGCTGAGGCGGTGGGGAACCTTGCCACGTCACAGGGCAGCGGAGACGAGATTCCTCTTTTGGCCTCGGACGATGAGCCCTTCACGGCTCTCGTGTTCAAGACCACGATGGAACCGCACGTGGGGAGTCTTTCTCTGTTCAGGATCTGCAGCGGGTCGGTGCATAACGGCGAGCACGTCGTAAACGCCACGAGGAACTCGCAGGAGAAGCTGAACCATCTGTCGGTGTCACTAGGGAAGGAGCGTCCGGAGGTGGAGTGCCTCCACGCCGGCGACATCGGAGTGGTAGCTAAGCTACGGGATACACACACCAATGACACCCTGGCAGATCCCCTACGCCCCATGATCATCCCTGGAATCGATTTCCCGAACCCCGACATTGCTCTGGCGGTCCGGGGAGCGACTCGGAACGACGACAATAAGTTGGGAGAATCCCTGATGAGCTTACGACGGGAAGATCCATGCTTTCGGTCCGAGTACAACCCAGAGATTCGTCAGACGATCGTGCGAGGCATGGGCGAACTCCACCTGGAAATACAGTTGGAACGTATGGCGAGGAAGTATGGGGTGAAGGTGGAGACCGAACAGCCCCGGATTGCATACCGCGAAACGATAACCCGGAAGGCCGAGGCTCATGGTCGACACAAGAAACAGTCTGGAGGTCGCGGGCAGTTTGGGGATTGTTGGATTCGTATAGAACCACTCCCGTCAGGCGGGGGATACGAGTTCAAGAACGCCATCAAGGGTGGAGTTATTCCTGGGAGATTCGTCCCGTCGGTGGACCGAGGAATCCGGGAGGCTGCTGGCAAGGGCATTCTTGCCAGCTACCCCACCGTTGACTTTCGGGCTGAGTGCTACGACGGCTCGTACCATGCGGTGGACTCCTCTGATATTGCGTTCCAGGTCGCGGGCTCCGTGGCGTTTCGGAAGGCGGCGCAAGAGGCACGACCGACCTTGCTCGAACCTATTATGGAAGTGGAGGTCACGACTCCCGAAGCCTACATGGGAGACATCATGGCGGATGTCAGCCAACGAAGGGGGAAGGTGCTTGGCATTGAGAGCGCGGACAGACGGACGGTGATCCGAGCCCGTATGCCCGAGGCTGAGCTATACAAGTATGCCGCTGCTCTTCGCGCCATGACCCACGGGCGGGCCCACCACGTTCGAGAGATGGTTGCTTACGAGCCAGTTCCTGATTTCGAGCAGGCTAAGCTCATAGGCGAGCTTGAGAGAGAGGAAGCCTAGAAGATCCCTTCGCCGAACATCCGGTTTATTAATTTGGGCTTCACAATGGGGAAGAAGAAGAAACGGGAGGGCGGCTGCCCTCCCGTTTCTTCTAGAGGCTGTAGCCAATCCGATTTGCGCGATATGTGTACCACCGGTTGGCGGTTATATGACTCCTTTTTCTTGAGTCGCCGAGTATACTTGAAATTAACAAATTGACCCATCAGGGAGTCTAATGTGTTAGAGAGGTGGGGTTGACTTGGGAACCGTGAGTCGACGCGGAGTTCGGGATGCGTAACAATCGGACGTTTCAGGAAAGGATCAGGTGGCTCCTGACGGAAGCGCGTTCAGCGGAGGTGCGTGGGGATGGGGAGGTGGCTCGTAACTTGCGGGCCTTGGCAAGGGACCTCAGACCAGCACCGGCTGAGAAACAAATGAGATAAGTGGCGTTGCCCCGAGGCGACCTCCGAGGTCATCTTTGTGTTGCCGATCCTTCCGGGTCGGCATCTTCTTTTTCTGGCCTTCACCATCTTATCACGTTCGCATGTCCTTCCACGACCCACCCAGGCTTCCCAAGGGATTTCGCTGTGCGACTCGCTGCTGTGGAATGAAGGATAGCGAGCCCGATCTCTCGCTGTTCTATTCTGAGGTTCCCGCAGAGGCCTCTGCACTCTTCACGAGAAGTCATTTTCCTGGCGCGCCGATCGTAGTGGGTCGGGAGCGGATGCGGGCTGGGTGTCTCCAGGCGATTGTAGTGAACTCGAAGGTGAGCAATGTTGCGACCGGTGAGCAGGGGCTGGAAGACGCTCGTGAGATGGCTCGTTTGGCAGCCCGTGAACTTGGGATCTCCGAAGAGTTGGTCCTGATGAGCTCGACGGGGGTTATTGGCCGCAGGCTTCCCATGGACAAGATCGAAGACGGACTTCGGGGGATGGCGCTAGAACTGGCGGATGATCCATGGCCCGCGGCCCGAGGGATGATGACCACTGACACTGAGCCAAAGGCTCTCTCGATAGACGTGGGGTCTGCGACGCTCACCGCAGTTGGGAAGGGTTCGGGGATGATTGCGCCAAACCTCGCCACCATGCTCGTGTATCTTTTCACGGATGCGAAGCTGTCAGTTGCCACGCTTAAGGACCTCCTAGTGGATGCTACGGCCCAGAGCTTCCAGTGTCTCTCGGTGGACTCAGACACGAGCACCTCGGATACCGTCGCTCTCCTGGCCAATGGTAGGATGGGTCCTGTGGACGAAAGAGCGTTCCGGAGCGCATTGAACCGCACATGCCTGAGGATGGCCGAATGGCTTGCCCGGGATGGGGAGGGGGCGACAAAACTCCTGCGTGTACAGGTGGAGGGGGCAGCCACTGATGCGGAGGCTCGGAGGGTGGCCCGCGCTGTGATCGACTCTCCTCTCATCAAGACGATGGCGTTCGGGGCGGACCCAAATGTGGGTCGAATCATCATGGCAGTGGGAAAGTGTGTGGACTGTCGGATTGTTCCGGAAAAGTTGTCCGCGACCGTCCAGGGAGTGGCAGTGGTAGAGAAAGGGCTTATTGCGTCCTTCGAGGAGGCGCACGTCCGAGATCTTCTCCAGGGGGATCCTGTGGAGATCGCTATCGACCTTGGGGTGGGGGAGGGGAGTGGCCTTGGCCTAGGATGTGATCTGACCGAGGGGTATATCGCAGAGAACGCGGCCTATGCCTCTTCTTGAGGGCACCCTCCACCACTATCGATCATGAGTAGTCTCCTTTATTCTTGCTTCTTCTGGTTTCACGCACGGAGGAAAGTAGCACGCCCTGACCAGTGGCGATTGGGCCTCAGATAGCGGAGGCTTACGAGGACCGTTCACTCTAAACTGCTACCCGGATGAGGACACGATCATTATGCGTATCAAAGCTTTAACCGCCGCACTTGTCCTTATATTTGGGCTTGCCGCTTGTGGTGGCGGAGATTCCTCCGATGAGGCCCCTCCCACTTCTGGGGTGGAGCCAGCCCCGGCGGCCACACCCGAAGAGTTCAGGATGCCCGATTGGATGCAGGTGGACAACGTTGGTCGAACGGTCAACATCCACCTGGTAGTGGGGCTGACGGACGACAACAATCGGTGGAATTTCAATGGGTATTACGGTGGGACCGGTGGTATAACCGTTCCCGTAGGTTATACAGTGATGATCACCCTTGAGAACCAAGACCCCGCAATGGCTCACTCCGTGGGTGTGGACGAGGCACAGCCGAACTATCCCAACGTGTTCACGGAGGTCACTCCGGTGTTTGAGGGTGGGGTCACCGCTGACCCGGCGTCGATGATGGATGCGACGATGCCCGGCGAGACGGAGGAGATCACCTTCGTGGCTAGTGAGGCAGGTGAGTACGCGTTTCTGTGTTACGTGACCGGACATGCGGCGCTCGGTATGTGGATAGATTTCACGGTTTCCGCGGAGGATGAGGTCGGAGCCTTGATGTAGAAGGAGGAAATGCGGCGCTTTCTTTCTTGATGCCGTTCAAAAGGGCGAGTTTTTGGCGAGAGTGGGGGATTCCGAGGTCAGGGGCCCTCGAGCCGGACGACTATTGATGCTCCTATCTCAGCCGATGAGGGGCAAGGGTTCTTCCTGGCCCGAACTGTGCGAATCGAGTCAAGGGCCAAAGGGTCTCCGGGGCTCTCGCCGATCTAGATATATTTCCGACACCATGTGGCTCCGCTCATCCCACTTCCCATACTCCAGTGCAACTTCCTGACGATCTCATTCTTCGCGATGCGACCGGGACCATCCTGTTGGTGATCTTGGATGGGTTGGGTGGACTCCCCGACCCTGAGTTGGGAGCCACCGAGCTGGAGTCGGCGAACACCCCGCACCTGGATGCTCTGGCCCGGCGCAGTTCCCTCGGGATGCTCCTACCGGTGGCCCCAGGGGTCACCCCGGGAAGTGGTCCCGCACATCTTGCCCTATTCGGCTATGACCCCAAGGACTATGTGGTTGGGAGAGGGGCGCTCAGTGCGCTGGGGGTTGGGTTTGATTTGGCGATGGGAGATGTGGCCGTTCGTCTGAATCTGGCCACCTTGGATGAGGCCAGTCTCATTACTGACCGACGAGCAGGCCGACCACGGGACGACGAAGGCGGCCGGGTCGTCAACCTCCTCCGTAGCGGTATTTCTCTTGGCGAAGAGGCGGAGTTCTTCCTCGTCCATGAGAAGGAACACCGGGTCGTGCTGGTCCTCCGTGGGGAGGGGCTTGGGGCAGACATTTCGGACACCGATCCGCAAGCGACCGGGGTTCCGCAGCTTGAGCTTCGCCTCCTCAACTCCAGTTCAGCGAAAACTGCTCGGATCATGGGTCGGTTCCTGGCCCAGGCCCACGAACTCATTCGCGATGAGGATCAAATCTCAGGTCTTCTCGCTCGAGGGTTCGCCCGTTACGACGGATTCCCCTCCCTAAAGGACCGATTCGGTCTTGATGCGCTCGCGGTGGCCCGTTACCCCATGTACCGGGGAGTTGCTCGTCTTGTCGGTATGGGAATCCCGGGCGTGCCGTCGTCTGACGAGGAGGCCGTGGCACTCATGGAAGATCAGTTTGGAAAGGCGGACTTCTATTTTATCCACTTCAAGGCTCCAGATTCGAGGGGAGAGGATCGGGACTTCGATGCGAAGGTAGCGGCGATCGAGGCAGTTGACGCGATGATTCCCCGTCTAGCCGCGCTGAGTCCGGATGTGCTGGTAATCACGGGAGACCATTCGACTCCGGCGCGAATGGGAGGGCACTCCTGGCATCACGTGCCTCTTCTTCTGGCCGCCGAGGAGACCCGACCGACGGGCGATTCATTCTCCGAAAGGGAGTGTCGCAGTGGAGATTTGGGGAGGTTTGAGGCCAAATACCTCATGAGTCTGATGCTGGCGCACGCCGGGCGCCTGGGGAAGTTCGGTGCGTGAGGTCCCTTGGGCGATGATAGATTCCTCCTTCTTCTCAGCTTCCGGCCCACTTTCTGATGCGGTCGAGGGTGTGTTACAAACGGCATTCCTCTACGCGGAGGACGGAGCGTGGGATCGGGCTGCAGAGGTTATGAGGGATGCGCTGGAGGGTGACCCTGAGGATCCCTACATTCTTTGCTCGTTGGGGCTTGCCGAGCGAGAGTTGGGGATGGATGGGATTGCGTATGAGCGGTTTAAGCAGGTGCTCGCTACTGAGTCCGAGGATCCCCTGCTCCTAGCTACAGTGGGGACCGCCATCGCCGCCTTTGATGACCCATCAGCAGAACCTGCTCTTCGGACAGCGGCCCTGCTGGCTCCAAATCTCCCTCAGACCCGATGGATGTACGGTGCCTATCTCTCTAGGGAGGGAATGGTGGATAAGGCGCTCGAGGAACTGGCCGCAGCGGCAGAGCTAGCTCCTGAGGATCCGATGATCCCGCTGGAACAAGGTGTCGCTCAGGCCTTCGGGGGAGATTTTGAATCGGCCTACCTATCGTTTGCGCGTTCCGTGGAGCTCGAACCGAGAAATGGGTGGGGGCTCGTCCTACTTGGATTGGTTGCTCTCCAGTCAGGAGATCTTGAAGAATCTTGTCCCGCCCTTGAAGAGGGGGCGAGGGTCTGCCCTGATGATCTCGAAGCCCAGCTCTTGGCTGCCTTGGCTCTTCGCGCAACGGGATGGAAGGAGAGGGCGTTCGAGATGTTGGAGAGAGGACGGTTTGCCGCAGAGGGGTCGGACCCCGGTCTCGTAGAACAGGCCGAAGAGCAGATGGAAATGGGTCCGCAGGCCGCCCTTGAGTTTTTGGAAGAATCGTTGGGGCCATCGTCCTTTCGTCAACGGCTCATGGAGCGCCCGTGAGGAGTCCGGCATTCACTTCCCAGACCAGGGTGTACTGACCTTATTTGGAGGGGCCACTTTGCTGTCCATCGATTCTGAATGCCGCACCCTAGAAAACGGGTTGACCGTGGTCCTTGCTCCTGACTCTGCGGTTCCGGTAGTAGCGGTGAACCTTTGGTACGGCGTGGGTTCGAGAAACGAGAGGGAAGGACGGACCGGGTTCGCGCATCTATTCGAGCACATGATGTTCCAGGGATCGGCCCACGTCCCCAAGGGTCAGCACTTCGAGCTTCTCGAAAGTGCTGGTGGGTCGATGAACGCTACGACATGGTTTGACCGGACGAACTACTTCGAGACCTTGCCTGCGCACCAGCTGGATCTTGCGCTCTGGCTTGAGTCAGACCGGATGGGATGGCTCTTGCCGGCAATGGATCAGGAGAAGCTCGACAATCAGCGCGACGTAGTTCGAAACGAAAAGCGCCAGTCGTATGACAACCAGCCCTACGGTGACTGGCAGGAACGGATCCAGGCTCTGCTCTTCCCCTCGGACCACCCGTACCGTCATACGGTGATTGGGTCGATGGAGGATCTGGGCCGGGCGGAGCTCGCTGACGTCGAGGGGTTCTTTCTCACCTACTACCGCCCTAACAATGCAGTTCTGACTTTAGCGGGCGATTTCGATCCGGACGATGCGTTCGAACGGGTCAAGCGATATTTCGGCGAGATTCCGGCGGGCTGCCCGCCGCCGCCCCATCCGGGCCGGACTGATATAGGTTTCGTGATTGGCCAGACCGCCCGTGAGCGTGTGGAGGCGGAAGTGCCTCTCCCCCGAGTGTACCTGGCATGCCGGATTCCCCCGTTTACCCATCCTGAGTTTTATACGGGTGACGTGCTCACTTCGATTCTGGGCGATGGTCGGGCCTCGCGTGTCTACCGACGACTAGTCCGTGAAAGGCGGATCGCGAAGGACGTCGCCGCCTTTGCGGCCCCGCTCATCACGGGCTCGAGTTTTATGATCATGTGGGCCACCGGACTCCATGACACCGATCCAGTGGAGCTCGAACGGGCACTCGAAAATGAGATGGAAGCCATCCGAGAGGTCGAGCAACAGGAAGTGGGGAGAGCCGTTGCTCGAAGCGAGACCGAGCTGCTCCGACAGGTCGAGGGTTTGGCGTCGCGAGCGGACCTCCTCTCCATGCACCAGATGATTTTCAGTGATGCCAACCGTCTGAATGGCGCGGTTGATCGGCTGCGGAGCGTGACGCCGAAGGATGTGAGCGAGTTTGCGGTATCAAAGCTTGGAGCCGACAATCGAGCGATTCTTACATACGTTCCGAAGCCCGGGGGATGATGGCTTTGCCTCATCGACCGATTGACCGATCGACTCCTCCTTCTGGCGGACCGATTAGGCCTTTCCACCTTCCTCAGGTGGAAGTGGACTCCTTGGAGAGTGGCCTTAGGCTGTGCTCTATGCTGAGGGATCAGGTGCCCCTGGCGAATGTGTGTCTTGTTCTCGATGCAGGCGAGGCAAAGGTACCCTTCGGAGGCGGAGGGGTCGCAGTCCTTACAGGGGATGCGCTCCAAGGTGGTACGGAGCACCGGTCTGGGGCGGAGTTGGCGGAAGAGCTCGAGGGGCTCGGCTCAGGCCTGAGGGTCTCCACCGCTTGGGACGCGACAACCGTTTCCTTCACCTGCGTCGCGGAGCGCGTAGATGAAGTCTTGTCGCTCCTGTCCGAGGTTGTTCGCTTTCCTTCGTTTCCGGTGGAGGAAGTCGACAGGGTTCGACGACAGCGTCTTTCTTCGATTCAGCAGCGTAAGATGGACCCCGGCAGTCTAGCGGACGATGAGCTGGCTCGGCTCGTCTTCGATGCTGTGCACCCCTACCATAGGCCCGTGGCTGGGGATGAACGGTCGGTGACCTCGCTCGACCGGGGAGACATGATGACATTGGCCTCCAAGCGGTACGCGCCGGTTGGGGCGGGGCTTGTCGTCGTGGGCAATCTCTCCTCAGACCAGTCAACTGAACTGGCGCAAAGGCACTTCGGTTCATGGGATTCGCCGGGTCTGGCAGACGTCGAGGTTCCCGCTCCGAGCCAGTGGCCTTCCCGCTCTATAGTGATTGCGCATAGGCCTGGTGCCGTCCAATCCGAACTCCGGATTGGGCACCCAGGACTGGCGCGTGGGCACCCGGATGAGATCCCTCTTCGCGTATCGAATGCCGTACTAGGGGGGGCCTTCACTAGCCGACTGAACCTCAGCCTTCGGGAGAAACACGGATTCACCTACGGTGCCCGCTCGTGGCTTGCGTTTCGGAGAGATGGCGGCGCTTTTGCGATCGGTACGGCGGTGCAGACTGAGGTGACTGCCCCGGCGCTGAGCGAAGCGATCGCCGTGTTCGAGGCCTTCAGTGACGTCGGTCCATCCCCTGAGGAATTGGCGCGTGCGCGCGACTACCTTGCCGGCATCTTTCCACTTCAAATGGAGACAACGGCACAGCTTGCGGCGCGACTCGCCGAGTTGATCATCTACGATTTGGCCGAGGACTATCACCATACCTACAGGGACCGGGTCAGAGCGGTCGACGTCGGATCGGCCCGAGCCGCGGTTCAGCAGCACCTCCGCCCTGAGCGATCGGCGGTGGTAGTCGTGGGAGACGCCGACCGTATCGGTCCGGAACTCGATGCTTTAGGGTTGGGGCCGGTCCAGGTTACTGAGCCTTGGACCTAGGGCGCCCTGGGCTGGGAGACGCCCCCAGGGATGGAGATGAGTCGGTCGGCGACCTCTCAGGGGCCGGGCTACTAGCGCGCGAGCTCATCTATTCGGGTCGAATCGTTCGGCTGAGCCTGGATACCATCTGCTTTCCGGATGGGGGGATAGGGGAGTTCGAGATCGTGACCCATTCGGGAGCCTCGGCGA
This sequence comes from uncultured Gemmatimonadaceae bacterium, assembly GCA_964546115.1. GTDB lineage: Bacteria > Gemmatimonadota > Gemmatimonadetes > Longimicrobiales > Gaopeijiaceae > JAAXGI01. Next base: position 567 of record CAZJIM010000049.1, on the reverse strand, counting down.
TTCTACCCTTTGTAGATCCGCCGGATGACCCTGATCCACGAATCATTCTGGTGCACCAATATCGTTATGCTGCGGGTGGGCTTCTGTACGAGGTGCCAGCGGGGATGCCCAATTCCCCCGAGGAATCCTGGGTGAGCTGTGCGCGAAGGGAACTGGTCGAGGAGACAGGCTTCGAAGCCAATGAGATCCGGTATCTCAGTGGCGTTCTTACGACTCCGGGGTTCACCGACGAGCGGATTCATCTCTTTGCAGCAACCGGTCTGCATCCCCGCAAAGGAGATCGCGATCCGGATGAGTTTCTGGATGTCGTCAGACCCCGTTTCTCTGAAGCGCTAGAGGGGATCCGGACGGGAGAGATTGTGGATGCCAAGAGCATCTCGGTGCTACTGTTCGTTTCCGCATTTTTGGACACAGTCTGGAAGGAGAATCGGAAAGCGCCTCCTCGCTGATGGCATGTCTTTTTTGGGTGATCCGACCGTTCTGTGGAGGGAACATATGGCGCGAAGTTTGATTCCAGTTGGCGGTTATATGACTCCTTTTTCTTGAGTCGCCGAGTATACTTGAAAT
>CAZJIM010000048.1:11345-12803 GCA_964546115.1 uncultured Gemmatimonadaceae bacterium | reverse complement strand
GGTAGAAACCTATCAGGCCCAGAAAGAGGTGTCGGAACACAGCCGCTCCGTCACTCTGAGAAGTTCCTCCCGCAGTTCAGCAAAACGCGCGTCGTAAGCTTGCGGGCGGCTTCTGACAAGCACATCCACATTATACCCGCTTCGGCTGAGCCGGGGGAGAACCTCGATGCGCCCAATCTCTCGCAAGCGCCGCCGGAGCTGGTTTCGTGTGACCACCTTCCGGCCGTGCCGCGGCACGACAGTCCCAAAACGCGGGACGTCGTGGGGCGCCTGTGCAGTGAACACATCAAGATGGGAAGACCGGGCTCGGAGCCCCTTCCGCAGGAGGGCTCGAATCTCTCTTCCGAGCCGAATACGGCTGGGCCGGGGCTGGCCTTGGCTTTCCAGCGGTCGGCGCACGGCCCTGGCGGAGCCCACAGGATTATCTACTTTGAGCCCACCCTCACAGTGAGCTGGCTGCGGCCACGTCGGCGTCGGCGAGCTAGCGTCTTGCGACCTGCTCGAGTCTTCATCCGGGCTCGGAATCCGTGCTTGTTCAGACGTTTCCGATTTCTTGGCCTATATGTCGGCTTCATCCGTGTTCGCCTCGATCGTAACGACCAATTGCAGGATGATGTTCAGCATAGAAAGGTATCCGGATTCTTAAGCTCGAGTCAAGACGAAAAAAGCATGAAAAAAGTCGATTGACATTCCCACTTCCAGCCCCTAGGATCCCTCCTCCCAAGCATCCTAGGGAGACACTCGAAAACACATTTCTTGCACTGTTTGCTGCCGTCGTATGGAGTTCACCGCTTCTGATCTCTGGTCACAGGTCCTCACCTCCGTGAGGTCAGGGATGCCAGAGCAAAGCTACCGAACGTGGCTCGCGGGGAGCACTGCCGTAGGCCTGTCGGATGACGAACTGATCGTTGAAGCCCCCAGCGCTTTCCACACAGAATGGGTCGAGGACAAGTATGGGCCCTACCTGGCCGAAGTTCTTCGAAAAGTGTCGGGACGGCCAGTATCGTTGACATTTCGGCCCTCCACCAGAGAGGCTCCGACGAACGGAGAAGGAGATCCCGTCCCGTCGTTGGAGGTGTCCACCCCCTCAGCCACATCGGGCCTCCATTCGCCTGAGGCTTCCTCCGACAGGCTTGGCTTTGACCGCGGGGCAGGGACCAAAAAACCTCCCCGCTCCCTGAACGAACGCTACACCTTCGCTCGTTTCGTGGTAGGCAACAACAGCCAGCTTGCCGCGGCGGCGGGACAGGCGGTGGCCGAACGCCCGGGTCGCACTTACAACCCACTCTTCGTCTATGGGGGCGTGGGCTTGGGCAAGACCCATCTCATGCACGCGATCGGTCACGCGGTTATCAAGCGCTGGCCGGAAGCTGCGGTAGCATACGTAACCACCGAACATTTCATGAACGAGTTGGTGAGCGCGATTCAGAACGGGACCACTCGAGACTTCCGACGCCG
>CAZJIM010000048.1:0-11335 GCA_964546115.1 uncultured Gemmatimonadaceae bacterium | reverse complement strand
TTTCGCCATATCGACCTGCTTCTGGTGGACGATGTCCACTTCCTTGAACAGAAGGAGAGTACTCAGGAAGAGTTCTTTCACACCTTCAACGCCCTACACGATGCCCGGAAACAGATTGTTCTAACGAGCGATCGTCCGCCGAAAGAGTTGCCCGGAGTCAAGGACCGGCTTGTTTCTCGCTTCGAGTGGGGGCTCGTCGCTGACATCAAGCCACCCGACTACGAGACCCGAGTGGCCATTCTTCAAAAAAAGGCCTCCGATGACGACCTGGTCCTTGATGCTGACATCATTGATTTTGTAGCGCGAGCTTGCACCTCATCCGTTCGGGAGTTGGAGGGGGCGGTCATCAAGCTGCTTGCCTATTCGTCGCTCCGTAACCAAGAGATCAACCTAGAACTGGCGCGTACCGCTCTTCAGAGTGTGATTCGGCCCGGGGCCCTCCGAGAGGGCCCTTCCGTCAGTCCGGAGCGGATTCGGGAGGAAGTGGCTCGGAACTGGAACATCAAAACCGACGCCCTCTCGTCGAAGCGCCGCACTAAGGATGTCACTGTTCCACGACAGGTCGCCATGTACCTCATCAAAGAGATACTTGATAAATCGCTTGTTCAAATCGGGCGGCTCTTTGGTGGCCGGGATCACTCCACCGTAATTCACTCTATTCGCCGAGTGCAGGCTGGAATACATGACGACGAAGACTTTGCGATTCGCGTAAATAGAATCCGGCAGAATCTAGAGGCGTAGGGAACCAGGCGAATCAACATTAGCCCTTAAGTGACTCCGCCGGTGGAAAGCAATGTGGATTTCTCGGAAAAGATCTGGAGTTTCAAATACTTCGTGGAACCATGGTATGTTTCGCTTTCTTTCTCCACCTCTAGTCCACTGCTTTGCCACCCCTAAAGTAATGGTGTCCCCTGTTCATTTCCGATATTCTGTAGAGGTGTCTTCCACACTTCCACAGCTACTACTACTACTACTAGTAAGAGTACTTAGAGACGTAGAAGATATATTACCTGTGGAATCAGACAGCCTAACCTCCTCATGAGGCCCGGATGAAATTCACAATCACCCGTCAAAATCTCCACCAGGCTCTAAGCGCTGTTTCAGCAAGCATCCCGTCGAAGACCACTCTTCCGGTTCTGTCGAACATTCTCTTCGAGGCTCGTGAAGACAATCTTCGGATGAGTGGAACGGACCTTGATGTGGGTGTCCGAATCGGAGTCCCCGCGGACATTGTGGAGACCGGAAGCTTGACAGCCCCGGGGAAGAAGCTTCGCGAGATTTCGCGTGAACTGGCCGATCAGCCGGTGGAGGTAAATACTCGGGGTGATCAGATTGAGCTGGAGTGTGGTCGCTCTCGTTTCAAGCTGAACGGGCTTCCAGCGGCTGATTTTCCCTCTCTTCCTGAGATTACGTTTGATGGAGGCTGGAGCGCGAAGGGTAAGGATCTTCTCTCGCTAATCCGTCACACAGCCTTTGCGGTCTCGACAGAGGAGAGTCGCCCGGTTTTGAACGGTGTGCTGTGGGAGCTTCGCGATAGCGAGATGCGAATGGTTGCTACAAATGGCCACCGGCTTGCCAAGATGACGATTCCGGCTGGGCCGTCACTCGAAACGACGACACAGCTAATCGTACCCCCAGCTGCGCTGGGGCATGTTCAGAGGTTCTTTGATGCAAAGGAAACCATCAGTGTCGCCAGGACGGGGAATCACCTCGGATTTGCCTCAGATGAAACGGAAGTCTACACGCGACTAATCGAAGGAACCTATCCAAATTATGACCAAGTCATCCCGCGAGATAATGACCGGTTCGCAGTAATTCAGAGAACAACTCTCGAATCTGCCGTGAAACGTGTGGCGGCCGTCGCCTCAGATCAGACACACCGAATCCGCATGGAATTCGAGGGGGACATCCTTAAACTGAATGTGCTTACGCCTGATTTGGGTGAAGCGCATGATGAAATCGAAGTGGCCTATGACGGGGAACCTTTGGCCATAGGGTTTAATGCGAACTACCTCCTCGAAGTTCTTCGGTATGTTGGAACAGATGAAATTCGGATGGGCTTCAAGGCTCCGGAGAGGGCAGCGACTGTGGAGCCAATAATGGAGGAGAGCGCGGAAGCAGCTGACTACCTTTGTCTTGTGATGCCACTCCGCCTCATGGATTAACTGATCGGCCAACTTCCACGTCCGTCGCTATTCCATAACTGAATGTCCGGAAGCCTGGAGAAGCTCTGCAGCGGTAAAGAGTGTGATGAGAGGATAGCCGGCAGCGCGAAGAGCATCTGCTCCTCCTGCGTCCCGGTCCACCAGGGCTAGGACACCGAGCACGGTGTCTTCGTGATCCTCGAGAACCTTGATGGCCTGAAGGACACTCTTTCCTGAGGTGAGAGTGTCCTCGATAACCATGACAGAGACGCCCGAGGGGAGCCCTCCCTCAATCCGCTGTCCGGTGCCATGTGTCTTCGGCTGTTTTCGGATGGTAAAGGCTTCGATAGGGTCCCCCTCCATCCAGCTGCGCTGCGCGATCGCGTAGGCAACTGGATCAGCGCCTAAAGTGAGACCGCCAACCCAACACACGGCAGGCTCTCGTTCCCTCAGTGCTTGGAAAGCTACCTGGCCCACGAGAAACTGACCCTCGGCAGACATCGTGGTTTTACGGCAATCCACGTAGTATGGCGAACGGACTCCACTGGACAGGGTAAAGTTTCCCATGACCAGCGAGCGTTCCAGAAGCAGTGAGCGGAGGCGACGGCGGTGTTCCATCCCGTAGAACTGACGCTCTTTTGGGGTCTCGTCAAGGCAAAGAGTGCCAAGGGCCCGGCGGGACCGCTCTCAAGCTATGAAGGAGACGCCAGCTTCCACTCTCACCCCACACGGTCGGGCAAGCCGTGCGTCCAGATTCGGCTTTTGAGGATCCACCCCCAGAGGGAACGATTCTGCAACACTTCGACAATCCTCCCGCTAGAGATTGGCTGGGCGACCGGGCCGGGCGCCAGTTCCGCACCTGGGGCCTGGGCCATGCCGGTCTGGATGAAAGGCAAAGGTCACCTGGTCCGCATTCTTGACTTAGCCTTCAGGGCCCCAGGCGGGTGACGGAGGCCCATGTGAGCGAGGCGCTCAGGGCGTCCTCGCGGAGCCGTATCGGAAACGACGTCATGGACCTCCGCCATCCTCGGTGTCGAGACCGGCGCAGGGATGACCCCCTGCTTGACCGGATCCTTTCCTCAGGCGAGCGGGACTGGCTGGACGCAGCAGCCACAGAGGAGCTGTGGTCGATCAGGCTCTGGGCGCTCTGGGCAGCGAAGGAGACCGCCTTCAAGGTGCACAGCAAGCTTTCCGCCCTAGGGCCGTTCCTCCCTCGGCGGTTCTCCTGCCAGCTTGAGACCGACATTCCCTCTGACGGGATGGAAGTGCGCATTTGGGGCATGATCAGCGGCCCTCACAGCGAGATGCCGGTGACCATCGAAGGCGGCGCAAATCGGAACTACGTGAACGTTATCGGTTGGAATGGGACTGCCGAGCGGCCAAGCGGCAGCCGGCTTGAGGTCGGACTGGAAGAGCTAAAAGAAGTGGGCTTCAAGGGTTCTGAGGAGAAGCTGGAGGCTCTCGAAAGCCACTTTTCTGCTGCGGAATGGAGGGGGATCTATTCTCTGCAGTCGGCCCGCGCCAGGCTCCTTGCCCGCGATCGGATTCGTACCCATCTGTCCTCTGGCCCCGGGAACCGGCTGGGCTCCCGAGATGAAGTGATAGAGATCCGCACGGCGGGGGATCGTCCGGGCCAAGGGCCTCCCCAAATCTGGTTTGGGGGACGGGAGATCGGCAACCTGGATTTTTCGCTTTCTCACCATGGCCGGTTCGTGGCGTGGGCTCTGCTCCTTCCGGAGCCTGGGTGGCGGGCAAGGGGCATCTAGCTCCGCAGCCTACCGGGTCAGGTCAAACCTGAGAACTAAAGTGAAGGAGTAAGGAGCCTCCGACGCTCAGGTGCTGTCGATCCGGGTCTTGGTTCGTGCGCCTGGCTTGCCTAGGGACACTGTCCCCAGGCAAGAGGAGGCGCTAGTCTTTTTGGCCCGGCTTCATGCCAGACTTGTCCCCGATCTTACGTAAATGCTATGCGACGCCTCAGTTTCTCGTCCGGTGTCGCAACACGCGGAACCGGTCTTTTCTTGGTGGTGATTGCGCTGCCAGCGTGGGCACAGGTTGCTCCTGAGGAAGAACGCTCGACGCTCGGGCCCGGAGAGTTGGTTGTTACTTCTCTAAGCGAGACCAACCGCGAGCGTTACCAGATCTCAGCCATGAGGGTTGAGCAGGGTCCCGTCATCGACGGGGTGCTAAATGACCAGGCATGGACACAGGCCGCCCTGATCAATGAGTTCGTCCAACAGGAGCCCCTGGAGGGAGCCCCAGCCACGGAACGGACTGAGGTTCGCGTGCTCTACGATGGGGCAAATCTTTATGTGGGCATCCTCGCTTTTGATTCCTCCCCGGAGCGTGTCACCGCTACTGAGATGCGGCGGGACGGGAGCCAGATCCTGAATGAGGACAGCTTCCAAATCCTTCTCGACACCTTCATGGACTCTCGTTCTGCGTACATGTTCGTCGTGAGCCCGCTAGGGGCCATGCTGGATCAGCAGGTTTTCCAGGAAGGCGAGGGTGGCCGGAGGGGAGTCAGCTCAAACATCAATCTTGAATGGGACGGCGTGTGGGACGCATCCGCGCGCCGGACCGGCGAGGGTTGGGCTGCAGAGATCCGGATCCCAATGGTGACGCTCCGGTTTCCCAGTGCATCTCCCCAATCGTGGGGGATCAACTTCATGCGCACTATCCCTCCCCTGAACGAGGTGCTGTTCTGGGCCCCAATTCCTCGAGCGTATGGACTTACCCGGGTGAGCCTGGCTGGTAGCCTGAACGGACTGAAGGACCTCAACAGAGGACGAGATCTCCGAGTCAAGCCATATCTGGCTGCTGGGGGAGAACAGGAGTTCAGTAAAGGTGACTGGAGTCGGTCGAATACGGCTGATATAGGGCTGGATCTTAAATATGGGATCACGCCGAGCCTTAACCTGGACATGACCGTCAATACCGACTTTGCGCAGGCGGAGGCGGATAACGAGCAGGTGAATCTGACGCGATTCCCCCTCTTCTTCCCTGAGAAGCGCGAGTTCTTCCTAGAGAACGCAGGACAATTCAATGTAGGGACGACAGGCTCTGGCCAGCGGGCCGACCTGTTCTTCACTCGCCGGATTGGGATCGATGAACAATCCGGCGGGCAGGTTCCGGTCTTGGGGGGCGCGAGGCTGACTGGGAAGGTGGGGCAGAATAACATAGCGGTCATGGACATCCAGACGGATGATGCGCATGGTCGGCCCGGCGAGAATTTCCTCGTCGCACGCTACGGGCGCGATGTTTTTGGCCGATCGAAGGTGGGCGGAATCGTCGTAAACCGCGAAGCGTCGAGCGGCGGCCATTACAATCGCACCTTTGCGGCGGATGCTACTATTGCTCTTGGTGCCAGTCTGACAATGCATGGCTTCCTGGCCCAGACCAAGAGCCCAGGGATTTCTTCTGAGGACCGCGCCGAATACTTCCGGGCCCACTATCTCACTCAGGCGTGGGATGTCTACTTGGATCACATCAGCCTCGGAAACAACTTCAATGCGGAGTCAGGCTTCGTTCCTAGAGTCGGGGTCCGCTCCACCAAGCTCCACATCAATCGGACGCCCAGGCCAGGCCGGTGGGGGATTCGAGTCATGACTCCGATGTGGCATATGGTTTACACGACGGACCAGACCGGACTTCTTGTCTACCGTGAACTGCATCACATGATTCGGGTCACATTCGACAACAGCGCGAGGCTGACCTTTATTTACAACAAGAACTTCGAGCGCCTAGGGAAGGATGAGGGCTTCACGGTGTCGGGAGTGGATGTTGTTCCAGGGGATTACAACTTCTATTGGGCCAACATGGCCTTCAACAGCAACCCCTCCCGCCGAGTAAGCTACGGCGTTGCGTACCAGCCTCAGGGTTACTTCGGCGGGGATCGGAAGGATTTGTCGGCGAGCCTCGGAGCGCGGATCACCTCTCAGTTCTCGCTTCGGGGGTGAGTACCGTCGCAGCGACGTCGACAACCTTCCGAGCGGTGGGGTTTTCGTGACGGAGCTCGGAGCGCTCCGAGTCGACTACACGTTCTCGCCGGCCCTCAGCCTGCGGACGCTCAGCCAGTACAACTCCTCGAGCGATCAGTGGAGCACGAGTGCACGGCTCCGGTACATATATCGGCCCGGGAGTGACATCTACATCGTGTACGACGAGGTGCGAAGGGATGTAAATGGCATCCCCATACGGGAGGAATTCCGAGATCGTCGGCTTATCCTCAAGGCGACGTTCCTCCTGTCTGTGTAGTCGTGTGGCAGAGCCCCCCGGCAAGTGCTGCAACGGCAGTGATCGATCTCCTCCGTGGAGGTCCCCCAATCCTTTCCCGGTTCAAGCGGTTCTAGCGGTGCGGAAGAGGCTTTGAGAATGACCACGAGTTTTCCTGTCACCAATCCGATGAAACTCCCGCGGCAGGACTCGAACCTGCGACTCGGTGGTTAACAGCCACCTGCTCTACCAACTGAGCTACGCGGGATCAATGGCGGAAACGACTCCGACTAGACGAATGAATACCCCGTCTCAGATCCGGGTGTCAACCCACCCGCGGAGCCGACTGCGGTCTGGTACGAATCGTTGCAGTGGCCTTCTCCACGACCTCTACGGGGAGGATGGGGCGAGCCTACGACACGCGTCGCACAGCCGGCGCGGTTTTGGCCCAGTAGCCTTTCGGGGCAGTCCTGGACTGTAGATCTACGTAGGGCTTTCGGTGGCCACCGGCAACTCCCATGGCCTACCAGTGAGAAACGTGTCGCCGAAGACCACGGAGACTGTTGCTGGCTCTACGGGGGCCGATCCACGCCCAACCAGGGAAATTGAAATATTTGTTTTAATTCTGGCCCCTTAGTACCGTTTCTTCCTGGAATGACAGTTACACGGGGAGATCTTACATGACTGAGAACGTGCCGGATCAGGAAGGTGCAGCTGGTGGCCCCAGGACTTCGGCCGCCGCGACTTTCGTTCGGGCGCCCCAACAGGAGCGAAGCCGCCGCACCCTGAAACGGATTCTGACCGCCGGTCTTTATCTTTTGGAGCATCAGGGCCCGGATGCCCTGACCGTCACGGGGATCACAAGAAAGGCGCACACTTCAGTGGGCTCCTTCTACGCCCGCTTTCAAGGAAAGGATGACCTGCTTCGCTATTTGGGAGAGCGCTCGCTCACCGAGGCTCTCGAAGTCTGGGCGCAGCTGAACACGGGACTTCGGGTAGGAGGAGAGCTTCGGGCATCTGTTACGGAGGTTGTACAGCGGTTGGGCTGGCTGTATCTGGAAGCTGCAGGCCGCTCACTCGTGCTTCTGGATGGGATTGAGGATCCCTCTCCGACCCGACGACGACGGCTGGAGGATCGCATCGCCTCCGATCTTCGTGAGCTTGGGGTCGCATCTGAGCTGCGGTCCAGCCTGGCAACCCAGGTTCTCGCCGCCACACTTCAAGATTCAGCCCTGCGCGACCTTCGGGACAGCCCCAGCGATGAGGAGGGCTCTCCCTACCCCGAGGCCTCCGTGCTACTGCCTGAGCTAGTGGAGCTTCTCGTGGGTTATCTGGGCGGAGAAGTCCACGCTACGGCGGTTCCCACAGCTCAGGAAGCGGAGCCGCCGCCAGGACCGGTGCCACAGCGCCAAGTCGCGGTGGTCCGGGAGCTGCCCAAGCGCGAAATTGAGACTGAGGCGCTGATTGAGGCGGCCCTTGCCTCGGAGCCTACTCCCTCATCCGCTCCTGCCCCCCGGAAGGCCGCTAAAGCCTAGGTTGTGGCGGCCTCTGCTCCCGAACAGTCGATGGGGTCTGGTCCAGTGGAGGAGCCTAAATGAGTAGCAAGCCCGGAGCCGGAAGTGGACCCTGAAGTCCCCTCTTCAGAGGAACTCAACCCTTTCGATGGTTGGGGCTGATATCCAAGCCCGACAGCTGCAGAAAACCCAAGTTCGACTGCGGTCATCTCCGTTCTAGAGGGTACGCTGGTCGGAGCTCGCTGTCTCTAATCTGGAGGGGCTTGCCGATACTCTAGAGTCTGCCCTGGGGCGATACCCGACGCACGACAAGACGACAGCCCTCCGACTAAGGGCGGAGCAGTGGTTCCTAGAGGAGCTTCGAGATCCGTTAGGGCAAGAGGGAGTCATGAGCCAGCCCTGCAACTCCTATCGGACGCATCATCAGTGGGAGTTCGAGGAGGTTCTACGTAGGGGTGCCGCAAATGCTGGCCCTCCCCGGAAACGTCGGCGTCGAGGGCCGGTGACCCGAAAGAGGCGATGGTCCTGGAAGATCAGGGAACCCCCGGCATCTCGCCATGGGACTCGGCGATGATGCGCCGTAGGACGCTCTGGAAATCCTCGAGAGGCGGCGCCCCCCGTACGGAGCTGCCCTGCACGATGAAGGTCGGCGTAGCCGTGACTCCCACCTGCCGCGCCATCGCATTGTTTCGTTCCAGTCGCTCCACGGCCTGATCCCCGTCGATGCACGCGTTGAACGCAGCGATGTTCAATCTGAGAGTTTCAGCGTAGGACATGAACAGCTCTCGGGCCGAACTGGGGTTTGCAGACAGCCACTCTTCCCTTTGGGCGAACAGATGGTCTCGCATTGCGGCGAAACCCCCAGTCGAGCCGAGTTCGTGAGCGCAAATCCCCGTAACCGCCGCCAAGTCACCGTTTGGGAATCCTCCGATGCTGATCGGGACGTACTTCCACAGCACCTCCCCCGTCAGCACGAACTCCTCATAGAGCACCGGATAGTCGTCGCTGTGGAAGTTCGCGCAGTAGACGCACCCGAAATCACTGAAGTCAATGATCCCAATCACGGATGTCATCACACTTCCCTCGTCCACTCCGAGCCCACTCAGGTCGAAGGCATCCTGGGGTTGGGCGGGGGCACTGTTCGTTGCGGGCAGGTCAGCGCTCTGTGCCTGGCCGGTTTCACCGTCACATCCTGAAGAGAGGATCAAGATGGGGAAGAGTAGTGGCAGCGGAGAGCGGAAGAGTCCTGGAGAGTGCAGGATGTTCATGTCGACTCCAAACGTGAGGCTTGTTTGGGCCCGAGGAAGGACTCGAACCCGATCATCGATGGATAATCAACCCGGAGATGTCAACTCCGAAGGAACCTTCCCAGCAGGATCCCGACGACGGTCCCGACGAAGAAACTAGCCAGCACCCCCTTTGTCTCGGACAAGAGAGGTGAAAGCTCGGCGTTGCCGGAGATCTCGGAAGGCCAAGGTTCATCCGAGGAAGAGGAGGACGGAACGTTCTCAGGGGCCGAGGACCGTTGAGCTGCACTTCGAACCGAGTGGGCCGGGAGACCATCGGCGTCACAGACCTGACAGAACGCATCGTCGCGTTCCTGGGCCGTGCGGTTTGCGAAGACCATTTTCAACTGGCAGTTGGAACAGTGTCGCCCACTTTCTATCGGCCGGATCACACCGTAGAAGCCTCCCTTCGATAGGCCCAGGTCGTCGGCGATAGAGTTGACGCTCCGGTCGGAATTCCAATAGAGCATGTTGGCTCTCTCAGACATATCCTGGGCCAGCTCCCGGTCTTCTTTCTCTGTGCGGTCCGTCATCGATGGTGCTCCGAATTCCCTCCTCGGAGAGGGGGTGGGTTCTCCCGTCCACGAGCAGAAACATAGCCTCCGGTCCGCTTGGGGGCGACCAAACCATGGTTGCGGCGCGACGGGGCGATCCGTCAGAAGGACCAGTTCGCGATCGGCAGGAACGAGAAGGCAATCGTGCTCTAGATGATGTTGACGAGCCTTTTGTCTGACACCTTCCCCCATAGATTAGGCTCAATTGAAAAATCCGAAACTCCGAGCCTCGGCCTCTCACCTAGAGAGGGCTGGAAAGGGCAACCCCGAAGAACTCGTCCGCTTGAGCTTCAAGGCTATGGTCTTGAAAAGGCAGTGGTCGCCCGGGGCCGCATACAAACGAGTGATGGGATTGACCACGGTGCTGCGCGCGGCCGGCCACCAGGCAGAGGGGGCTGTCTCCGAAGAGGCCCCCGCTGCCTGGTGAAATGACGGAAACTGTGCCCGAAGCTCGTCGCGAATCAGTTTCCCACGAAACAGTAGAAGAGGCCGTTTCCTCCTGTAGCCACCAGATTCGCCTGACTGCAGCCGCTGCTCAGATGTACTGCGTTCCAGGAAGAGTTTCCGCCACCTAGGCGGTCATGGTGTCCGACCATCGCCCTGCCCTCCCCATTGCTCGTCCAGTTGCCGCACGTCGTAGTGTTTGCGGCACCAAGGATCGAGCGCCCATGAGAATCTGAGCCGGTTAATATGTCGTGCTGATTCGGCTGATCACCCACGCCATTCACCAACTCGCCATTCTCGTCTATCGCAGTCGGCTTCCGGATGTTGTTCCTGTCACGCTCGAAATCTCCGTGAAGGTCGGCAACATTTGCAGCGATCATCTGTCCATTAGCGTTATACCAAGGGCCGTCACCGATTCGATCCCGAGCGTTTACCCCCAACTGGCCCCCACCCGCTACGGTGCTGAGGTATGCTCGCCAGGGGCCGAAGCGGTTGCCGGCGCCTGCGGCCTGTGCTAGGGCCTGACAGTGCTGGTCCGCCCCATTGAGACCTCCCAGGTTCGCTCCATCTCCCGGACCGACGCTGGTGATAAAGAAGGTCATTGGCTGGTCCTGGCCGCTCAGTCCCGAAGGAACCATCAAGAATGCTGCCAATGCTAGTGCAGAAAGTACGCCGATCGATTGTTTCATTTCCCCTGTCTCCAGTGATTAGAATGGCTTGCAACACAACAGAATCGTGTAGGTTGTCCTTGGGCGCTACCCTAGCGTTCTCCAGTTTCTAAGAATCTCGTCCTTGACGCGATACCAATATCATTTCCTAAATAGTCGGACTGGGTGACCTCCTCTAGCCAGAAGGTTCCGCTTCCACCGTCGATCGCCAAGCCCTGATGGATGAGTCGGGCCCCCTCTGAAGCTGAAGCACCATGCCAGTGCTCCACTCCCGGACCAGCGAATTCGATGTCACCGAGATGGAGGTCTCGCATTCTTTCTCCGCGCTTCTGAACGCGCCCTGTTCCCTCCATTAGGACCATATATTGTCCACCCCCGTGGCAGTGCCAAAAGGAGCGGGAGCCTGGGTCCCACCAACGTCCGGTCAAGGGCTCGCCCCTGACCATTGCTTCCGGCGAGGGAACTCTATCCGACGTCCCCGTGATGGGGGTCGGCATCTGGTCTCCCGGGCAG
>CAZJIM010000047.1:6913-13038 GCA_964546115.1 uncultured Gemmatimonadaceae bacterium | reverse complement strand
GGGGGTGCCGTCAGTCGGCCGGTTCGCAATGATACGTGTGAAGTATGATCTCTTTTGATTGAGCGAGGATCCCTCGTTTGGCAGGACCTGTTTCGTCAGGTTTCGAAGGAGGACAAATGTTTGGGCGCATGATCATCGCTGTTGGATTAATAGCGGTAGGTGGCGCGGACGCGTTCGCCATGCAGATTCTCGTTCGCGAGGAGGCCCCAACCGATCGGGCCGCCGACTTTCCGCTGGCTGAGCTGGAGGCGACGTTCCGCCAGATGGATGCAGATGGGCTCTCCACCGTACGGCTGCTTGAGGGAGGGACTTACAACGTCAACATCCGTCGTCTGCGAGGCGCGGAAACCGCGCTCGTTCATGAGATAACGAGCGACGTTTATGTCGTACGGGAGGGCTCGGGGACCCTGGTGACCGGGGGAACCCTTGTCGATGAGAACGGAGCCGCGGTTGATGGGTCGAGGGGTGCAGCCATCCGAGACGGTGTGACACGTGTCATCACCGTGGGGGACGTCATCTTCATCCCGGCCGGAGTACCTCACGGGATCCGCGACTCCGACGGGATGACGTGGCTGAATATCCGCTTTGACACACGGTAGTCACCCGGTTAGCCGGCTTGTTGCGTCAGCGGTGCCAAGCGTGAGTGCGGATGTGCTCTGTAAACGAGGGCGGCGCCAGGCGGAGGCTATGCGCCGAGACCCGGCGCTCAGTCAATAAAGGTATCCAAGTCCAATGTAGATTGGAGCGGTTGACTCTCTGGAGTGGCCCACGTCCAGGGAGACGATGAAGTTCTCTCCCATTCCGAGCTTCAATCCGCCGCCATAGCCATGGTGTAGGTCTGAGAGGGCCTCGCCCAGCGCTACTCCTTCTGCCCAGACCCGCCCCGAGTCGACGAAGGCGGTCACGACCAGATGGAAGTCCCGATCGAATGTCGTGAACTCGGCGGCTCGCCACCGCAACTCCCTGTTCCAGAGAAATATCCCCTTTCCGGTGTAGCGGTTCTTGGGGCTGCCTCGGAGCGTCTTTGCGCCTCCAAGGCCCTCCTGTGCCTTGAAGGAGGTGTCCAGCTGCTGAAGCTCGTAGAAGGGAGCGTCACCTGACGTGCTTTGCAGAATCAGCCGATTCGCGAGGACGATTCGTCCCCCAAGCGAAAAGTATCGCCTATAGGTCAATGTCCACGTGGTGAAGGAATGGTCTCCGCCCAGAGGCTCTGCAGCACTCTTGACCAAGATCTCTGACCAGGTTCCCTCCCTGGTGCCTACTTCCCGGTCCCGCGTATCCCAGACAAGGCCTCCTCTAATGAAGTTCGTCCAGCCTCCGGGCAGCGTGCTGCCCGAGTTGGCCAGCTCCGCGGCAAGAAGGGTGGTCCCCTCGTCGTGTGGCGTCAGATTAATCGAGGTTCGTCCTGAGCCTCCACCAAAGAGTAAGCGAAGGGGTGTGTCACCTATTGGGCGTTGCAGGTCGAAGGTGAGCCGGTTTCGAGTCCGGCCAAAGCGGTAGAAGTAGGGATCAGGCCCATCTTCTAGCTCCAGCCCCTCGTTGTAGTCACTGTCGTTTCCGATGCCGTAATACGGAGTCGCGGTGTGGTGCTCGGTTCCCGCGAACACGGTCAGTCGCCACCCGCCGCGGAGGAGGTGCGGCGTATCGAAGAACATTGTGAGATCACGCCGACCTTCGGTGGAGAACAGGACGGTGGGCTGAAACGTAAGGACGTACGGCTCGTATTCCTCCCCTTCGGCATAGCGGTAGAATTCGCCCACTGCGCCGTACCCGAAGCCCTCGTCCGAGTCGAAGTTGATAGCCGGTACACCCGCGAACTCCCAGCGGCGTTCGTCCGATCCAGGTTCCTGTGCGCTCAGCGCACAAAGGGAAGTGGACAATGCCCAGGACAGGACGGTAGCGAAGATCACCCAATGAGAACTTCGACAGAGGCTATGCAACGGTTTTCTGCCGGTCAACCATGGCCCTACCCTCGGCCTCGTTCACCGTCAAGAGCAGAAGACCACCGATGGTGAAGAAGATGAGGATCGTGGCCATCCCGGCCCGCTGAGATTGGAAGAGTGTGGTTGTTAGCCCCAGAAGAAAGGGTCCCATGAACGCGGTGGCCTTTCCCGAGAAGGCGAAGAAACCGTAGAATTCGGTTTCCTTCTCCATCGGGACGAAGCGGCCAAGTAGGGAGCGGCTGGCGGCCTGGTTTGGGCCGACGAAAATTCCCACCACCAGACCAGCGACCCACAGTTCTGCGGCGGTGGTCGCGAGCACCGCCGCGATGCCAGCACCGATGAGCCCAAGAAGAGAGATGAAGATCGTGAGCTTCCCTCCGATCCGGTCGTCCAGGAATCCCATCGTGAACGCTCCCAGTCCCGCCGTAACGTTCAGCGCTAGCCCCCAGAGCATCACCTCCTGGAGAGAGAAGTCGAACGTTTCGGCTGCGTAAATCGGGCCGAAGGCGAAGATCGTGACAAGACCGTCATTGTAAACGAGCCGCGCCACAAGCAGCCGGAGGATCTGACGGTACCGCCGGATCTCGCGAAAGGTTGTAGCCAACTGCCGGAAGGTGGCTCGGACAATCGATGCTCCTGGGGGTCGGGTTCCCACCTTTGTGTCCTTCACCCAAGTGAACATCGGGAGGCTGAACACCGCGAACCAAACCGCCACCAGGATGGTGGTAGCGCGCACGTTCTGCTGTTCATCTGTCGAGAGTCCAAACCAAGGCTGCTCGGGCTGAATGAAACCGATCAGGGCGATCACCATCGCCAGGAGTCCGCCCAGGTACCCAAGAGCCCACCCGTAGCCTGAGATGCGGCCAATCTTATCTGGTGGCGAAATGTCGGGCAGATAGGAGTTGTAGAAGACCCCACACAGTTCATAGGCGACGTTGCTGATCACGAACAAGGTGAGGGCGAGCAGCACTTGGCCTGGTCGGGCGAAGTAGAGCAGGGCGACACCCACGATGGACACCAGCGTGCTGGTCGCGAGAAACGCCTTTCGGTGGCCCCCGCCGTCGGCCAACGCCCCAAGGAAGGGTGATAAGAGCGCCACCAAGATGGCGGTGACGGTAACCGCATTCGCCCACTGGGCTGTACCCGTGATCCCGTCTGTGGCGATTGCCTGGGTGAACAGCACCGCGTAGATGAACGTGACGATGAGCGTCGTATACGCGGAATTTGCGAAGTCGTAGAGTGCCCACCCCCATACGGCCTTCGGATTTTCCCGGAGAAGCAACACGGCGGGCGGCGAACCTCTCAACTCACTCACCGTGAGCAGGCCGCCACCCGCCGGAAATCACCGAACTGTCATAGCACTTAACGATCTGCCCGCTGGGATGGGTTGTGCACATGGTTGGGGTCGTTTGCGTGCTGCTCGTAGTGCTGCCGAAGCAGGTCCTTTCCGTAGTCGTTTCCGTTTGGAGTCCGCACGCCCGCGTGGATATGCGTTCGTGACGGTGTCCTCGGTTGTACGGGGAAACTGACCGGAATCGTGTGGTCGAACTCGATCACGATAACCGGGCTCTGGACTCGGTAATAGAACAACGTCTTGGGGTCATAGAGCTTCATATCGTCACTCACGTCACCGATCCAGGCGAATCGGGTTTCATCCAGATGAGCTCGCACTTCCTCCATCTTGATGCGTGCCTGATCATCACGGATATGTCCGACCCAGACGCCGACCACATCCATGAGGAGTTCGCGCTGGGCCGCATTCAGTTGGTCCCCACGGATGCCCGCCTGCTCAATGACCACGTTATCCTTGAAGGCGGCCGCCAACTGATTGTTTTGCATCTTGTCCGTTTCCACGGTCGCGATCCGACGCTGATCAGGTCGGAGAGACTCCATGAATGTGAGGCCTACATTCTGCTCTTCCTGGAGTGCCTCGACTCCAGCGTACCTGCCTGTTTCGACCCGGGTCGGCTCGGTTCCCCAGAAATTCGGAGACATCACGACCTGATCTCCCATCACGAAGTAGTTGATGACCAGGTGGTGTCCATCCAGCTGCCATCCCCAGGGCTCCGTGTCAGACGGATCCCCAAAGATATCGATGAAGTAAAGATACTCCCCGTACGCCTCCAGATCATTCAGGATATCCGCCAGATAGCCGTCGATACGCATGATGTTGCGAGCCTGCTCAAAGCCCTTCGCACTCATCCCGGTCCTTACCATGGCGAAGGCCGCTTCCTTTTGGGCCTCGTTCATATCTCTGAACGACAGTCCCGCTCGCATAGTGTTTCCGACCGGAACGTTACTCCAGTGTCGCCATTCCTCATCGTCCAGATCAAACATTGTCCGGGCCTTCTGTCCGGGCGAAAGCGTGTTGAGGTACGCTTTCGCCGCCTGGACAATTGGTGCCGTTGAAACGCCCGTAGCGCGAACTGGGAAGAAACCGGGATCCAGCTCACCATCAGTGCTGATACCGTAGAATGGCTCGGCGAGCCGATCATCTTGTTGTGCGATATCTTGTTGTGCCACCGTGCCGGGTGGTGAGGCGAGCCACGCGGTTAGGACAATCGCAATGAGCGAGAGTGGACCAAAGGGCCCAGTGCGTGTGCGGTCCATGGAGACCTCCAGTTGAGTAGGACGTGGGATGGAGTCCAGCTGAATCATTTGGGTCCGGGTGACAAACCGCAAGTGCTGCGCTTGCCTCTCTGAGAAGCTTCTTCTTACCTTGGCAACCCCATTACATCAGCTGACTGGACGTTGCCCCCCCTAGCAGGAAGGACACGAATGAACCGAATCCGATGGTCATCAGCAGCGGCTCTCTTCATTGGGACCGTCCTCCTTCTCAACACCTCTTCGGTCGAGGCACAGAACCCCTACACGAGTGCGGCCGATGTAGCGGAAGGAAGGCGAACCTTCGAATTAGACTGTGCACAATGTCACGGAGGTGATGCCAGGGGAGGGCTGGGCCCCGACCTTACGCGAGGGACTTTTCGACATGCGAGTACTGATGATCAGCTCCGGGAGGTGCTGCGCGAAGGAATTGATGGGACCGGAATGCCGGGCAGAGTGCGTACGGATGAGAGAGCGTGGAAGGTGGTCGCATACCTTCGTTCTCTCGGCGGAGGTGGGGAAATTCCGCCCGGGGACTCGCAGCGGGGCAGGGAGCTTTTCTTCGGGTCGGCAAACTGCAGCACCTGCCACATAGTTGCTGGCGAGGGGACGACGCAAGGTCCCGACTTGACATTGATTGGCTATCGACGGTCCGTGGAATTTCTCCGGATCTCCGTTCTCGATCCGAATGCGGAGGTGGATCCGCGGTGGTGGTCGGCTCAGCTAACCACCATTGCTGGGACGAATGCGAGCGGCTACCTGCTAGGCGAAGACATACAGTCCGTTCGGCTTCTGGATATAAACAATCGGCTGTTGTCCTTTCCGAAGGCACAATTGGAACAGTTCGAGCCGGTGAAGACCTCGAGGATGCCCAGTTATGAGGGACTCTTGGGGGATGACGATATCGACAACATAATTGCCTATCTCGCAAGTCTGCGGGGAGAAGGAGCTGACCAATGAGAACCTTGATCACCTCTTTATGCATCCTGTGCGTGGCTTGTCAGTCAGGCGACGACTCGATGCCAGACAGTCCTGGTGCGGAAGAGGCTGGACAGCCTTTCGGTGGTACCGAAGGAGTCATCGGTCCCAGCGGCCGTCCGGTCACGGCTGAGCGCCTCGTAAATGCCGACCAAGAACCTGAGAATTGGCTGACTTATTCTGGAGGGTACCACTCCCAGAGATACAGCTCCCTTGACCAGATAAACCGCGGGAACGTAGCCGACCTAAAGGTTGAGTGGGTTCATCAGTTCAACACACTCTCCAGGGTCGAGACTACGCCTGTGGTCGTCGACGGACTCATGATCATCACCGAATCGCCGAGCAATGTGATCGCGCTCGATGCGGTGACAGGCCGGACCTTTTGGACGTATGAGCACCCTGTTCCGGAAGAGATTCGAATTTGCTGCGGCGAGAATAACCGAGGCGTTGCGGTGCTCGATGACATGATTTTTCACGGGACTGTCGATGCCCGTCTGCTAGCCCTTGATATTGCCACGGGCAACGTAATCTGGGACGTGGAGGTTGAACGGCCGGAGGCCGGCTACAGTATAACCTCGGCCCCGCTAGTTGTCGGAGATA
>CAZJIM010000047.1:0-6813 GCA_964546115.1 uncultured Gemmatimonadaceae bacterium | reverse complement strand
GTTTCTATTACGTGCTTGATCGCGAGACAGGGGAGTTTCTGCACGGGATTCCCTTTGCCTTGCAAACCTGGGCGCAGGGTTTAGACCCGAATGGCCGTCCCATCCTCGTGGAGGATATGGACCCGACTGAAGCGGGGGTTGAGGTTTCTCCAACGGTTGGTGGTGCCACGAATTGGAACTCGCCGAGCTTTAGTCCCATGTCAGGGCTGTTCTATACCTACGCAATGGATGGAGCGGATATCTACTTCATGCGAGACGACGAGTACGTGGAAGGTGATCAGTTTACGGGAGGCTACGGGCAACGTGCCGATGATCCTGAGAACTTTTTCGCGGCTGTTCGGGCCCTGGATCCGATCACAGGAGCACTGCAGTGGGAATACGAGATCCCCACGATAGGGGGGAAAGCTGGGATCCTCAGTACCGGCGGTGGCCTTGTTTTCTCTGGAAGTGGCGATGGATACATCTTCGCGCTCGATCAGGATACGGGTGAGAGCCTCTGGTACATAAGTGTGGGTGATGGTGCGGCGGTGAAATCGGCCCCCATGACCTACAGCGTTGGTGGCCGCCAGTACATCAGCATGGCAGCTTATGGCGCACTCTTCACCTTCGCCCTTCCGTAGAATCGATGAATATGTGTGACTCGGAATACACGTTTTGACGGGGGTTGGGACCCAAAATGAAACGCTCATTTTCGCCATTGTTCACGGCGATAGTTTTGCTGGCGATATCTGGCTTTGAAGCAGGAGCTCAAACAGAGACACTGCTTTACGATCATCTCCACATGGCTGTGCCAGATCCCCAGGCGGCTGCCCAGTGGTACCAAGATCACTTGGGGGGCGAGGAGGTCGATGGTCGGGATGAACGCCTGCTCTTCGGTACGACCCGGCTAATTTGGCAGCAGTCGCCGGATCGGAGGCCGAGTACGGGGAGCGTGATTGACCACATAGGGTTTTCCTTCTCGGATCTGGACAGCAAGCTTAGGGAATTGGAGGCAGCTGGTGCGACAATTACCACGCCAAGGCGTGATGTCGAGGGTCTCTTTCCGCTGAGCTTTGTTGAGGATCCATGGGGGGTCCGACTCGAACTTATCGAGGACTCTCAGCATCTCGGATTCCATCATATCCATCTGAGGAGCCCGGAGCCGGAGATCGCCCTTCAGTGGTATGCGGACCAATTCGGTGGTGTCCGCACACCCCTGCGGGGTCGCTTGGATGGGATTCTCTATCCGGGTAACGTCTGGCTGTTGATATCCCGCGGTGAAACATTCCCGAGTAGTGAGGGAGCGATCGACCACCTCGGGTGGAGAGCTCTTGATCTTGAGCCGAAGATGGGGGAGCTCCGAAGCAAGGGTGTGGAAATCACTAGAGAGCCGATGGGTCTGACCTTTGTGAATGGACAGATCTTTTTCTTTTTTGTCGGCGGGCCGAGTGGAGCGAGTGTCGAGCTCGTTCAGCGAGCTCCGAACATGAGGTGAGGCTGGAGCCGACGCCCAAGAAACAAACCGGGAGCGTATTGTGGCTAATAACGTGGGCCGAAGCCGCCGCGACTTCTTGATCCAAATGACAGGGCTGGGCGCGTTACTTACACATCCAATGGGTCGGCTGTTAGGTGAGCCGTTGTCCCCAGCGGTTCGGTTACAAGACGCTCTACCTACCCGATTAATTCCTGTGAGTGGAGAAGAGCTGCCAATTGTGGGCTTTGGCTCCACGGCGTCCGTGCTTGACATTCCCGCCGCGGGCACGGAGCCAATTGCTAACGTTGTACGCATGCTTCTTGAGTACGGCGGCCGTGTAGTCGATACCTCCACCAGACCCGAGGCGATCGATCAGGAGTTCGGTCGGGTGCTGCAGTTGCCCGAGTTTCGAGATGATCTTTTCCTTACCATGAAGATCAACACGGATGGTGAGCAGAGCGGCATAGACCAGATGCGGCAAACGCAGCGGTTATTCGGGCGACGTACGTTTGACCTTGTTCAGGTTGAAAGCATGAGGGATCTGGAGATCCATTGGCCGAACGTTCGGGCCTGGAAGGAGTCGGGCGAGGCTCGCTATATCGGCGTGACTGTCTCGACCAACCGCAACCATGATCGTCTGGAAGCGTTCATGAGGAGGGAGCCTCTGGACTTCGTGCACGTGAACTACTCTCCAGTCGAGGCGGAGGCAGAGGAGCGCCTCCTGCCTCTGGCACGAGACCGTGGGATGGCCGTCCTTGTCAATCGCCCGTTCATGAACGGCAGTTGGTTCCAGAGGGTGGGGGGAAGACAGCTTCCGGAGTGGGCAGGGGAGTTCGATTGCGGGAGTTGGGCACAGTTCTCGGTAAAGTACATTCTCTCCAACCCTGCCGTTACCTGTGTGCTCACTGAGACCACGAACCCAGAGCATATGGAAGAGAATATTCTGGCAGGATTTGGGCGGCTCCCGGATGAGGCGACCAGGAGACGTATGCGCGAGCTGGTCCGTACGTTCTAGCTAGAGAGAACCTCCTACACTCTCGGTGCGTGGACGCACTTTTTACTGCTGGAGTTTCTGAAGCATCCGCCGGGAGACGCGCAGGAACGAGGGGTGGATGAAGGGGCGGGCGAGCAGTTCCTCGGAAGACCTAACTGCACTGTTGAAGGCCTCAATTGCGGCAGCAGGATCCCGTTCGGCATCACCGCCAAGAAAGTTCAGCCCGTAGTAAGCCTGAAGGCCACCCAGCACATCAAGATCGGCATTTGAAAAGAGGTCGGGATCTAAAGCGTATGGCGAGCCGAGTTCCGAGAACCACTCCCAAGCAAGGACGTCGCTTTCCGCGATCCCTTCTCCGATCGCGGAGATCATCCCCAGGCGCAACACTGCCCAAGCGCTGCCTCCCGACTCCGCAGCACGCTGATATAATTCAATGCTCTCGGCGTACCGCGATCCATCCTCGGTGTCTGTGTAGAGGTCGGCGAGTGCTTCCTGCGAAGGATGATGTTCCTGGTTAGCTGCCAATGTGAACCAGCGAAGAGCTGCCTCCCGATCCAAGTTCAAACCGGTGAGCGGAAGGAGAATTCTTCCGGAGTAGACCTGACCCGCTCTCCACCGTGCCTCGGCCGATCCGAGCTCGGCAGCCCGCACGACCACTTCCATTGCCTCGGCTGGCTCCGGGCCAAGGAGCAGCGTGGAGAGTGACAGCATTGCCGGGAGGTGATTCTGTTCAGCTGCGCGTTCGTACCATTCGGTGGCAGTCTCGTAGTTAATGGAGAGCTGATCAGTGCCAATCTCGAACAGACGCCCATATTGGTATTGGGCCTCCGCATCTCCACGGTCTGCTGCAACCGCCAACGAGTCAATCGATGCGGAGGAAAGGCCTGCTTGTGCCATTACGGGAGGTGCCCATAGACCAGAGGTAAGGGAGGAGGCCACCGTGACAACTGCAACCAGGAGGGCGTGTGAAAACGGATTCATTATGAGCCTTGAGACCAGGAGGACTTTCCAGTCCGCGCGCTTCAGGGCATGGTAGGAGGGGCGCCGATGCTAAGCAACAAGGAGCTGAAGTATGAAGTTTCTGGGGGAGCCCGTTGCGTGCTGCCAGAAGTTGGCTGAGAGTTTCAGATGGGCGGCGGCCATATGTTTGCTTGTCGCTTCCCCGGCGTTGGCTCAGGACCCTGATACGATTCGGGCCGTTCCGGACACGATCACCTTCGAGCTCTCCCCGGTGGAGGTGCTCGTGTCAATTGTGCCTAGGGCGGGGCCCTCTATAGGCTCAGGTGTTCCAGCCAGGATCTCCACCGTGGATCGGGACCAGATCGACAACTGGAAACCCCGTTTGGTCGCCGATGTGCTTTCCACCCAGGCTGGTGTCTCCCTATATGATGACCTGGGATCTCCTTACAAGCTCAACCTGAGTGCGAGGGGCTTCAACGTGGGCCCTACCGTTGGACTCCCACCCGGCATATCGGTTTTCCTGGATGGAATCCGGCAGAATGAGCCCGCTGCGCAGGAAGTGAATTTTGATCTCCTCCCGATGGAGCACGTGGAGCGGGTCGAATTCCTTAAGGGAAACGCATCCCTCTTGGGTCCCAACTCGCTCGGAGGAGCAGTTAACCTGATCACACGCCGTGGTGGAGAAGAACCTCAAAGGGAAGTCGAGCTTTCAACCGGGTCCTTCGGAATGATGGGGGGCAAGGCGAGTGCCAGTGGCCGTTTACCAACAAATTGGAATTACTATGTCGCGACAGGCCTCGAACAAGAGGATGGGTGGCGAGATGACACAAGTGCGGACCGGTTCAACGGCCTGATCAACCTTGGCAGAACAGAACCTGACCAAGGCCTTCGCGTGCAGGCACTATGGGCTGATTCGCAGGCGGAGACCGCTGGCTCTCTTCCCAAGAGCCTCTATGACTTAAACCGGAAGGTGAATTTTACCGCGGGAGACTTCGAGGCCCTGGAACTTCAGCAGGTCACAATGTCAGGATACCACCCTCTCTTCTCTGGAAGGGCCGCACTGACCGCTTTCTTTCGCCGGACGAATGCCGAGCGATTCAACGTCAATCAGCCTCCCGAGGGTGACGTCAGAAGTTTATCAGATAACAACACCATTGGAGGAATCGGTGACTGGCGGCGACCTCTTACTCTCCATGGAAGGCCTTTTTTCCTCAGGGCAGGCTTTGACTTGGCGGGCAGCTGGTCCCGAGTCCAGATTTTCGAGGAAGACAGGTATACCAATGGGCGTGAGCTGACGACGGATGTGGAAAGCCCTTCGCTGGATCTGGCAGCCTATGCCATGGCGGACCTGGAGGTGGACCGAGCTGTTCTATCAGCTGGAGCCCGCTTCGACTTCATTCGAATCCCGTTTCAAGACCTCCTGGATCCGGCAGCCGATACGGTCACGAGCTTCACGCGCATTAGCCCACAAGTGGGATTTAGCCTGGATGTTGGAGCTGAAGCTCGTGTATTCGGGTCGGTGGGGTTCAGATTTAGAGCTCCGGCCATCCTCGAACTTGCATGCTCGGATCCGGAGGACGCTTGTCCTCTACCCTTTGCCCTCGGCGATGACCCACCGCTGGATCCAGTCACGGCCACAAATTATGAGTTTGGGGCTGAATGGCAGTGGGATACTGCAGACCTTGCGGTTTCTGTGTATCGAACGGACGTGAGGAACGAGATCTTCTTCGTTCCGTCGGAGGAGTCCGTAGTCGAAGGTTTTTTCCGAAACCTGAGCAAGACCCAACGAGAAGGGATCGAGTTGGAGGCCAGGACGATGGTCGGATCCGGCCTATCTGTTTATGCAAACTACGCTTACACTCGTGCGACCTTCCAGAATAGGGAGGAAATTTTCAGTGCCCGAGCCGACGAGGATGCTAAGGAATCTGACCTCTCAGGTGAAAACGTTGTCAGCCTAGGAGATTTTCTCCCAATGATTCCGGAGCACCAGACAAAGTTTGGTGCTTCCTACGACCATCTTAGCGGAGTGAGTCTGGGCTTCGACGGACGGCTCTTGGGTGGACAGTGGCTCCGGGGCGATGAAGCGAATGAGTCTTTGCCATTGGATGGATACTTCGTCACAAATGGCCGAGCCTCTTTTCGATTTGAGCCGTGGGCAATTGAATGGATCATTCACAATATGTTCAATACGGATGACGCGATGTTCGGGACCTTTAACGTGAATCAGGGAAGTGGAGAACTGGAGCGCTTTCTCACTCCGATCAATGGACGGTCATTGAGGTTCGTACTCCGGAGGTCGTTCGGGGGGGACTCATGAAGCTCTTTCTTTACTATCGTTGGGCGAATGGACCGGAATACTTATCAGTCGACGGGAATCTCAGGACGAGGGGATGAAAGGAGAAGAGAACAATGATCATGCTGAGTGGAAGGGCCTTGGGAATGCGATTGCGTGCTGGCGAGAAGCTCTGATATCTTCCCGAGCGATGTCTTGACAGGAGACAGGGAAATCAAGGAGAACCGATGATGACTGCACGCGCGGCGTGCCAACAGGCTCTAGCGATCCTTCCGCTCTGCGTTCTTTTGGCCTGGGGTTCTGGTCTGGAACTGCAGGCGCAGTCAGCTTCGCCTCCCGCGGAGCCCCCGACCGACTGGGGTCCCATCTCGATCAATATGGAGGAGATCGAGTACCCGCATCCGGTCGAGTTCATGGACCTTGAGGTGTTCGGGCAAGACGTCCGGATTGCGTACATGGATGTTCCACCCGTGGGCTCGGCGAATGGGCAATCAGTCGTATTACACCACGGCGGTAGCTACTACGGATGGTACTGGAAGGAGCAGATCGAGGCCCTAACGAATGAAGGCTACCGGGTGATTGTTAAGGACCGTCTTGGGTGGGGTAAGTCCTCCAAGCCCATCCTGCCGTATAGCATTAGCCTGCACGCCTCGAACACGGCGCGCCTCATGGAGCACTTAGGAATCTCAGAAGCCGGGATAGTTGGACACTCGATTGGTGGACAGATGGCTACCCGTTTCGCTTTCCTTTATCCGGAAATGACGACGCACCTGGTGACTGTCAATCAGGTCGGCCTCACGGATAACCGTGCGGGTCGCGGCTACCGGCCATTTACTGGGGAGATCAACACGACCCAGGATCTACAACGAGCATACGACCGCGACGTGCAGACTGAGACCCGACGATATGTGAACTGGAAACCGGAGTTCCTGGAGCACCTTCGCATTCGTCATGGTCAGAGACTCAGCGGTGACTGGCCTCGCTTGCAATACGTGCGCTCACTCGGTGGCAACCTGCGCTCGCTGGACACGGTCGTCGACGATTGGCCTCACATCCAAACCAAGACCCTGATTCTGGGTGGGGAGATTGACGGACCGAACTTCCCGGCGAACG
>CAZJIM010000046.1:0-13640 GCA_964546115.1 uncultured Gemmatimonadaceae bacterium | reverse complement strand
GAGACCAAAAAGATGACGGGCAGGAACACTGGTGGCGGGAGAACGCCTGCAGTTTTCTGTGCTACGTAAACCCCTGTCCCCAACTCGTTAGCGATGTTTCCTAACGTGAGCGCCAGGAGGATGATCAGGGCAAGGGGCACGAGTCCGCCGGCTCCCTTTAGCGCCGTTTTGGTCAGCCCATCGAGGGAAGCGCCCCCCTGCGACAGGAGGAGAATCCACGCTACGCCGATAGCAGACAGCACTGCCCACAGCACGGAGGTTGATCCGACGCCTTCAAAGAAATTCCCTTCACCGGTGATCCACAGCCCGACCGGCACCATCCCAACCATCACCACGATGGGAATAATCATGTTCACGGCCCGGGGCGGAATCCGGTCGTTCGGTTCCGCAGAGAGAATCTCTTCGTCAATCATAGGACGGGCTGAGGGCCAGTGCCGACGACCCTCCCTGGTCCGCGCCTCTGCCTGCTTCATCGGGCCAAGGTCAAGTCCCCACCCGACCGTAACGGCTGCGAGGACCACAGTCGTTAGCGCATAGAAGTTGAGCGGAATCGCCCCGACGAACACCCCTAGTGGATCTTGGACACCCAGACTACTGAGAAGGCTCAGATTATAGGCGCCCCAGGCGTTTAACGGGATCATCATGCAGACCGCTGCGGACGTCGAATCGATGATATAGGCTAGCTTCTCGCGAGAGACGCGATAGCGATCGAAAAGCGGGCGCGCTACTGCACCAGCCACGAGGACGGTGATACTCCCCTCAATGAAGATGATGACTCCAATCACCCAAGCCAGAGCCTGTGCCTTCCGAGCAGTATCGACCCATCGCCGTGACTCTAGGTATTGGACGAATCCGCGAACGCCACCGGAATTCTCGACCGTTGCGATGAGCGACCCAATCGCAAGCGTGAAAAGGATGACGCTCGCGCTGTCTGCGTCGGCCAGAACCCCCACCGATGCCTCGATCGATCTACCGAGGCCCCCGATAGGATTCCATCCGAGGAGGATCGTCCACCCCATCCAGATCCCGGCGGCGAGAGATAGGTAGACCTGGCGGGTCCAGATTGCCAGCACGATCGCGACTACCGGGGGGAACACCGAAACCCAGGTAGGGTCGGTCACGGCAATATCGCTTGTGAGGCCGGTTCAGCGGCCTTCCCATCAGATACGTCCGCATGCCCCCTCAAGAAGAACCGCAGGGGCCAGTCATCCGCCCGTCGAACGCCGATCCTGCCTGAGACGCCGATCTGCTCGGTACCGATTGGGTCTCCACCGATGAGAAAGAGGGGATCCTGCCCGAACCGGTGCTCATTAAGAGATCCATTGATCCCCAGTGCCTGACAGAGGCGAGCGGGCCCATTGGTGAGGTCCCGGTCACGCCTCCGGCGGCGACGAATCACCTCGCAACCGAATTCCGGCTCAATCGCGCGCACTAGCACCGCTTGAGGGTCTCCTTCCTTCCCGGTCACGACATTAAGGCACCAATGCATACCATAGATGAAGTACACATATGCCGTTCCAGCCGGCCCGAACATCGGGGCGTTCCTCGTCGTCCGGCCTACTCGCTCCGCTGCGTGGGATGCGGGATCCCGGGAACCAAGGTACGCCTCGGTTTCCACGATCTTTCCCCCAACAACCTCACCTCCGATCGTTGACAGGAGGTAACACCCTAGAAGGTCGCGAGCTGCACCTTCCCCTCCCCTCTGAAGCTGTGTGGGTGACAGAACCAAACCACGAGGAATCAATGAAGGCCATGCCTCAATGGACATGGTATTCAGAGTCAGCATCCGCCCGCCAAGAAGCACATGGTGGCCTCGCGAACGTCAGCTTTCGGGGGCAGCACTGCCACGAGTCCGGCGCCCGCGCCGTGTACGTGACTCCACCTGTGTGACCTCGGTCGGAGATGGCTCGGCCACTACCACCGGCACCGATCCGGACTCGATTCCCTCCCCTTCACGCACGTGTCGTTCACTGCGGCGCTGAAAATCTGCCTTCCATCCCGCAAGCACCCTCGCCGCCCTCGCCGGAGGCAGGAGCTCTCCCACCCTGGAGGGGTTGCTGTGTAGAACCTGAAATAGCTGAGTTCCTAACGCTCCAGCCAGCGTTTCAGCGGTCCTTTTTCCCACACCTGCGTAGGAATTGCTTAGGTATTTGACGATGCTGTCTCGATCGGTGGGTAGACGCAACCGCTCAGGGTCTAGAGCGACTACCTCAGCCGGATCTGCATCCCCGGATGACGGACGGAGCGGGTCCGATCCTGACCTTTCGCTAAGTACCGCCTTTCCGGTCCCGAGGACGATCCGGTAGTTCCCGCCTTTCAACTTCCGTAGGTTGACGACTCCGTCATCCTGTGCCTGGAGAAGGAAGCGAGAAAACTTCGGAAACCCAAGATCTGCCTCACTGAAACCCTGCTGCAGCACTAGCATTCGACGCTTCGCATCGGAGTCGCGTACCGAGTCATCGTCCATATCTGCGAGGAGTTCCAAGACAGCTGTCCTGAGAAGCGCATAAGCGGGCTCTAACACACCTCTGTCCTGCGGTAACGGACGGGAGATAGGAGACGACAAGCCTAAATCCGGGTCAGCCGTCGTTTCGGATCGCGTGCGATCCCGTCTCCCCGCGCTCGGCTCCGGCTTCTTCTTCTCGCGTCCCCGAGCCGGAGCTTTTCGGTCATCCGACTTCTTCCCGCCTTTCCCTTGAACGATTTCGTACTGCCCGTTCTCCATCCTTCTAATCTCAATGAGACCCTTTCGGGATGCCTCCGAGACAAACCGGGAGAATTTGCTAAAGCCGAGACTTTTCTCATCAAACATCGAATCTATATCCAGCATTACCTGCTTCAGCCGATCAGACCGCATGACGTCTCCACGCCGACCCATCTGCTCCACAGCCCGTGAAACCAAGCCCCACGGATCGGAGGCAGAAGCTGTCCCCTCATCAGATTTTGTCAACCCGGAGAGGGAGGTATAGGAATAGTACTCGTCACAGTTCTGCACGAGGATGTTCGACGAGGACTCCTGAATTCCCACTCCAATAACGTACTTTCCGTACTCCTTCAGTTTCAATACGAGCGACGAGAAATCAGAGTCTCCGGTAAGGAGGATATAGGTCCCAATTTCAGGCCTCGTGAATACGAGTTCGATACCATCGATGGCCATACGAATGTCGGTCGCGTTTTTCTTGTTACTTCCGTAGGCTGGCGCGAAGATCAGGTCCACCGACGCCTCTGAGAGCGGCACGATGTACTGGGGATATCGGCGCCAGTCTGCGTAGGCTCTCTGAACGGTAACCTTGCCCTTAATCACGTCGGAACCGAGGAGGGCCTTCAGCTCCTTGGAGAGGTCGCTTCGCATCCCCATCGTGACATTATCGAAGTCGATGAGAAGAGCGGCGTTGGGCGCATCTGAAGGATGTGGAGAAGCGTTGGCTCCCTCGATGTGGGGAGCCCTTGAAAATGGAATATTCATGTGATTGGCTTAAACTCTCGCAGCATAGGAACGATTGTGCCGCGAAACCTCCCCACCCGCCCCCCCCCACCGCACCCGTCGTAACGGATGAAGCGACTGAGGGACGGGTCGGGGGAGTTTCTCGGAGCTTCAAATCGATGGGCTCCGGCTGGCCTCTTCGAGGAGGCGAGCCAACTCCACCGGTCGTACCTTCCTGGGTCCTGTCATAGGGAACTCGTCGAGGAACGTTATCACATTCGGGATCTTGTAGTCGGCTAACCTTCGCCACCACAACCCCCAGATTTCGTCCTCTGTTACAGTTGCTCCCTCCGCGGGCTTACTCGAGGTGCAGATGGCCCTCCCCTAGGAGTTCATCTCCGACCCCCACTACAGCCGCTTCCTGCACGACCGGGCGAGCATGCAGCCGGTCCTCAATTTCCCTTGGATAGACATTCGAACCACGTTGGATGATAACCCCTTTGCCTCAGCCGACCAAATGGATATTCCCTTCTTCATCCACGATCCTGAGATGGCCCATGCGGAAGCAATTGTCATCGGCAAAGCCTGCAGAGGTCTTGGTGGGCTGGAGGCAGTCTACACTCCTGACCGTCTTCGCGGTAATAGCGCACGCCACGCCGGAGCGCCTGAGGGAGTACTGGAATTCAGGCTCGGTCAGGCGCGGATCCAGGGGGACTACGACGTCACCAACTACGAGACAGCAAACAAGAAAACCACGAATTCCGGATATCTAAGGAAGCACAATCGCGACCCAGTCACCTGACTCAATCCCTAGGTTCGATAAGAAAGCGGCAAGCCGCGCACTCTCCCGCCTACCTCTTCGAAGACAAGTCGGCGACTTCGAGCCAGAAGGAAGAGGTCTTCAGGGTCGGTCATCGCTCGATGGAAAAGGGCATGCGAAATACTGAATCCGCGGAATTGCTCATTGAGCGCCCTGTCACCGGGGAAATCTAGAACCCCAGTTTTATCGACGGGACGCACAGGACTAGGCGGGCCCAATACCCCCGTCAAACAGACTTTGAGCTCTCTTCTATAAGGAATTCTCGGACCTTTGATGGGTCCAGCTCCCTGCTCCAACTATCTCCCGGATCGACCTCCCCGAGGCCAGCAAGAAGGACATACCGGGAGACCCCATGGCGGGCCTTCTTGTCTCTGGACACGAATCTCATGAGGTCCTCCGGGTCCGGCGAGTCCGGGAGACTCGTCGGAAGTTCCAGCTTTGTCAGTGTACCCGCCAGTCGATCCGCCACACCTGGTAGTGTGACCCCTAGCCGCTCTCCGAGGCGGGCCTCGAGCACCATCCCAACCGCAACGGCACTCCCGTGAGGCATGAGGAAGTCAGACTCAGCCTCCAGTGCATGTCCCAAGGTGTGTCCAAAATTCAGGATTTGGCGTAGGCCTCCCTCTCTCTCATCCTCACTCACCACGCGAGCCTTAAGCTGAACCGATCGAGCAACGAGTCTGGCAGTATCATCCGGATCGCCATCGAGGAGGGATTCGATATGGGCATCAATCCATTCGAAATATTCTGCGTCCAAGATCGCGCCATGCTTGACCGCCTCTGCCAGGCCCTGACTCCTTTCCCGCCTCGGAAGGGTGGCGGACAGTTCAGTATCCGCGAGTACGAATCGCGGAGGGTGAAATGCACCGACCAGGTTCTTCCCCAGGGGTGCATCGACACCGGTCTTGCCACCCACAGAAGCATCGACCATCGCTACGAGGGAGGTCGGTAGTTGTACCAGCGAAATTCCCCGCATATACGTCGCAGCGACGAAGCCGGCAAGATCCCCGGCAACCCCTCCCCCGAGCGCAATCACGCACCCGTCCCGGCCCAGTCCCCCGGAAAGGAGCTCATCCGTAAGCTCAGCCCACTCCCGCCGATTCTTGCTAGCCTCTCCGGGCGGAAAAGTGTGTACCGTGAGTGGTTGGGACAGTCCGGAACAAAGCTCACTAATCCGATCGCCGTACAGGTCGAAGACTCGTCCGTCCGCAATCAGCGCGTAGGCTTGTGCGGGGCTCAGTTCCTGGAGGAGCGGGCCGAGCTGATCCAGGATACCCCGGCCAACCCTGACCGGATACCCGAATCCGGCAGAGGTCGTCACCTGCACTTCCCATCTGCCCTCAGGGTTCCCCATCACTCCGAAAGCCCCTTCAAGAGAGGTGTCACGGCCGGCCATTAGCGAATGGAACCCCCTACCCTAGTGAGAGCAGAGAGTGGGGCGACAACCCTCATCCCGCCAAGAAGAGGGTCATCCCATGACAGCTTCCGAAGCGAGCATCCCGAGTCGGGATCAACCATATCCCCAGCCACCTCAGGGATCAATCGACACACAAAGGGGCGTTCCGCCCAGTGTGGGTGCGGGAGCCGCAGGCGCTCAGACTGAATCCGAAGAGTTCCGAAAAAGATTAGATCCACGTCGAGGGTCCGCGGGCCTTGCCTGACTACGCGGACCCGACTGGCTGCGGCCTCTGCCTCTTGCGCCACCCCTAGGAGGCCAAGTGCGTCTCGATCGGTAGTCCCCCGCAAAACAAGATTCAGAAAGTCCGGCTGGGAATGCACGGGACCCCAGGCTGGTGAGTCAACCACCTTCGACATCGCTTCGATCGTCAAATGTCGAGCGAGAAACTCTAGGCCTCTCACTAAATGAACTCTTCGGTCACCTAGGTTGGATCCGAGGGCGAGTATGAACTGGGTTCCTCGCTCCTCCCCTTCCCTACTACCTGAAGCCGGCGAGATCATTCCGTACCGTCCAACATCTGAGCCGACCTGCCATACCGGTCGCGAACGCGAATGATGTCATCCATCTCAGGTGTGGAGGCTTCCAGGATCTCCACTTCCGTCTCTGCCACGACCCGGTGGAGGACGCCAGGACGGATCCTGAAAGCATCCCCTTCCCCTATCGGAACCCGCTGCAACGAATTCACTCCGGGTCCAATTTCAAGGGTGACCTGTCCGCGTAACAGGAACAGTGTCTCATCCTTCTCCTCGTGGAATTGTAGAGAGAGTGCCTCTCCAGCCCGTACATGTACCACCTTCCCAACATACTCGTCCGTCTGCGCCCAGATGATCTCGTACCCCCAGGGTTTTTCAATCCGACGAGGAGAGGCGACTACCGATTGAGGAGAGTCCCGGTCCGCCCGCTCCGAATGTTCAGGGGAACCAAGGCGACCGCCAACCCCCTGTTGCGGTGTATCTAATCTCTTTGGGTGGTTCGGCATGAGCTATCCACCACCAGGACCCGACCGACTTCCCGGCAAGCACGGATCACCTCTACCAAGGCTCGGGTCGTTATCGAGTTCGATCTGCGGGATCGGAAACGCAACATCACCCCCACCCCCATCTGTAACTTTGAGGGAAAGAGATCGACATCTTCCTCGGGGGATCCTGTCGAAGCCTCTTAGCAGTGGTATGTCGGTCTCCCGTCAGCCGGAACTCCCTGGCTTCGCTCATCCGCAACCGTCTTGACGTCAATCGCCAGATCCCCGAAGAGAGGAAGTGGAAAAGCAGGACCAACCTTCCTTCCCCTTGGCTGCCCCCTCCTCCATGAATGGGGACAGCCCAATTGGTCGCCGATATTATCAGAGAATCCAGTTATACTTGTCAACGGGATACGGCCTTGAGTTGAACGATCAATCGGGCCTGGTCGATTCCAACCGGAGCGGTGTGGAGTGAGCCGCGAACCTGGTGCCTGCCCCGGGGTTTAATCCTGTGAGCGTAACTGTGAGTTGGCACGTTAGACAGGAAGTCATGTGAACGAAAGAATTGACAAGGCCTTTGGGGTGGCTTGCAGTGTCCTTGGGTAGGGCGTCGATCTGGGTCCCAGCGCTCATACTGGGTGCGGCAGGCTTGGGATTTGCAGTAGGAGCCTGGCAAAATCTCTGTGCAGACTGCCCCTCCATTGCGATAATCCGGACCTGGGAACCGCAGCAAACGTCCAAGGTGTTCAGCCACGATGGGCAGTTGCTCGGTGAGCTGGGAATCGAACGCCGTACTCCCGTATCCATCAAAACCCTCCCTCCCCATCTCGCCGAAGCATTTATCGCAATCGAAGACCGACGGTTCTATCGGCACCGCGGCTTCGACCCGAGAAGCATGATGCGAGCCGTGGTTGCCCGAGTGATTCCGGACCCAGTCTTCCGCATTTTTTTGGGAACTCCCCTTCGTGAAGGGGGAGCGAGCACGATCACGCAGCAACTCGCCAGAAACATGTTCGACGCGATCGGCTTCGAGGTGAGCCTCAATCGCAAGCTCAAGGAACTACAGGTGGCTTTGGAGCTGGAGCGAGCATACTCGAAGGATGAGATCCTCGAAGCGTACCTGACCGAGATTTACCTCGGTCCTGGGTGGTACGGGGTTCAAACCGCCTCTCGGAACTACTTCGGTAAGGACGCCGTCGATCTGAACCCCGCAGAGTCCGCACTCCTGGCGGCTGTGGGAAACAACGCGGGATTCTACTCCCCCTTCGGCTTTCCGGACCGGTCATTTTCCCGCCGAAACCTCGTCCTCGATCGAATGGAGCTAGAGGGTTTCCTGTTGGACGAGGATGTGAAACGGTGGAAGGGACACCCACTCCCTTCTTCGGGAACTCGAGCGTCCGAAGGGTTGGCGCCGTACTTCGTGGAGTGGGTGCGCCTGTTGGTACAAGAGCGGTTCGGGAGTCAGCTGTACACCGGTGGATTCCAGATTATCACCACCCTAGACGTAGATATACAGCAGGCAGCTGAAGTCACGATGTCTCGTGGATTTACGCGCATCGAGGGCCGACCAGGGTTTCCCCATATCACATACGATAAACTCGTGGAGGAGGCCGAGGGACAACCTCTCGTGGACATCGAGACCCCATACGTCCAGGGAATGTTCATCGCAATGGATCCACTCACCGGAGGGGTCAGAGCGCTCATCGGGGGAAGGGACTTCACCCACTCCAAATTCAACCGCGCTCTTCAAGCGATGCGGCAACCCGGATCGTCGTTCAAACCTATTGTGTACTCATCCGCTCTTGCTAGTGGAATCCCCCCATCCCGAATCATCGCCGATCGCGCGTTCGTGCAGGATCAGGTCAGCGGGGAACTTTGGACACCGGAGAATTTCTCGAGAGAGTTCGAAGGAGATATGACGCTCCGGCATGCGTTCCGGAACTCGGTGAATACTGTGGCAATCAGGCTGGCGTTTGAGGAGGTGGGGCTTGAGACCGTTGCGCAGAATGCGAGGCGGCTAGGAATCCGGACTCCCATCCCGCGAGTTCCATCGATCGCGATCGGCTCAGCGGAAGTACTCCCGATCCAGATGATCGAGGCTTACTCTACGTTTGCCACCCTCGGAACGAAGGTTGAGCCCTTCCCCATCCTACGAGTAGAGAATACAGAGGGAGAGATTGTGTGGGAGCCCGAGCCCGAGCGGGTACAGGTCATGAATCCGGCCGCGGCGCGACTCATGGTGACCCTGATGGAAGACGTTGTGAACCGGGGGACGGGAGCCAGCATTCGGGGCCGTATCGGACTTCCCTCCGAAGTGCCCGCAGCCGGAAAGACCGGGACCACAAATGAGTCAACAGATCTTTGGTTCAATGGCTTCACACCGAACCTCCAGGCAACGGTCTGGTTCGGGATGGACCAACCTCAGCCGCTGTATGCGGGAGCAACCAGCGGGGAAGCCACACCGGTTTGGGGCGAGTTCATGCGGTTGGTATACTTCGGGGAACTGATTGATGGAGACTCATCGGTGGCGGGCATTTCCGACCCGACCGGGGAGGAATTCATAGCCGAGGACGAGTCGTTTTTAGCCGTTCCGATCCTGCCGATTCCTGAGCCCTGGCCCCTGGATGGACTCGTAAGTCTCGAAGCCGACAGCAAGACCGGACTTCTCGCATCCCCCTGGTGTCCACCAGAGCGCCGATACATCGAATACTACCTGCCAGGAACAGAGCCTACCGAACAGTGTGACGACACTGCCCCGGGACGGTCCATCCTCCGCTGGCCCTGGTAGGTCCGGTGGCGTGCCCGTCAAGCTAGCTCGTCGGGAGAGTCTGTTTCGCGCTTCTCGACCAGCCGGTCACAGGAAGGCTGCATCCTGTTGACTATCCTCGCCTGAATAAAACTAAGGAAGTTGAAGAGGGTGCCTCATTCTCGTATTCCGTGTCTATAAACACCATAGGCAGGAGCGAGAGGTCCAGCTCCGAATCGAACCCCCGGCCTTCATCCAGTCACGAGACCACTCGGCGTGATGGGATCCCGTGTGGGTGTTGACCCCACACGAACTGTCTATATTGGGTAGAGTTGTGGTACGGACCCTTGCGAGGAAAGCAGATGACGAGCGGAGCTACGAGCCCACGGGGGCTAACGGTTTCCGGGTCCACCCTGCTTCATATTCGGCAGATTCTTGGTGATGAAGTGGATTCTGCCACGGTGACACGCATGCTTTATGATACGGGGTTTGCCACGGGAGAATCCGTATTTAATGACTTCGCTGCTAGCACTGACGCCGATCCAATAACTTTCGGTCATGACCGCTTCTGGACGGATCTCGGACAGTTCCTCAGTGCCCATGGATGGGGAAACTTCTCCCATGAGCGTATCCACCCAGGACTTGGCGTGGTCCGGACCGAACAGTGGGGAGAGGGTGGCCCTGCGGTTGAGACCAGCGAGCCGAGCTGCGCCTTCACCTCTGGGATGTTCTCCAGGGTCTTCACCAGAATTGCCGGTTCGCCGATCGCGGTCCTGGAAGTCTCATGCCGCAGCCGTGGGGATCACGACTGTTCCTTCACATTCGGATCGGAGCAGGTAGTCGGTCGACTGAGAGGACTCTTGCTTGAGAATGACAGCCTGGACACCGCTCTCGACCTCCTCTCCTAGGGCAGGAGATTGCCCTTGGGGACCAGCGTGAGGGCATTAGGAGTCGACCTAGGGAAGCTCCGAGTGGGTCTCGCTCTCTCGGACGAGACGGGGACCATCGCGTCGCCGCTAACGACAATCCGGAGGCAGCGTGGCAAGCGAGCGCCACTCTCACGGATAGAGGAGACCGCGCTGCGACATGGTGTCGAAGTCGTGGTCGTCGGTCTTCCTTTGGATCTTTCAGGCTGCGAATCGGACTGGAGCCGTGAGGTGAGAGAAATCGCCCGCAAGCTCGGTGCCCGCCTTGAGCTCCCTGTTCACCTGATCGATGAACGGATGAGTTCTGTGCAGGCGAAGCAAGCTGTCCGTGGGATTGGGCTTCCCAGAAGAAAGAGAGAGGAGAGAGAGCGAGTCGACTCCGCAGCCGCAGCAATCATCCTACAGCGCTGGCTGGACCAGCGGAGAGCTGCAAGGTGAGGACGCCTCTTCCTCTGAACCGTAGCTCCCGGGCGAGTCTTCTCGGAGCCCTTGCCCTGATGTGGGTTGGAGGCTGCTCCCCCGGGACCTCCGCTGCCCCCACCGTGGACTTCATGGTGCCGGCCGGAGCCGTGTTCGACCAGGTCATCGACACCCTAATCGCACATGAACTTGTCCGGTTCCCACTCGGATTCAAGGTAATTACACGGCTTCGGGGAGACGACCGGGGCATCCGTGCTGGCGGATACCGAGTCCCGGCAGACATCGGGTGGTTACCGCTGCTAGACCACCTAGTTACCGGCAGGATTGTCACGGTGCCCATGACGATCCCCGAGGGTTATACCCTCCTCCAGATCGCATCGAGGGTGGCAGAATTGACGGATATTCCGGTAGAGGAGGTGGAGGCTCGCTTAGGGGACCCTGACGCCGCAAGAGAGTGGGAGGTTCCGGGGCCGACGCTCGAGGGCTACCTGTTCCCCGATACATACCGATTCGCGCCAGGGGTCTCGCTGGACTTGGTTATTCGACTGATGGTGAACCGGCACCGAAGCTTCTGGACTCAGGCCAGGAGGGCAAGGGCGGAGGCTCTCGGACTCTCCGAGCGAGAGGTTACTACACTTGCATCCATCATCCAGGGTGAAGCGAGACGGACGGAGGAGATGGCCACCATCTCCGGAGTCTTCCACAACCGCCTCGAAATAGGGTACCTGCTCCAGGCAGACCCCACTGTTCAATACGCGCTTGGGGCACGCCGCGAGCGCCTGCTCTTCTCCGACATTGAGTCCGTCGCCGAGCACCCGTACAACACGTATACTCATCCGGGACTCCCGCCCGGACCCATCGGAGCACCGGGGGAGGCTGCGCTCGAGGCGGCTCTCAATCCTACAGAGGTCGAGTATCTCTATTTCGTGGCCCGCCCAGACGGATCGCACATCTTCACACCCAGCCTCGCGCAACATAACCTGGCGCGGACCAACGCCCGACGAGAGTGGGAGGAGTGGGAGAGGGCCAACCCGGAGGGAGGATAGACTGGCTAGTGCCACAACTCTCCCCAAATCGTGTTCGTTTGATCGTCATCACCGATTCGGATCTGGCAGCACCCAGAGATCTCGAAGCTATTGTGAAAGAAGTGCTACAGGCCGGGGCACCTTCGATTCAACTCAGGGACAAGCGGCGAACCGTTCGGGAGCTGCTCCCGGTCGCTCATCGCCTCCGGAGCCTGACCCGGAAATTTGACGCTCTCTTGTTCGTCAATGATCGTCTGGATTTGGCATTGGCCGTTGAGGCAGACGGAATTCACCTCGGTCCAGATGATCTTCCCGTATCTGCGGTGCGCGCTGTAGTCCCAGACAATTTCCTCATCGGATTTTCCGCCGACGATCCGGATGTGGCTCGGTCTGCCATGGCGGAAGGCGCGGACTACCTTGGATGCGGTACAGTCTGGCCCACGGTTTCCAAGAAAGATGCAGGTGACGTCATTGGCCTCGGTGGACTACGTAGCGTCGCGGAAGCGATTTCGGCTCCAGTAGTCGCGATCGGAGGGGTCTCGGTACGAAGGGCTGAGCTCCTGCCCCCAACAGGTGCTGCCGGTGCCGCCGTGATGAGCGCTGTGATGTCAGCAGAGGATCCATCCGCAGTGGTGCATCGCCTACTGGAGCAGCTGAACTGTGTTGTATAGTCAGAGGTGACTTTCCCAAGTACAATAGTGATAAGCAGTTATAGGTTTATATGAGGGCCACGTACAATCATACTACTCACAATACCACTCACTTAGACCGGAAAATCAGCCCAAATACTGCTGTCAGTCCGCCTCTTCCGACCCCCCCTTCGGTCGCCGGAGGGTCCGGTACTGGTGCGACTCGACAGACACCCACTGCCGTATAGGGTACTACCCTGTGGCTGAACCCCCTCTAGCTATCCAGCAGTATTTTGCCTTTTGAGGTTACTGGCCTCTTGAGTCTCCCATAAGTCTCCCAAGTAACTCTTTTTCAGGGGTTTTCGGGGGTGCCCAAGGGTAGCTCGGAGGCCGGGGAGTTCTGCCACCACCCCCCGTCATCGCCGGTGGGGGGGCGTACTCGTTTGGACGCGTAGTTGTTTTCACAAATATCGGAACAGTGCCGGCAATTCGGGCACACTAGGTGACGACACCTATCGTTATCGCACCACTGCTAGCGCCCCTGACATCCCAACGCACACCCTAAAACCCGGGATGGTCTAGCGTCGGGGAGGCATGGCCCGCCGGCCGTCCACGATCGGCGGAAGGCCCGGTACTTCGCCATAGACCGCGGTGATGACCCGATTCCTGCTCCGCTCGGTGTCACCCTGCGTCGTAGCGTCGTAGGGCGCCGTCAGGTTCGCGGTCAGCACCTGGTCGAGCGTTTGGCCCCGATCGCGCAGCGCTTTGACGTTGGCCATTATGTCCACGAGCATCGCGCGATAGGGGAGCAGGTCTTCCTTCTTGACCAGCGTGCCGTGACCGGGGACGAGCGTGGTGTTGGGCCCGGCCAGCCGCACGATGAGATCGATAGCGTCGAGCATGCCCTGGATCGAGCCGCCATTGCTCTGATCTGCGAAGGGATAGCCGAAGTTGCGATAGAAATCCTCGATGTAGATAACGTCCGCCTCGCGGAAGCGGACAACGGTATCGCCGCTGGTGTGCGACGGCATCATCGGAATGAAGTCCACCGTCTCGCCGTTCATGCGGAACGTGACGGCGGGTTCCCCGGGCCGGGCGGGATCGTAGCTATAGGTCGCCGCAGGGATGCTCGCCGGATCAGGGGCCGGCACCGGCTGGCCGTCTGGGCGCACCCGGGGTCGCGAGATCTGCATGCGCAGGTCCTCCTGCGAGAAGATCACCGCGCCCTGCCTG
>CAZJIM010000045.1:0-14720 GCA_964546115.1 uncultured Gemmatimonadaceae bacterium | reverse complement strand
GTGAAGTTTCGCGGAGTCGAGGTAGGGCGCATCGGCGATATTACGGTGGAGCCGCACGGGGAACTCGGCCGCATCCAGGTCCAACTTCGCCAACCCCTCGGGCTCCCCGACGACCCGGTAGTAATTCTCTCACCTGAGTCCGTCTTCGGGGATTGGGAGGCGGAGGTCCAGTCTCGGAACGTCTACCCCTACGTTGAATATCCGGTCCCGCCCGATCCCGGCACACTTCCTGGATATGCATTGCCTGACATTTCTCAACTCACCGCCACGGCAGACCGAATTTCGGAGAACCTGGCCGTGCTGAGTGAGCGGTTCGGAATCGCGTTCTCCGAGGAAACGGCTGAGGACATCGCGTCGCTGATCGCCAACATAGAGAACGTGACGACTGGTTTGTCAGAGCTCGTGGAGCAGCAGGCCGCATCATTTGCCGAGGTCACGGACGGCGTTCAGACCGCGACGGATGAGGTCGCATCGGCGGCTGAACAGGTCAGGAGCACCTTCTCCCAGGTGACGAGCCTGCTCGAAGACGCCAACGTGGACTCGACCCTGGAAAATATTGCCCTGCTCTCAGGTAACATGGGAAAACTGTCCGAAGAATTGGGCGACACGAATCAAGATATCCGTGCGATGGCTGTGCGGATCGACTCGACCTTCCATCAAATGCAGGCAGTTGTCGCGACCCTTGAGTCAGGAGACGGGACGCTGGGACGTCTGTTACAGGACACGTCGACGGCGGTGGAACTGGAGAGTACCCTAGCCGAACTGAGTGCGCTCATTGAGGACATTCGCGAGAATCCCAACCGCTATGTCCGCCTTTCAATCTTCTGATACCGACGAGTTGAACGCTACTGGGGAGAGTCGATCCCTGATCTCCGGTAAGCCGCTGTCTGCGCGAGTTGACGGAGTGCCTTCTGGGCCGATCGAGCGCAGTGTGGAGCGGAGCGCGGGAGGTGTCGTCGCACGGATCCTTCATGGCAACCCACACCTGCTTCTGATTCGGGACCCCTACCGTAGGTGGGGTCTCCCCAAGGGCCATCTGGAGGAGGGGGAGGGTACGGCAGAGGCTGCGCTCCGTGAGGTGAGAGAAGAGACCGGTTTGGACGACCTGAAGCTCGGGCCCGATCTCGGGGAAATCGATTGGACCTTCAGGAAGAAGGAACGTCTCGTCCACAAATTCTGCCGCTTCTATCTTATGCTGTCGGCGAGGAGCGATGCTCAGCCTGAGCTCTCCGAAGGGATCACCGAGTGCAAATGGTTTCCAGCAGATGAGGCGTTGCGAACCATCGCCTATGACAACGCTCGCGTGATTTTGTGTCGAGGAATAGATGAGCTGGGGCCAGGGGGATTCCTTGAGAGAGGGGATTGAAATCGCTCCTCCAATTTGGCGTTAGAAAAGAAATAACCGAAGAATATAAAAGGCATAGAGGACATCATGATCGCAGGTGCTGGGCCCACGAGAATGAAGGTATTAAGAGGACGTTGAGCGCCATGGAAATCTCCTGATGAGAGAAAAAGAGACGGAGCGTGTCGTGATCATCGGCTCCGGGCCTGCTGCGTGGACCGCGGCAATTTATGCTGCCCGAGGGAAGCTGGACCCTCTGTTGTTCGAGGGCGAGCCTTCGCGGGAGATGATTCCGGGAGGGCAGCTGATGTTTACCACCGAGGTTGAAAACTATCCGGGGTTCGCAAGAGGGGTTGACGGTCAGACATTGATGTCGGAAATGCGGGCTCAAGCGGAGCGATTCGAGACGCGGATTGTCACGGAGGATATCGTTGAGGTTGAGACCGAACGTCTACCTTTCGTGCTCCGATCGTCGGGCAGCAACGAGATTCGGGCGCATGCTGTCATCGTGGCCACAGGGGCACGGGCGAACTGGTTGGGATTGGAGAACGAACAGCGGCTCGCGCAACGAGGTGGGGGGGTCTCCGCGTGCGCCGTGTGTGACGGTGCGCTCCCCGCGTTCCGGAATAAGGTTCTGGCCGTCGTAGGTGGGGGCGACAGTGCGATGGAAGAGGCGATTTATCTGACAAAGTTCGCCCAGGAAGTTGTGATTTTACATCGTCGTAATCAGTTCCGAGCTTCTCCTATTCTGGCTGAACGAGCGCTCGCCAACGAAAAGATCCGCGTCGAGTGGAACACGGTGGTTACGGATGTCCTAGGGGAGGACTTTGTCACTGGGATCCGAGTAGGACATACAGAACGAGGTGGCGAGCGGGAGCTCGAGGTGGGCGGACTTTTCATCGCGATCGGGCACACTCCGAACACAGGCTTCCTTGGGGGCAAGTTGGTGCTTGACGAGAATGGATATCTGATGACACCCATCCCATGGCGCACGCAGACCAGCGTCCCGGGGATCTTCGGGGCGGGAGACGTTATGGACTCGTACTACCGCCAGGCAGTTACCGC
The DNA here is from genome assembly GCA_964546115.1 of uncultured Gemmatimonadaceae bacterium. Lineage (GTDB taxonomy): Bacteria > Gemmatimonadota > Gemmatimonadetes > Longimicrobiales > Gaopeijiaceae > JAAXGI01. The sequence continues at coordinate 12,313 of CAZJIM010000045.1, read as the reverse complement.
CGCGGGAACCGGGTGTATGGCCGCGCTAGAGGCCGAGCGCTGGCTGGAGCTCGAGCCTGAGGGGGACTCAGGAGATGAGATTCAGTCAGAGCCAATGGCGGGAAAGGTTTAGGGGATAGAGGGTTGCCGGTTCCGGTGCCTCATGTGCCCAGGAGTTGGCCTCCATCGACCACGATCACCTCGCCAGTGATGAAGGGAGAGCGCTCAAGGAAGAGCACAGTTCGAACGACGTCCTCGGGTGACCCGAGGGTGCCGAGAACCGATTGGGCTCGAGAGTGATTGTGCTTGGCATTGTCGTAGTCCTCGGGGAGCAGCACTGTGCCCGGCGCGATCGCGTTGACCCGCACGCGAGGAGCCAGAGCCCGCGCCATTACACGGGTAAGCTGGAGGAGAGCAGCCTTTGACACCGAATGGTGGGGATGGTCGACCCAGGGTTGGAATGCGGAGAGGTCGACGAGGTTCACGATCTGACCGCCGGCTCGAGTCAGCAGGTCGACAGTGGCCTTCACCATCAGGAATGGACCTTTGAGATTCACCGCCATCACCCGGTCCCATTCACTCTCCTCCATCTCGAGGAGAGGGGTATTCCGGAAGAGTGAGGCGTTGTTGACCAAGAGATCCAATCTCCCGAACTCCTCGCTCACTCCGAGAGCGATTTGCTCGACGTCCTGGGCCTGAGAGATATCGCCAGGTAACATGATCGCCCTTCTCCCCAGCTCCTCCACCCTACGCGACACCGTCACCGCCTCTCCATCGGAGGAGTGGTAGTTGATGGCGATGTCATAGCCTGCCTCAGCGAGACCCAACGTCAGGGCTCGACCTACACGGATTGCACCGCCTGTTACGAGCGCAACGCGTGGTTTGCTGGCTTCCTCCATGAGAGCGCTCAGCGCAGATTGACCTAGGTGATGGGGTGTGGACGAAACGCGGTGACGGGATCGCGGTACTGTACCCTCTCGGTGGGGCGATCCTAATCTGGATTGAAGAGAGAGAACAGGGGTTGGTCCTCCGCGGAGGTTTTGGGGTCCCCTGGAAATGCGCGTGGGTATCAAGGAGGAGCCAAGTGGCGGATTTCGAGAGAATCGTTGCCGTGGTGACCGGTGCCACTCGAGGGATTGGGTGGGCCATCTCCGAGGCGTTGGTCGCTCGAGGAAGCAGGGTAGTGATTTCTAGTCGCACAGCCTCCGATGTGGAAGCCTCCGCCAGAAAACTGTCGGAACAGGGACCAGGCAAGGCCCACGGGATCGTATGCGATGTCCGCGAGCCGGAGCAGTGTACGGGCCTTATGCAGAACGTGGTGAATCGCTTCGGTCGGCTTGATATCCTCGTGAACAATGCGGGGTTGGGCCGGTTCGCTCCGATCCAGGAGCTGAATCCAGAGGACTGGGATCTGCAGATTCGTACTAACCTTGATGGTGCGTTCCACTGCTCGAGAGCCGCCGTACCCCATCTGATCGAGGCCGGGAGGGGATGGATCGTGAATATTGGTTCTCTGGCAGGGCGAAACGCGTTTTCGGGGGGCGTTGCCTACAACGCAAGCAAATGGGGGTTATTGGGGATGAGCGAAGCCATGATGCTGGATCTGCGCCACCAGGGAGTCCGGGTTACTTGCGTGATGCCCGGGAGTGTGAACACGGACTTCTTCGGAGGCGGACCCGACCCGGATGCGTCCTGGATGTTGCAGCCTGAGGATGTCGCACGGGCCGTGTTGAACATCTTATCTTTTCCCGAGCGGGCGCTGCCTAGCCGAATCGAACTCCGACCTACTCGGCCGCCAGAGAAATAGAGGTCTGACCAAGGAGTGCAGCTCCCTGTAGGTTGCGATGGGCCGCCTTCGGCTTCAGATAATCGGGTGAAGTCGAAGCCAACAAAGGACTGGAGTGAGGACATATGTCAAAGGACTTTCGGATCGAGAGGGACTCCCTAGGCAAAGTTCCCGTACCTGCGGACGCCCTTTATGGGGCGCAGACGCAGCGGGCGGTAGACAACTTTCCAATTAGTGGCCAACGTTTCGGTCGGCGCATGATCCAGGCCCTCGGTATGGTGAAGCAAGCTGCAGCGCTAACAAACGGCGAGTTGGGTAATCTAGAGTCTCCGATCGCCGATGCGATTGCCCGGGCTGCAGCGGAGGTAGCTGACGGTAAGTGGGACGGAGAGTTCGTCGTCGACGTGTACCAGACTGGCTCCGGTACCTCCTCAAACATGAATGCAAACGAGGTAGTAGCTCGTTTGGCGACCGGATTCCTCGAAGGTTCCCATCCGGCAGTTCACCCTAATGATCAGGTAAATTTCGGTCAATCGTCGAATGACGTGATGCCGACGGCGATTCACCTGGCGGCGCGGCTGACTCTGGAGCAGGACCTCATTCCGGCTCTTGAGTCGCTCCACAAAGAGCTCGCCGCGAAGGCGAATGAATTCGATGGCCTCGTCAAATCAGGCCGCACCCACCTAATGGATGCTACCCCAGTTCGCCTAGGCCAAGAGTTCGGGGGGTATGCAACGCAGGTCAAGAAGGGGGTCGGTCGGATCAGGGCAGCATCGGAAGAGCTGGCCGAGTTGGCCCTGGGAGGAACGGCGACCGGAACTGGGATCAACACACACATGGAATTCGCGTCGCGTACCATCGCTCGTATCTCAGAGCAGACAGGCCTTTCGTTCAGGGAAGCAAGGGACCATTTCGAGGCGCAGGGTGCTCGTGATTCTCTGGTGAATGCTCATGGGGCCCTGAACACGGTGGCTGTCAGCCTCATGAAGGTGGCGGACGATATCCGATGGCTGGCGTCGGGACCCACCTCTGGCCTCGCAGAAATCCAACTCCCGGCGATCCAGCCGGGGAGCTCGATTATGCCCGGGAAGGTGAATCCTGTTCTCTCGGAGGCGCTGATGATGGTCTCGGCGAGAGTGGCTGGGAATCATACGACCCTGACGCTTGCAGGTGGTAGAGGCAACTTCGAACTCAATGTCATGATGCCGGTCATGGCTCACGCCTTCATCGAGTCTGCCACCCTCCTAGGGAACGCGGCCCAGACGTTTGCCGCGTGCTGCGTTTCAGGGATCAGGGCGAACGCACTGCGCTCTCAGGAGCTCTTAGAGCGAAACCCTGCCATTGCCACAGCCCTGAACCTGCATATTGGTTACGATCGTGCCACGGAGGTAGCGAAGCAGGCAGCTCGTGAGGGCCGCTCAGTGCGCGACGTAGTGCTCGAGCTGGGTCTTCTTCCAGCCGAGAAAGTGGATGAGATACTGAATGTGCGAGACATGACTGAGCCCGGGGTTCCGGACGGGGATCGGCGGAAAAGATGAGTCCCGAGAACCATGTTATGGAAAAGGGATCGGGGTCCGGGCGGATCCGCGCATTTCACGGGGACGAGCTGGGAGCACACGTGTCCGCGGCAGGAGGAGTGCAAAACGCGCCTGAACGAACCCGCGCTATCGATTCGGTTGTGTTCCAGGTCTTCACTAAGCAGCCAAACCGATGGGTCGAGCCTGAGGTCTCCGAGGATCAGGGCCATGCGTTTCAGGAGGCCTGCAGGTCAAGTGAGATTAGCGTCGCTGGCTCTCACGACTCGTACCTAATTAATCTCGCCAGCCCAACCCCGGGGCTCTGGAGCCGAAGCCTCAACTCGTTCAAGCGCGAGCTCTACCGCTGCACCGCTCTCGGGTTGGACTTCCTCGTTACACACCCGGGGAACGCCACTGATGGGGACCTAGAGAGCGGCTTGGTGCGAAATGCTGAGGGGATTTCGAGGGCCTTGGCGGAGGTCGAAAGTCCAACCCGAGTGCTGTTGGAAGTCACCGCGGGTTCCGGAACTTCTGTAGGCGGGAGCTTCGAATACCTTGCCACGATTCTCGAGAGGATCCCCTCTGAAGTCAGGGGAAGGGTAGGGATCTGTTTCGATACGTGTCATGCCTACTCGGCCGGGTACGATCTCGTCGAGGACTACGATGGGGTCTGGGCACAGTTCGAAGACCTCCTGGGACTGGATCGTTTGGGGCTCTTCCACCTGAACGATTCCCAGCACCCGTTTGGGTCCCACAAGGACCGCCACCAGCACATCGGTGAGGGTACACTGGGGGATGAGCCATTCCGAAAACTCATGCAAGACCCTCGATTCGAGTCGATCCCGAAGGTACTGGAAACGCCAAAGGGGGAAGATTTGGTAACCTTCGACCTTCGCAATTTAGCTCGGCTGAGGGCATTTCGAGAGACCCGTTGAGTTTCGAGAACTCGTATCTTTGGGCCGTCCTTTACGGGAGTCCGACGGACAGCTAATATGCTTTTCCGGGTGTATCGGGGGGCTCGATAATTGAGCCAACACATTTGAGGTCGGGACTGACTTCTGTGACGGACGACCAGCCTCTGAGGGGGGACTTCGAAAGTCGCAGGGGAGTCGCAGTTAATATAATCCGGGCTTCAATATCATCCCTCTGATACAGACCCGCGGGGCCGGCATCCGATGGATGCCGGCCTTTCTACTTGGATCGATACGGACGAGCCCGGGGTATCCGATCCGCTCAAAGAATTCGCTGAGGGAGATCGGAGTAGGGACCAATGCCTCGTGTGCGCGTGACCCGAAGGGTGCACTTTTCCGCGGCTCACCGGCTTCATCGTCCAAAGTGGAGTGAGGACCGGAACCGCGAAGTTTTTGGGGACTGTTCAAATCCGAACTGGCACGGTCATAATTATGATCTCGATGTAACGGTCGAAGGGGATCTGGACCGGGAGACCGGATACGTACTGGACTTGAAAAAGTTGAAGAAAGTGGTGTACCACTCAGTAATCCAGGATGTGGACCACCGGAATCTGAACCTTGATGTGGCTTGGATGGACCAGAGAAACCCGACCGCCGAAAATTTGGTTGTTGCGATTTGGGACCGAATCCATCCACGGCTTCCCGAGGGGATCGATCTCAAGCGGCTGGTTCTCTGGGAAACCCCGAGGAACGGTGTCGAATATGAAGGTGGCTGAAGTAAGCGGAGAAGGCCGATATGAGTGAGGCGGAAGCAGCTCGGGTCGTTCGCACTAGTGCCGTGTCTTCCGATCGGGATTGGCCCCGACCGGAGCTTGATACCGTGCCGTTCTCAGATCTCGTGAGAGAGATAATCCGGCGGCTCGGAGACGATCCGGGCCGCGAGGGACTGCTCCAAACGCCGGAGCGCGTCGTCGAGTCTTTGCGCTTCCTGACCCGGGGATACACCATGTCCCCCAGCGCCACGGTAGGTGATGCCCTCTTTCAAGAGCATCACCATAACATGGTTATCGTGAAGGACATTGAGATGTACTCCCTCTGTGAGCACCATATACTCCCGTTCTTCGGTAAGGTACATGTTGCCTACATCCCCGACGGGCACATCTTGGGACTCTCCAAAATGGCTCGCCTTGTGGAGGTGTTTGCGCGACGGCTGCAGGTTCAGGAACGTCTGACTGAAGAGATTGCGCAGAGCCTGTGGGAGGTAGTGCAGCCCCAAGGTGTTGGTGTTGTGATCGAAGCCTATCATCTCTGCATGATGATGCGAGGCGTACAGAAGCAGAACGCCTTCACAATCACTTCAGCGATGCGGGGTGCGTTCCTCAAGGACGCCCGTACTCGAGACGAGTTCCTTCGGCTCTGTCAAAGCGATCACTGCCCGATTGGTTGATAGGGTAATGTCCGAAGGCAGCAATCCGGCGGGTCTCTCCGGGAAGGCCGCTCTTGTCACGGGAGCTACTGGTGGTATTGGCAGTGCGATCGCGAAGGCGCTGGTGCAAAAGGGGGTTCGTGTCGGTCTTGTGGCCCGAGGAAGAGATGGACTGGACGCGTTGGCGGGGGAGCTCGGTGGCTGGAGTCTTCCGTGCGATGTTACTGATCCCAGGGCACTATCGAAGCTGCGAGACGAGTTCGCTCGACTAGCGGGGGGGCCACCTGATGTCATAGTCGCATCTGCAGGGGTGTTCTCGATCCAGCCGATTGACGAGATGTCCCCGGATGATCTCGAACGTAATCTGGCCGTGAATCTGAGAGGAACCGTTCTGACCGTACGAGCCTTCTTGCCGGGCCTCAAACGCCGAGAGAGCGGAACCATCATTCAGATAGGGTCTATTGCCGGACGCAAGGCGTTTGCCGGAAATGGTGTATACTCCGCTTCTAAGTTCGGTGTCAGGGGGTTCCACGAGGTGTTACTGGAGGAACTCCGGGGCACCGGGGTTCGCGCGACACTTCTCGAGCCCGCGGCCACGAACACTTCGATCTGGGACTCGATCGAGCCGGAGAGAAGGCCGGATATACCTGATCGTGAGTCCATGCTCGACCCTAAATCGGTCGCTGCATGCGTAGTCTTTGTAGCGGCCCGGAGTGCTGGGGTGCAAATCCCGTACCTCGCAATCGAAGCCATATAAGGAACTTCTGCAAGAGTTCCCTAAGGGTTAGGAAAGCGGATGTATACCGTCAGCGTGAAGGCTCACTATGACGCTGCCCACTTCCTTCGTAACTACAAGGGGAAGTGTGAGAGGCTACACGGGCATCGTTACGTAGTCGAGGTAGCCGTTCAGACGCCCGGTCTAAATGAAGCGGGGATCGCGCTTGATTTCGTCGATTTGAAGAGGCATGTCCGAGAGTTGGCTGAGAGGTTGGACCACCAGAACCTGAACGAACTGCCGGAATTCGAGGGCCTCGAAACGAGCGCAGAGGTTCAGGCACGCTACTTTTACGATCAGCTTAGTTCGCTCCTCCCAAGAGAATTCGCCGAAGGGCTCCTCTATGCCCGCGTGTGGGAAACCCCCACCCAGTGGGCTCAGTACGGGGCAGGACCCTCGATGCCCGCTCCTGGTTGACCTTCGGAGATCTTCTAACTCGGCGTTCAGACTCTCACCATGCACATCTTGGTAACCGATCGGCTCGCCTGTGCTCGGTGCGGTCCCGAATTCGGGCTCATCCTCTTGGCCGACGAGCTGAAAGAAAGACGACTTCTGGAGGGAGCGCTAGCGTGTTCCAACTGCCGTGAGCAGTATCCGGTGGAGGGAGGATTTGGAGATCTCCGGCCACTGCCCCGTAATCTCGAGACTGCCGGGAACCCGACCGTCCCCGAGGATCCTGAGGCTTCGCTGAGACTGGCCGCTCTCTTCGGGGTCATAGAGGGGCCGGGTCTTCTGCTTATAATCGGGCCTTCAGCTCGGAACGCTTCTCTGCTCAGTCGGATGATCGAAGGGATCGAGATCGTTGCCGTCCATCCTGAACTGCGCGGAGGTCTTGAACAGGAGGGGGTCAGCCGGATAGCCATCTCCGGTCACCTGCCTTTCCTCACTGGGAGCCTCCGTGGAGTGGCATTGGAGGGTGAGCCCAACAGCTTACTTCTTGCGGAGGCTGTGCGAGTTCTTGGGTCCGGTTCCCGACTGGTGTTCCTTCGCCCCCCTGACGGTACAGCTGGAGAGATGGAGGACTATGAGATGGAACTTCTAGTGGAGGCTGATGACGTTCTGGTGGGTGTTCGCAAGTAGTTGTGATCCAGGCGATTCCGACAGTTTCTAGTTGCGTTGCGTGGGGCCTGTCCCCTCTACTAGTTTTGATCATGTTGGAGTGTTGCTGAACGACTGAATCTGATCTCCCCTCTGCTCTGAACGACATGGCCTGATGGAAGAAGCTCTGCAAAGTTGTGTTCGTCCGGTGCCCCTGGCTGAGTTGCGGGTTTGAGTGGAGCAGGGCAGCATTGGGGCATGAATAGAAGGCTGCTATTCGGACTCGCTGTGATAGCGGTCATTGCCGCTGATCTGGTGGCCCGGATTGTTCTGACGGGAAGTCCTGCTTCCACTATAGGGCTGTGGGACGGGGTGTTCGTGATTGGAGGTGTGGCTCTTATTCAGTGGTGGTACAAGAGAGGTGGTCAGGACCCTGAAAGAGTCGACTACTATGAGGAAGGCCTTGCGTTAATACGGGAAGAACGCTTCCACGAGGCCTTGACGTCACTCCGGCTAGCGCTCCAGGAGGCTCCAGGTGACACGGTTGTGCTCCAACAGATAGCCATCGCATATACCCGGATTGGGATGACCGAAGAGGCGTCCAAGACCTATCGGCATGTGCTACAGAAGGATCCGGCCGCAACCGGCGCCCGCTACGGGCTAGCGTATCTGCTTCTCCGGCGCGGGGAAGAGGAGGAAGCAGTGCAGCATCTAGAATCTTTCCTCACAAGCCCGCCGAGTGGCCCCGAAGCGGCAGAACATATCGCTCATGCCCGCTCCACCTTGGCGCAGCTTCGAGGCGAACCGGATGCATTGCTCGATGATGATGAGCACTGAACGCCAGGTCCGGGTCCAATGGGTCGGTCGTGGCAAAGTCTTTGAGGGCCGGACGGGAAACGCGAAGCCGATCTTGCTGGATGGTGACTCGGAAGTGGGTCCGTCCCCGACGGAGGCTCTACTCATGAGCTTGGCCTCGTGTATGGCGATAGATATAAATGTCATTCTCGAAAAGAGCCGCGTTCTGGTCGAGGAGTTGGTGGTCGACGTGCTTGGAGTTCGGGCTACGGAGCAGCCGCATAGGTTCACCTCCCTTCGGATCCTGATAACGGTTGAGGGGCCCGCAGAGAGAGATCAGCCAAAGTTGGAGAGGGCGGCCCAACTCTCCCACGACAAGTATTGCAGTGTCTTTCACACCCTCCACCCAGACTTGGAAGTAGAGGTGTCAGCAGTCCGCGCATAGGTCCCAAACCAGGGTGGACCTCCAGCGTGGTGCATTCTCTCTTTCGCTTCATGGATCAGCGATGTCGAGACGAGACTACGCCGCCACCCCTGCTGAACTTGGCGAGGGTACGATCGTTGAACTCTTCTTCGAGGCGTTGGACCGTTTCGGCCCTCGGACTGCGCTTAGGTATCGCGACGGGGAGCGATGGGCCGACATATCCTACGAAGAGATTGAAAGAAGAGTTCAGGCTGTTTCCTCCGCGTTGCAATCGCTGGGACTTGGCCGAGGGGATCGGGCCTCGATTCTCTCGACCAATCGACCTGAGTGGGCATTAGCGGACTACGGATGTCTCTGTGCCGGCGTGGTCGACGTTCCCATCTATCCCACTCTCACCTCCACCCAGATCCACTACATCCTTAAAGATTCTGGCGCTCGTGTTGCTTTCGTGTCCGATCAGGCTCAGTTGCAGAAGATCGAGGAAGTGAGGCACGAATGTCCCCTTCTCGAGTGGGTAGTGGTCTTCGATTTACCGCAAGAGCTGCCGCAACAAGTGCTCGGCTGGGAAGAGTTCATAGCGAGGGGGAGAAGACAAGAGTCTAAAGACTCAGCCGAGGACTTTCGTAGTGAAGCGTTGAAGGCACGACCCGAAGACACAGCTACGATCCTCTATACCTCCGGGACCACTGGTAATCCGAAGGGTGTGATGCTCACCCACAACAACCTGTACTCAAATATCCGAGCCGGTGCTCAGGTTATCCCGATTGACGACCGAGATTCGAGTCTTTCGATCCTCCCCCTTTCCCATGTCCTCCAGCGCATGGTTGACTACTTCCTCTTTAACGCCGGGTGCTCCATTGCGTATGCCCGCTCAATACAACTCGTGCCCGAGGACCTGAGGGAAGTGCGGCCCACCTTTGTGGTTTCTGTGCCTAGACTTTACGAGAAGGTGTATTCCCGCGTGATGGAAGCCGACGGTGTGCGGCGCGCGATACTGGGTTGGGCAAAGGGCGTGGGTGACCGCTGGAGTGAGATTCGTCTTAGAGGGGGAAGGCCCGGTCCCTGGACGAGCCTCACCTACGCGGCCGCAGATCGCCTTGTGTTTAGAAAGATCAGGGAGGCCGTTGGGGGGCGGTTGAGATTCTTCGTCAGCGGAGGGGCCCCGCTCTCAGCCGCGATTAATCGGTTTTTCTTTTCGGCTGGGGTGGTAATTCTGGAGGGGTATGGCCTGACCGAGACGAGTCCGCTCACGAACGTGAATAGCCCGCGAGACTTTCCTGCCAACTTTAGGATAGGAACGGTTGGCAAGCCGGTGCCGTGGACCGAGGAGCGGATTGCAGAGGATGGTGAGATCCTCACCCGAGGACCGCAGGTAATGAAGGGATACTACAATCTTCCCGAGAAAACCGAGGAGGCGATAACGCCGGACGGCTGGTTTCACACAGGAGACATTGGCGAGATCGACGATCAAGGGTTCCTCAGAATCACCGATCGGAAGAAGGACATTATCGTTACCGCCGGCGGGAAGAATGTGGCCCCTCAACCCATCGAAAACTGGCTGAAAAGGAACCGCTACGTCGATCAACCCGTTCTTATTGGAGACCGCAGAAAATTCATATCCCTGCTTATCGCTCCAGACTTCGAAGCCCTTGAAGCATGGGCTCGTAGACAGGGGGTGTCAGCGGCGAATTCCCGCGAACTTCTTGCCAATCCTGGGGTCCAGAAGCTGTTGTCCACCGAAATTTTTGCTGAGCTCGAACATCTCTCCAGTGTTGAGATGCCGAAGAAATTGGTGCTCTTAGAGCGGGGGTTCACCGTCGAGGACGGCTCTCTCACTCCGACCCAAAAAGTGAAGCGGAGGGTGGTTGAGGAGCGTTATAAATCGATTATCGACGCCCTTTACGGTGAGGAGAATGAGGAAAGGACCGTGTTCACGTCTTGGTAGGAACCGACGTACGGCTCATCGTCGTGACGGTCCCGGATCAGCCGGTGGCGGCTGAGCTTTGTCGGACGCTGGTAAGCGAGCGACTGGTTGCCTGTGGGAACATTGTGCCCGGGGTGCGGTCCATCTATCGATGGGAAGGGCATCTAAAGGATGAAGCTGAGTTTGTCCTCGTACTCAAGACCATGAAGTCGAAAGTTCCTGATCTCCTTCGAAGGGTCCCCGAACTGCATCCATACGAGGTTCCAGAGGTACTGGTGCTCAGCATCGAAGCCGGTCATCAACCGTACCTGGATTGGGTCTCTCGTGAAACTGGGTGGGAGGGTTAGTTGTTGAGCGGCATGAGAAAGAAGGGCAGTCGCGAGGTACCGAAGCAGCCGGAGCTGCCCCTTGATAGTGGGCCTCGGGAAGGAGAGTCAACGGAAGATGTGCAGCGCGAGTCCACCACTTTGGGATCCGAGCGGAGACACATTTCAACCGTGTTCGAGTTCGAGGAGTCTACTTCCACCTCATCTACGGATCCGGCTGGTGGTTCGCGTGCGGGTCAAGACGATGCGACATCTGAAGCCGGTGCGGTAGAACCGAAGATGGAGGAGCCCCGCGGGAAATCTGAGGCCGAGCGTCTGTTCGACGAAGGGAAGAGCGCCTCGAGGGGAGGTCGGCTGGAGGAGGCTATCAGCCTCTACCGCCGGGTCATCGCCATGGATCCTTTTCACCTGCGTGCACGCAACAACCTGGGAGTGTTGCTGGACCAGATGGGCGATCATGATGTTGCTGTGGAGCACTTTCAGGCCGCGGCAGACCTTCAGCCTGAAAATGCGGAGATTCTGACGAATCTGGGTGCGGCCCTGGCGGCGCAGGGCCGGTACGACGAGGCTGAGGCCGAGCTCAAAAAGGCGGCCCGGATCGACCCTGGTGGGATAGACGTTCGAGCGAACTTGGGGATCCTCTACTTTCGTCGAGGTCTCTATTCCCAGTCGGACCACGAGCTCCGGTGGGTGTGCTTCAACGATCCAGATCACACGCTTGCGCACTTCTACCGAGGTGAGGCACTGAACCGGCTTGGGCGGGTCGACGACGCTCTGGAGATGCTGGAGCGCGCGGCACATCTTCAACCCGATCGGGCACGCATCTACTATCTCATGGGAATCCTCTACGACAAGAAGAACTTGAGGAACGAAGCGGGAGTGATGTACAGGAAGGCACGGGAGCTCACAGATCAGTAATCCGGGTTCTGGGGTCGAAACCGATACAGACAGGGGCCGAAGCTGTGATGCGTCCGGTGGAAACGGACCGCGAGCCGTGTACACCCGTGGGGAAGCGTTTGGGGTCTCGGACGGGGAGCGATGTTCTGTGCCGACTTCGGGCCTTCGGAGACCTTCCTGTTGGAGGAGCCGTGGTCACTCCGACAGGAAGGTCCTTGCGATGCCACCCGTTGGGATCACGGGCGGCAACCTTGATGCTGAGATCTCCCCCCGCGTCAACTGGTCCGTAGCGAAAGAGCACGCTTCGTTCTCTCCCTTTCACCATGAGGCTGTCATCCTAGCGGGAAGTTAGTACGAGGAGGGGGCCTTCTGGCGGGAGACAGGGGGTACATTTGGGGTTGGTACTGGGTGACTCGACAAGCATGGGCGACGGAGCCATATTTTTTCTTTAGGGTCATAACGGCCGTGATCTTTGAAAGTGGCTCACCCTGGCGTGGGTCTACTTCCCTTCTTGG
>CAZJIM010000044.1:12347-14729 GCA_964546115.1 uncultured Gemmatimonadaceae bacterium | reverse complement strand
CTCTTCCTCCTGCTCCTAGCAGAAAGCTGGCTGGCTTCTGTAGACCCCCGAAATTCGCGACAGACTGAGGAGCGAGGGCGAGAGCAGATTCGTGAGTAGAACCCACACCATCGTTGAAGCGATAAATCGCACACCGCTGGCGAATAAGCTTCGGGAGAGGCTTCCCCGAGCTGGGGACCACCTCACAATCGGAGGAATCGTCGGTGCAGCGGGATCAGCCCTGGTGGCAGCGTTGCATGAGACGCACCTGAGGAGGATTCTGGTCGTTGTGTGCTCAGATCCGGAAGGGGCCAACCGAGTGGAAGCGGATCTCGAATCTCTACTGGGCCCTGGCACTCCCCACCTCTACCCCCAATACGAGACCCGTCTCGATTCAAGGGAAAACACGGATCCCGGGATTGATGCGCTTCGGGTCGAGGCTATTGAGGCTCTCCTTGGAGGGCACGGCCGGATCTTCGTGACGACACCTCGGGCCCTCCAGGAACGGATGGCGATGCCCGACAGGCTCACTCAACTGCACCTGGAGTTAGAGACAGGAGATGAAATCGGCCTATCCCTACTCATAGAACAGCTTGAAGTCATGGGATACAAACGAGTTCCGCTCGTGGAGGAGGTCGGCCAATTCGCCGTGCGGGGAGGGCTCGTGGACATTTTCTCCCTTGGGCTTTCCGACCCCATTCGGATTGAGTTCTGGGGTGACGAGATATCCTCCATCCGATCGTTCGATGTTACGGATCAGCGATCAACCGGGGAGATGGCCACCGTCCGATTCCTCCCTACTGCATTTCGATCTGGCGTTCGGATGACTAGGACCGACAGGTCCTCGCTCCGTAGCTTTCTTGAGGTGTTGCCTACCGAAACTGTGATCGTGGAGATCGGGGGGACTCACTGGGAAGAGGAGTTTCAAAAGAACTGGTCCCATGTCAGGAGAACTCGCTCGGACGATCTGCTGGAAGGGGAGACCCTTCCGAACCCAGGATATGTTCTGGTCCCGCCCGGTGAGGCGTCGACAATGCTAAGGGAACTCCCCGTCGTTCGCCTCACAGCTGAGGAGGGACACGCATTGTCACTCGAAGCGACTCATCCACCGATCATTGAGCGGAAGATGACACGCCTCACGGCATTCCTGAGAGAAGAAGCAGCGGGCGGTGCAAGCACCCTCATCCTTTGTGACAACGAGGGGCAGGTCGAGCGACTCGAAGAGATTCTGCTCGAGTCGGGTAGCCCGGTCCCCGGTGTGCGAGTGGGCCTGGGAACGGTTGAGGGTGGATTCCGAATCCCCTCATCGCCACCTCTCAACGTCCTTACTGACCACGAGATATTCCGGCGCCGAAGACGGGTTCGCTCAGCCCGACAATTCCGCGGTGCTATGGCGTTGGAGAGCATTGCTCAGCTGTCCGCGGGTGACTATGTGGTCCACATGGATCATGGGATCGGGCAGTTTCAGGGACTGGAGCAAATCGATGTCGGTGGGGAGAGCCTTGAGGTTCTCACGATCCAATATGCTGAGGGGGAAATGCTCCGGGTACCCGTCTATCGTCTGGACCTAATCGAGCGCTGGGTCGGAGCAACCGATGAGTCCGAGCCACCAGCCGTGCACCGGATAGGGGGGAAGCGGTGGAAGACCCTGAGACAAAAAACGAAGGCAGCAATCGAGAAGATGACTCAGGAGCTTCTCGACTTATACGCGGAACGGCAGATCACTAAAGGACTTGCATTTTCACCGGACTCGAAGTGGCAGACTGAGATGGAGGCCGGGTTTCTGTACGAGGACACACCAGATCAACGAAGGGTCACCGGGGAGGTCAAGAAGGACATGCAGTCGCCCCGACCCATGGACCGACTCATCTGTGGAGACGTGGGGTTTGGGAAAACAGAGGTGGCTATTCGGGCAGCCTTCAAATCCGTTCAGGACGGGAAACAGGTCGCAGTTCTAGCACCCACGACCATCCTCGTCGAACAGCACCAACGGACCTTCGAAGAGCGACTGGCCAACTTCCCCGTGCGCGTCGCCTCGCTCTCCCGGTTCCGGACGCCGCGGGAACAGCAAGAGACACTCCTTGCTCTTGAGAGCGGGAGAGTTGACGTGATCGTTGGCACTCACCGTCTCCTTTCCGGTGATGTTCGGTTTCGCGATCTAGGACTCCTGATCATAGACGAAGAGCAGCGTTTCGGAGTGAAGCACAAGGAAGCGCTGAAGCGGCTTCGCGCCAACGTAGATGTGCTCACGCTTACCGCTACCCCGATCCCACGCACCTTGCAGCTATCTCTCGCAGGTGTACGCAGCTTGTCCCTCATCCGTAGTCCCCCAAGGGACCGGCTCGCAGTGAGCACTCAAGCGATCCCCTGGAGCAAGACGCTTATTTCGGAGATTCTCGTGCA
>CAZJIM010000044.1:0-12337 GCA_964546115.1 uncultured Gemmatimonadaceae bacterium | reverse complement strand
AGACATTTTTTTTACATAACCAAGTGGATACGATCCAGGCGGTCGCGGAGAGCCTTCGGCCACTCGTTCCCGATGCCCGAGTCGAGGTGGCCCACGGCCAAATGAGCCCGGGGGCATTAGATAGTGTGATGAGGGCATTTGTCGACAGCGAGGTCGATGTCCTGGTCTGCTCGTCAATCATTGAAAATGGGCTTGATGTGCCGAATGCGAACACCTTGATCGTCGATCGAGCAGACCGATTCGGACTCGCACAGCTCTACCAGATCCGCGGGAGGGTAGGCCGATCAAACCGACGCGCTTACTGCTACTTAATCTCTCCCGATAAACTTACCGAGGATGCCAGGAAGCGGATTCAGCTGCTGGAGCGGTACAGCGATCTCGGGAGCGGCTATCAGATCGCGCTGCGGGACCTGGAAACCCGTGGGGCGGGAAACCTTCTCGGAGCGGACCAGTCCGGCTTCGCCCACGCTGTTGGGATGGACACCTATCTCCGCCTTCTGGAGGACGCAGTGCGAAGGATCCGAAGTGGATCCGGGAGCCAGCGTGAATTTCCTGAGCCCGACGTATCACTGCCCGGCACAGCATACATTCCGGATGGCTACGTTTCGGATTCAGGGCAAAAATTGCATCTTTATCGACGACTTTCGAAGCTGGAGGACCGGCCTGAAGTGGTCCGATTTCGCGAGGAGATGAGGGATCGATTCGGACCGGTGCCTGAAGAGGTTGAGCGACTTATCGATGCCCGCCTCCTTCGTCTTCTGGGCAAACGACTGGGAATTGAGAGAATCTTCGTAAAGGGCGGCGGAGCAAGGGTGACCTTTCGGGCAACTGCGAATCCAAGGCTGACCACACTGGAGACCCCATTCAAGGACCGACAGGTAGACGTGAAAGTGCAGCGTATGGCCCCGCTCTCTCTTTCCCTAACGCGGGCTGGACCAGAGCCCCTGACGGGCACCCTGATCCATGCACTCGATGCAGTGGTGCTCGAGAGAGTTCGTGCGGCATGAGGGGTGAACCACTTAGCCGATATTCCTTGAATCTGCAGATATTTGGACAAGGAAGCCATATGCGTGGTGTGAGAAGTGTCTTCGTCCTTTCCACGTTTCTGGCGACCGTTCTCACAGGCTGCGATCGCGGCCTGGGATCGGATACAGCGGCGATTGCAGCCGACTTTCATCTCCTAGTCGAGGACGCCGCACAGATCCTGGCGCCGATCTCCGTCCTCCCGAACGACGGGGAAGTGGTAGAGGCCACCCTGAACTTCTGGATCGACTATACGCTCTTGGCATGGGTTGTGAACCAGGAGGGTGCACTGGAGGAGTTGGACATATCGTTGATCGTGGATCAGGAGGTGGACCGACTGGTCATCGTCCGGCTGCGTGATCAGGTGATCCAGTTGGACACAACGATAACGGACGAGG
Organism: uncultured Gemmatimonadaceae bacterium; assembly: GCA_964546115.1. Classification (GTDB taxonomy): domain Bacteria; phylum Gemmatimonadota; class Gemmatimonadetes; order Longimicrobiales; family Gaopeijiaceae; genus JAAXGI01. Next base: position 10,916 of record CAZJIM010000044.1, on the reverse strand, counting down.
AGTTGCAGGCAATGTTCGAAGATCAGCGCCCGGGCGAAGAGGTGCGAGCGCGTCATGTCCTTCTTTCAATTCCTCCCGGCGTAGCACAGGCACAGCAGGACTCCGTACGGGCACTCGCGGAGGATATCCGGGATCGTGCTCGCGCTGGTGAGGATTTTGCTACCCTAGCCGAGGAGTACTCACAGGATCCTGGCTCGGCGATTCAGGGGGGTGATCTGGGCTTCTTCGGTCGAGGTATGATGGTTCCGCCGTTCGAGGAGGCTGCATTCGCGCTACCGCCCGGTGAGGTCAGCGACGTGGTGCAAAGCACCTTCGGGTTCCATGTGATATTACTGGAGGAGCGTCGGTCTCCGTCTCTTGAGAACATCGCTGATGAGTATAGGATGCAGCTACAAACCGAGCGAATAATGGTGGCCGAATCGACGTATTTGGCCGAACTCGAAGGTTCCGCCAACGTGCGACTCAGCGACGATGCGATCGAACTCGTCCGACGGATCACGGCCGCGCCTGAGGATCGCCTGTCCCGAAGTGAGGCATCCAGCCCACTCACGATCTGGGAAGGGGGGGAGCTTCCAGCAGAAGAGTACCGAGAGTTCGTGTCCGGCCAGCCCCGGGAAATCCGCCAGCAGATCACAGTAACGGGGGACCAGCAGCTGGAATCCATGCTGTACGATCTGACGAGAAACAGGCTCCTCCTGGCCGAAGCTCTGCGAGTGGGAGTCGAATCGACAGAGGAGGACGAGGGAACGATCATCTCAGATGTCGTCAATCAATATTTGCTGATCGCTGATTTTCTCGGGCTGGATTCACTACAGGTCGAGGAGGGTAACACACTTACCGAGAACGTGGACCGCTCAGTCCGGGACCTCATGAGCCGCCTCGTCGCTAATGAGCAGGATATCGTTCCACTGGGACCGCTGGCCCTTCCCCTTCGCGCTCAATACGAGCAGCGTGTCGGAGAGGAGGCAGTCGAACGGGTCGTAGCACGTGTGGACGAACTCCGGGCCGAGGGAGCTGCCCAGACTATCCTCGGCGAGCCACCAGCCGTGGCACCTGCACCCCCAAGCACCGAACCTCCTGGGAATGGAGAGCCCGAACCAGAACTGTAACGACTCCTCAAGCCGGGAACCCACCTTCGGATTCTTGGTTAGGAGTCTTACACACCGTCTCGGAGAATAGAATGCGGCTACACCTTCCGACTCTCGCAGTGCGGGTCTGCCTCTCGCTGCTACTGATGGGCCTGCTTCACCTACCCCCGCAGTTGGCCTTTAGCCAGGTTCTAGCGCCCGCCGGGTTGGGTGCACTCGAGGGTGATCTAGTAGACCGGGTCGTCGCCATCGTCGGCGACTCGGCGATCTTTTATTCGCAAATTCAGGAGCAAGTGCTTCGACTGCAGGCCTCGGGGATGCCCATCCCAGATAATCCGTCAGAGGTAAGCGCCCTCGAGAGAGACCTTCTCGATGAGCTCGTCAGCCAGATGTTGGTGCTGACCGCCGCGGTACAGGACACCCTGCTCACGGTCTCGGATGCCCGGGTGGATCAGGAAGCTGAGCAAGCCTGGGAAGACGCGGTCAGTCGTTTCGGGTCGGAGGCTACAGTGGCCCAGGGTTTGGAACGTGAGGGCCTTACCATCGCTCAATATCGGACGAGCCAACGTGAGGAAATCCGAAAGGGCCTTTTGATGGAAAGCTACATACTATCCCAGCGAGAGGAGAGCCGACTCACCCCGATCGAAGAGAGGGAGATCCGAGAATTCTTTGACCGTGAGCAGAGAAACCTTGATGAAAGACCGGAAACACTGACCTTCGACCAGGTCGTCCTAGCCCCCCAGCCCTCAGATTCCGTGCGGGCGGTATCGAGGGAGGAAGCGTCGAACATTCTTTCACTTCTTGACGACGGAGGAGACTTCGAGGACTTAGCGCGCAGATTTTCCCACGATCCCGGTTCAGCGCCGCTAGGGGGGGACTTAGGATGGGTGCGGCTGGGAACAATGGTTGAGGAATTCGAGGCCGCCACATTCCTCCTCGGAAGAGGAGAGATGAGTGACTTGGTGGATACCCAATTCGGTACTCACATCATCCTGGTCGAACGGATCAGGGGAGCCGAGCGAATGGTCCGTCACATTCTGATTACCGCGGACCCCACCGAAGCCGACATCGAAGTGGCCAGGGAGCGCGCTGCCCAGATTCGGGACGCGGTCGCTAGCGGTGTCAGAATGTCCGATTTCTATGATGAGGGTGAAGATACAGGTATTCCCAACCCGATGATACTTACGCGCGACCAGCTAGGACAGATGCCGTCGGGGCTTGCCCAAGCAATCGGAACGGCAGCAGAGGGGGCTGTGCTCGGTCCGATCGAGATCCAGGCCCAGCTAGGGGAGCCCCAGTTCGCCGTCGTTCATGTTCAGGAGATCCGAGAGGCCGGGCAACTCACCTATGAGGATGTCCGCGGCCAAATCAGAGACATCCTCCAAGATGAGAAGTTCCAAGAGCAACTGACGGAGCGCCTGCGCTCTCAATCGTACGTAGAAATTCGTTGGTGAGACAGCGGCTGGTCTAATATTGTCCCTTGACTCCTCTAATCAGATCAAACCGATTCGGCTTGCCGTCACCCTAGGAGACCCGAGGGGGATCGGGCCGGAGGTGCTGCCGGCAGCGGCCCGACACTTTCTCGAGGATGAGCCCCTGGTCGAAATTGTGGTCCTCGGGGATGAGGAGAATATCTCACGAGCCCCTAGCGACCTCTTCAAGCATGCGGTGGGGATCTTTACCGGGTCTCTCAAGAGCGCGGGTCTCATCTCTCTTCGCGCCATCACCGAGGGAGTCCGGATGGCGGTCGGGGGAGAGGTGGACGCATTGGTGACAGGCCCGATTCACAAGCCAGCTCTTCACGCTGCTGGAGTGAGGCATCCCGGTCAAACCGAGCTGCTCAAGGAACTCACCGAGGCCCCAAGCGTCGGGATGCTGATGCACGCTGAATCAACCAGGCTAGGAGGGCCTCTCCGTGTCCTGTTGGCTACTACTCACCTCCCGCTCCGGGAGGTGCCCTCGCATCTGACCCGGGCTAGGGTCGAGGAGCAGGTTTCCCTCCTCTGGCACAGTCTGCGTGAGCACTGGGGAATCGCTACCCCAAGAATTGCGGTTTGCGCGCTGAATCCGCACGCTTCGGACGGAGGTCTTTTCGGAGACGAGGAAGACACTATCCTCGTCCCAGCGATCCGTGCACTGAGGGAAGCCGGCGCAGACCTTTCCGACCCACTCCCGGCTGACACCGTCTTTCTGAGGATGATAGAGGGACTCGCCGATGCCGTGGTAGTTCCCTACCACGATGTCGGGATGGCAGTATTCAAGACTCTGGCTTTCGGACGTGGGGTGAACGTGACGCTTGGTCTACCGTTCCCCCGAACCTCCCCAGATCACGGCACGGCCTTCGACCGGGTCGGAACAGGGACCGCAGACCACTCATCTTTCCTGGAGGCTCTTCGGCTTGCCTCAAGACTCTCTTCTCCCCTCCGGAGGGGCTCACTTTGACACGTCGCTCCCGCGTAAAATATCTTTCTGAGCGTTTCACTCCCGGCAGGTGCCGACCTCCCCATGGGTGCCAATTCCAGTCGTGATCAAGCTCGCGAAGGTCTCGAGGGATTGCCCCCCGAGGGGACTTGTCCTTGCCCGCGCCTCCTTTCACATCGGGAAAGAAGATTTCACCTTTCTGACGGTTCACTCCGGCTCCAGACAATCCACCGCTTTACGGGATGATCCACAGGTCCAAGCGTCCGGCGGCGGATGAGTTCAGGGTGAGCGAGTTTGCATCCCAACTCGTCTCCCAACGTGAGATCTGGAAGCTCCGGCGACGGGTTAGATTCGTCTTCCAGGACTTTCGGCTTCCACTAGGAAGGACAGCAGTAGCAAATGTTGCTTTCGTCCTCGAGGTGACCGGAAACTTGGATAAACCTGCCTTCAGAGGGGTCATGACCACTCAAGGCTCTCGACAATCCCAGAAGCACAGTAGTAGGGTCGCCCTCTTAACGACCCTTGCCGGGCTTACCATCGGCTCGTTCGGATGCACCCGAGTCACCCTACCACCCACCTCGCCTGAGCCCGTGCCAGAGGTAGGATTTCTAGAGGATGAAAGCCAGCGTGCCACTGGAGGTCTCTTGCCGCCAGAAGCCGCGAGCCTGTCAATCGGGGATGTTGGGACCCTCGAGTGGCCGGTCGAAGGGACTCTCGTATACCCCTTTGGCGTCCAGCAACGCGCGAACGGTACGGTCCTCCGCTGGAACGGAATTGGAATTCGGGCCCCCGTGGGTACCCCGGTGAGGGCGGTACGTGGGGGTATGGTTGCACTCGCTGGCCTGTTCGAAGGATATGGTCCATCTGTTATTGTGAGCCACGGGAGTGGATATTACACCCTCTATCTCTACCTCGAGGACATCGGAGTAGTACAGGGACGAACAATCGAAGTAGGCGAGGTCGTGGGGACCGTGGGCGGAGCGGAGACACCAGAAGGCCCAAGGGTCGAGTTCCAGATGCGAGTTCCAATCAATGGGGGTGCCCCTCAGGCGGTAGATCCGGTGCGGTGGCTCCGACCACGTGAGGTCGATCGGTGACGCTCCACGCACTCAAGGGCCATGAGCGAGTAAAGAGTACGGTCATCCGAGCCCTCCTGGAGTCCAAGCTTCCGAGGGTACTGCTGCTCCACGGGCCTAAGGGTATCGGCAAACAGCGGCTCGCCCTCTGGGTCGGCCAGCTTCTGCTTTGTGAGACGGCAGCGGGCTCGGGCCCCTGTGGAGATTGCCGTGGATGCCAGATGTCACTGCGTCTTGAGCACCCTGACCTACTCTGGTACTTCCCCATCAAGCGTCCCCCCTCCAAGGGATCCCGAGAGCGTGATCTGGAGGCACTTGAGGAGGTGCGCTTAGAAACCATCACACAGATACGAGAACAGCCGCTCAGACCCTCCTACTCGGAAGGTCCCCTTGGGCTGCACCTCGGCACGGTCCGAAACCTAAAGAGAGAGGCAGCTAGAGGACCGGGAATGGCACCCCGGAGGGTGTTCCTGTTGACGGAAGCCCAGGAACTCGTGTCGCAGGATGCCAGTCCCGAGGCAGCCAACGCTCTCCTGAAACTTCTAGAAGACCTGCCGCCGAACCGCTGTTTCGTCCTGACATCGTCGGAGCCTGGCCGGCTCCTTCCTACCGTTCGATCTCGTACGACAGGCCTGTACATGCCTACGCTCTCGGATGTCCATGTACGTGAGTTCCTCGCCAGGCACAGCGACGCCTCAGAAACCGAAATCGAGAAGGCAGCAAGCCTCTCCGGAGGTGCGATAGGAAGGGCGCTGGGCTACCTCCCTTCCGACAGAGAACCGGGCCCACTAGAGCGAATCCGACAAGAGGCGTTCCACCTGCTTCGCGCCGCTCTCAGCCCCCAACCGGCAGAGCGATTGGCTCGTTCTCTCTCGTACCCTCCAGCGGGAGCTCGGGGCCTCCACGAAACCCTCTCCTCACTTGAGTCGTGGCTTCGCGACTTGGCCGCGCTAGCATCCTCAGCTGATGCGCCCGTCCTGAACCAGGATGCTCGAAAGTGGCTATCAAAGAAGGTCGCCGAGGGTTCGATTGATCCGGTGCGGGTGGCCGAGTGCATCCGATACGTTGAGGACTCCCGACGCCTGGCCGCCGGGAACGTTAATCCACAGCTCATTCTTAGCCAGATGCTCTCCGACCTCCACGCCGGGTTGCGAGCGCCAACCCTTTCGTTAGCCGATGAGGTGTCATGACTGATGCACCGAAGGACACCAGTGCCCTAACCCATCTGGATGTGGAAGGCCGACCGAAGATGGTTGACGTCTCCGAAAAAGCAGCCACGTCCCGCTGGGCAACTGCAGAAGGTTCCATCCGCATGTCGGAGAACACTCTGGCGAAGCTGATCGAGGGTGGGCCCAAAGGGGATGCTCTCCGTGTCGCTGAACTCAGCGGAATCCAGGCGGCCAAGCGCACTAGCGAACTCATCCCGCTGTGCCACCTCCTTCCGGCTGTGTCCGTAGGGGTAGAGGTGACGCCCGTTCTAGATCTTCCCGGACTGAGGGCCCGAGCGATTGCACGAGTTCAGGGCTCGACCGGAGTAGAGATGGAAGCGTTGACCGCCGTCTCGGTGGCCCTGCTCACTCTCTACGACATGGGCAAGGCGATCGATCGAGGAATGGTTATCGCGGACATACGTCTGACTGAGAAAGCCGGAGGCCGGAGCGGGGTTTGGCGGGCAAGTGACCTCACCTGACACTGCCCTTATATCGAACTGATCAACTGTCCTCAATCTCCTCCGCTTGCAGTCCTCCCCGTAGTGGAGCAGCCGTAAGAGGGACGATCACACTCATCCCAATCTGGAGCCGGCGCGGGTCTACGTGCCGATTAATATCGGTTAGCTCCGACACTGAGACGTGATAGCGCCTCGCGATATGGGTAGACGTTTCACCTTCAGAAACCACGTGTTCATAGAAACTGAGACGTTCCTCAGGGGGGATGGACGGAAAGTTCCTCTCAAAGTGCTGACCCAAGCCAGCGGGCACGCGCACCGTCCGAGTCTCACCCGCTGGCGTGTATCCGCGAAGGTACTGTGGATTCATCTCGCGGATACCCTCTTCCGGAACCTGAATCGCCTTTGCCACAACCTCCAGCGACGTTGCGTCGGGCACTGTGATTTCGTCGAAGGTCATCGGGTCCGGATCTGTGACCGAAAACCCGTATTCCCCGGGGTCATCCGCTAGGGCAGCAGCTGCCAAGAAACGAGGTATGAATTCCCTGGTTTCGCGTGGAAGGTAGCGACGGGCTTCAAGGAAGCGCTCATCACCCTCACCGGACGCACCTGGGCCAGAACGGTTTAGGGCTCGTCGGACTCGACCGGGACCACCGTTGTAGGCAGCGAGGGTCAGAAGCCATGACCCGAACTCATCGTAAAGGTCTTCCAGGTAGTCCAGCGCGGCAACGGTGGACGCAACGGGATCCCGTCGATCATCTACGATCGAGTTGACCGTCAATCCAAGCTCTCGAGCGGTAGGATGCATGAGCTGCCACAAACCGGTCGCCCCAACTGAACTCACGGCCGCGGGAGAGTAGCCACTCTCGATGAGAGGGAGGTAGCGAAGGCTTTCTGGAAGACCTCGGGCGTTGATCTCTCGCTGCACTAAAGGATCGTAGCGACGCATTTGCGCAAGGTAGCGCTCGAAGGACTCCACCTGCTTCGTCGTCCACTGTACCACCCACAAGCTAGCCGCTTGCCGGAGGATTGGATCCGAGGACACAGGAGAGTGGAGGATCTCATCGATCCCCTCAATCTCGATGTCTGGAAGCGGAGCCGCTCGCAGCGGGCCAAGCGACCTGGGCGGGGCGGACAACTCGTGGAGCTTTCCTCCGAGAAAGCTTGCACCTCGAACGACCGAGGGAGTCACCTGATGGCTGCCCACCGTCTGGCAGGCCGAGAGGGTCAGCGCCGTCAGGACAGGCGATAAGGCCACGAACAATCGGGGAGGAAATCGCCTCTTCATCGCTCGCCGATCCCCTGAGAAATAAACTGCAACTCTCTTGCTAGGTATGCTGCGGGCTGCGGGCTAATGGACGTAATAGGCAGTCTCAAGATCCGTCTCAGCTCGACCCCAGGCTTGTAAAGCAGGGCACCAGGCACAGCCGGCAGTTCGGTACATCAAGACATTTGATATGGACAAGTAATTGTATACCAAACATTTACATGACTCCCCAGCGCCGTCCATTATGATGATAATTATCAATCACACACAGGTCAGAAAAACTCAGACTTTTAGTGGCATTCACCTCACTGCTTACCCCCCCTTCACCTCCAATCGGGGACGGAAACTCGCACGAACTGGCACACACCACTACCACCCCGATAGTGAGGCAGTTCCCGCTCCGCAAGAGCGTCGATCACAGCCAGCACTGTGGCATCACGTCATCCTGGACCGACCAGAAGCTCACCACGCCGCTGAGCTTCGGCTCCCAAGTCCCCCCGGACTCGAAAGTGGAAACCAGGTCCCCCAGTGCCCCGCTCCCCCCGCTCCGGCGGCGCCCACGTCACATCTATAAACAGTGTTTTGCGCAGTCGATTCCACTGGTATGTTACGAGAGGCACCTTCTATATGACCGGTCAGATCAGATGGGCCTAAGCCGGGATAGTAGCGGCCGTGATCGAGGAGGAGGGTTATGGATCGCACTACGAGTAAAATTACGCTAGAGGCTGAAATCCATGCGTAACCTGAGCGACCTCCGCCCCCCCGTTGAGGCTTCCCGAGTCCGGCACCGTACGTATACGATCATCTTTGGCCAGGATACTCGACCGGGCCGGATTTTCGACGTCGTACTGATCGTCGCCATCCTTACCAGCGTTCTCATAATCATGCTTGAGAGCGTCTCCTCCGTTCGTGCGGAGTACCGTAGCCTACTCCAGGGAGCGGAGTGGTTCTTCACCCTGCTCTTCACCGTCGAGTACGCGACTCGCCTCTGGTGCGTGGGGCATCCGCGTACTTACGCGAAAAGTCCTTTGGGCCTCATTGACCTGCTGGCGGTGCTTCCAACCTACATTTCGGTACTCTTACCGGGGGGGCCGGTCATCCCCATCGTACGAATCCTGCGTGTGCTCAGGGTCTTCCGCATCTTGAAGCTGGCCCACTACGTCAGGGAGGCCCGCGGTCTGGTCCGGGCGCTGAGGGCCAGCCAGTACAAGATCACCGTTTTCGTCCTGTTCGTCGTTACCTTCACCGTCATCATCGGCTCTTTCATGTACCTGATCGAGGGGCCCAGCAACGGTTTTACCAGCATCCCCCGTGGCGTCTACTGGAGTGTTGTCACGCTCACGACTGTGGGCTTCGGCGACATCACACCTCAGACCCCATGGGGCCAGGTCCTGGCGAGCGTCGTAATGATCATGGGGTACGGCATCATTGCGGTTCCAACCGGGATCGTGACCGCGGAGTTCGTCTACTCCGCACGGTCAAGCGATGGTCCTGTATGCCCTGGGTGTGGCCGGCTGGACCACGATCCTGACGCCCGGCACTGCAAGTGGTGTGGGACTAGCTTGCGGCAATTCTATCAGGAAGAAAACCCGCCCGCACCCCCCTCGGCCCCGCCGGTAGCTGGCACTCCCTAGCATCTATCAATCACTGTTTCACTCAAACGATTTTCTGTTTTCAAATCGCTCGGGACTCCTGACCAAAAACAACTATGCAGAAATTCCAAGCCACCAGAGGTCCGATGACACCCATAAAAGTTGCTTGTACCGACGACGAAGTACGCTCGTGCTTCTGCGTCATGCAGCAGCTCCGGACGAATCTGGTCGAGGAAGAATTCTTGCAACGGGTCAAGCTGCAGGCTTCCAGTGGGTACGAATTGGCTCTTCTTGAGAGTGAGGGCCATGTCTGTGCCGTCTCGGGATTTCGGTTGATTGAGAACTTGTTTAACGGCCGGGTCTTATATGTGGACGATCTCGTTACCGACAAGGCATATCGATCCCGAGGACACGGGAGGACCTTGCTTGACTGGCTCGTGACTCGGGCTCGAGGGGCAGGATGCAAGACGTTGGAGCTGGATTCAGGCGTGCAACGTGCTGCGGCTCACCGCTTCTACCTGGGGAGCGGAATGGTGATTTCTTCACACCACTTCAGGCTTGAGATCTGAGAGCAAGCTACAGGTGATGTGAATACGGAGGTTTTAGATGTCGAGGATCCCCGAGGTGGGGTTCGGAACGTGATCCCAAACAAGGGACCCTATTAGGAAATGACGATCCTGCCGTTCGTTCAACTCGACCTCCACGTTGAGGACTACTGGCGCGGCATCGTCCTCTTTGGTCGGAATGTCGCCAGCTACAAGTTCGCTCTTGCGGCCTCTCTTCTTGAGTTAAAACCGGCGTCTGGTGACCTGGTCCGATTGGAAGAGTTGGCGGATCCGTTCACTCGCCATCTGCGAGGGCATCTTGCCGATGCAGACAAGCAGATCACTGCGGCTAGGAGCAAATTTCTGGACGCATGCAGGGGGGCAAACCGTGGAGAAGTGGACGAGACCGATCTAATCGAGACTGCCGTCAGACTTGGTTTTGTTAATGTGATCGATGCCTTTCATAGGGTTGGCCCAGACGATGTGCCCAAGCGATTCTTTCTCGATGAACGAAGGGACAACGGTGGCATTCGGATCACCGACTCGTTCTCCGAACTCCTAGAGGGGTCACAGTTCTCGAATCTCCCAATCGAGAACGAGGCGCGTTGGAAGCTGGTCGAAACCGCTTGGGAGTTGGGTGTATCGCAATCCCTTATTGCTGTGAATTATGATCCTGATATCGAGTCCCTCTTTGTGGTCGATAGAAGTAGAAGGCGGAAGACGATCACGGGGGCGAGAAAGGCACTAAGCGGATACCAGAAGGGACACTGCTTCTTCTGTTTTTCCGGCTTCTCCCTTTTAGACGATGTTCCCCCCGAAGTGGATCACTTCTTCCCCCACGTTTTGATGGCGAGAGGCTTCGATGTTCCACTTGATGGTGTGTGGAATCTTGTGCTGGCATGTCGCCGCTGTAATCGAGGAGCGGGGGGTAAATCAGCCCGCGTCCCCAAGTTGCGATTTCTCGAGCGGTTGAGCCGTAGAAACGAGTTCCTTATCAAGAGTCACAATCCACTTCGGGAGACTCTTCGGCTGCAAACCGGGCGAAAGGAATCGGAACGGCGTGACTTCCTCGCCGTGGTGCATCGAGATGCTCTGGTTTCCCTAATCCACGAATGGGAACCGGGTGAGGAGGGGGAAGAGCTATTCTAAAAGCGCTCTGTACCCGGCACCCCCCCTCTAAGTACTGACATCGGTTAAGCGAACTCACCCGCCGGTTCCACGTTCTAAGGCCCTAGAGATTTAGACCCCCCCTACCTATGGC
>CAZJIM010000043.1:426-15097 GCA_964546115.1 uncultured Gemmatimonadaceae bacterium | reverse complement strand
AAGGACCGAAGGACAGAGGCATCCCGCAGGCTGGAGCGGGCAGAGGTCGATCTTCAGAGGCTGGAAGATCTGATCGGAGAAGTGCAGAGCAAGGTCCGATCGCTGGCGCGCCAGAAGGGGAAGGCGGAACGGTACTCAAAGCTGCGCAAACGCCGGCTCGATTTGGAGATGACTCTCGCAAGCGGCCAGCTTGAGGAGTTGGGCTCCCGTCTCAAGGAGATCCGAAGTGTTGTCGGTGGTGACATAGAGCGAGATGAAAGCCTCAAGGCCCAGATCTCCACGGTGGAGAGTCGGCTAGAGGCCTTGAGAATCGATCAGCTTTCGCGCGAAAGGGCGCGCACTGCCGCCGGACAGAAAGTCGATGAGCTGAAGAGCGAACTCGTTCGATGGGAACGCGATCTGGCAGTAGCTGCAGAAGGGGCCGGATATGCGGGGCGTAGGATCGACCAGATTTCGGAAGAGCGCTCCGAGGCGAACCAGGGGTTAGAGGAATCGGAAGCTCGTGGTGAAGAGCTGTTAGAACGACACGAGGCGTTGAGATCCGAATTGGCGGACTTCATCGTCGAAATTGACCTCCAATCGGAGAAGGCCTCCGGGGCTCGTGAAGCATTCCAGAGATCTCGAGACGGTCTCAGTGAGATTGAGGTCCAGGAAAGAGCGGTTGCTCGTCGGACCGCCCAGCTGCGGGGCGACGTGGACTCCAGAGAAGCCAGACAGGTGGAGTTGGAAGAACGGATCAGACTCTTGGGCGATGAGCTTCAGGAGGCCCAGGATGCATTGTCGGAGGCGGCCTTGCAGGGAGACCTGTTTACCGATCGGCTAGAGAGCCTCGTCGATGCTCTGGGGCCCGCAAGACACCATCTCGACAAGAAGCGGAGGGGAGTTGCGGATGCCAGGGAGGCGATGGATGGAGCTCGGGAGGAGCAGATGAGGACCCAGGACATTTTCGGTGCTCTGTCTGCTCGACGGTCGGCTCTAGAGAAGATGGAAAAGGACCAAGAGGGCGTTGATCCTGTGGTCCAGGCCCTCTTGGCGGATCCGCCCGACGGGGTTCTGGGAATCCTAGCCGACTTCCTCTCGACCGATCCGGAGTTTTCCCAAACGGTGGAGGCCGTTTTGGGTGTGCTGCTTCGAGCTGTGGTCGTTCGGGACACTGGGGTTGCCAAGGATCTTGCCCGCTGGTTCCGCGAGGACTGGGAAGGGGGAGGGGGACTGGTCATTTTGCCCCTGGACCGGGCACCCGGGGGGGACGATACAGGGAGCCTGTTGGCGAAGGTGGCGGTGACGGGAGCCGGTTCTCCTTGGGTGCGGGCACTTCTTCGCGGATTCGAGCTTGAAGTTGCTGTCGAGCCGATCGTCCCTCCGAAAGGCGCAGTTGGAATCGCTCGGGTGTCGAAGGAAGGGACTTGGGTCGATCGCAAAGGGGTATTTCATCTGGGCAATCCCTTGGGATCCACGGGTATTCTCGAGAGAAGGGAGCACCTCGTAGCGCTGAAGGCCGAAACTGAGCGGGCGAAGGATGCCGTCGAAGTGGCTGCTGGAGTGCGAGAGAAGACGGCGACGCAGATGGAAGCGCTTGAGGAATCGTTGGAGGAAGCCCGTGATAGTCTGCAGAGGGTGGAAGATAGCTACCGGGAGGCTCGTTCGGAGCAGGCGGAACGATCCGAGCGTCTGCTTCGGATGGAAAGGTTAGTGCGTGAACTTGAGGGTCAGCGGTCAGCTGCCCGAAGCGCGCTTGCGAGGGCACAGGAAGGTGCCGAAGAGGCTCGGTCCGAGCGTGAGGGCCTGCTTGTCAAAGAAGAGAATCTTCGAGACAGGCGGGGAGAAGCCAGAGCGCTCCTAGATCGGATGCATGATCAGTGGGAGGAGATCCGTACCACGGAGTCCCGGCTGATGATTGAGAGGACAAGTCTGGAGGGGGATAGCGCGCGGATCGAGGAACGACAGAGGGACTTGGCGCAAGGGAGGACCTTGGCGATTGAGCGAATCAAGGCGCTCGAGGCTGAGGAGAATCGTCTCGTTGAGGAGAGAGAGAGGGCTGAGTCACTCCTCGTTGAAGGAAAGGTTCAAATAGAGCGCCTTTTCACTCTGCTGGAATCGGCTGAGGTAGAGCTCCGGGAGATGGATCATAGCCTGGCCGATATGCATGAGGACCTTGCGGAGGCCGAACGTAAAGTGCGTGAAGCTCGGACGGCGGAGCGAGCGGCCTCGGAAGAGAGGCACGGTCTGGAGTTAGAGGAGCAGGAGATCCGCGGGCGGATCGGGCGGATCCAGGATCGTCTGGAGGGGGAGTGGGGTCGATCCTTCGAGCGACTCTTGGAAAAGGCAGAGGAGGTCGAAGGGGAAGAGGTTGATCTGCGAAGCGAGCTTGGTGAGATCGTCACCTCGTTGGATCGAATAGGGCCCGTGAACATGCTTGCCGTCGAAGAGCATGAGGAGGAGCGCGCGCGACTCTCCTTTCTCTCGGAACAATGCGATGATCTCGTGGAAGCTAGAACTGATCTCCGAGCGGCCATTCGGGAGATCAATGAGACCGCAATCGAACTCTTCACGAAGACCTTCGAGGCGATTCGCAAGAACTTCCAGGACACCTTTGAGCGGCTCTTCGAAGGAGGGGAATGTAACCTTTGGCTTCAGGATCCCGATGATCCGCTGGAGTCCAACATTGAGATCCACGCGGCTCCTCGAGGAAAACGGACCCGGCGCATCGATCTCCTCTCGGGTGGCGAGCGAGCGCTGACCGCCCTCTCTCTTCTCTTCGGGATCTACCTCGTGAAACCCTCCCCGTTCTGCGTTCTTGACGAAGTGGACGCCTCCCTGGACGAGTCCAACATCGGGCGGTTCATCCGACTATTACAGGAATTCAAGGCGAAGAGTCAATTCGTGGTGATCACCCATAACCCGCGCACAATCGAAGCGGCGGAGTGGATCTACGGGGTTACCATGGAGGAGCCGGGAGTCAGCTCCATCGTTGGGGTGCGGCTAGATGAGGTGTTGGAGATCGCGACGCTCTAAATGCGGGTCACGATCGTCGGTTCCGGAACCCTTCTCCCGAATGACTGTCACCATTCGCCTGGACACCTCGTAGAGGCTGGTCATGCGAGCATTCTGCTCGATTGTGGGTCGGGAGTTCTGCACGGACTGGCCCGAGATGGGAGGGACTGGAGGGCGATCTCGTACGTGGCGATCAGCCACTTCCACACGGATCACTTTGGGGATCTCCCGGCGCTCTTGTGGGCCTGGACCCACGGAGTGCCGAAGCAGGATCAGCGGGCCCGAAAACTGTTCGGTCCTAAGGGTATGAGCCGAGTCCTAAGGGCTCTGGCGGACGCTCACGGGGATTTTGTACTCGAACCCGGCTGTGCTCTCGATGTGGTAGAGTTGGGCCCAAATGGCGTTTGGGAGGATCCGTACGGCGACTTTGTGCTTCGAACTCACAAGACGAGACACACGAAGGAGTCTGTCGCGTACCGGGTCGAGACTGAGGGGGGTGCCATCGGCTACACCGGCGACACCGGTCCGCATCCTTCCCTCGGTGTGTTCTTGCGCGGGGCGGAACTCCTGATCTCGGAGTGCTCCGTGCCTGATGACGCTCTGGTCGAGAATCACCTTTCCCCAAGAGGGGTGGCTGAGCTGGCGGCAGATGCCCAACCAAGAACCCTAGTGCTCACCCATATCTATCCACAGGTCGAACGTGAGGGGCTTGCGGAGCGTATTCGCTCGCTCGGATTCTGCGGGGCCGTGGAGCTGGCGGAGGATGGACTCGTGATTGAGATGTGAAGGGCTGATTCCGGGATCTTCGTGCCGGGACGGAAATGACAATGTACGGATACGGGTGTCGGGCACGAGAGAGGGCGCAAGAATCACCGAACAGCACCTCTTTGAGACAGGGATTGGGAGGTCCTGGATCGGAACTGGTGGTGGAGAAATATGGAGGTCGGCTTCGGGGTTTGCCGGGGGAGCGAACTCGCGTTCGGTGAAGTCAAGAGGCGCTCTCAGTGAGGCTTGGGGGGACACGCTTGAGTCTGTCTCGGGGAAAAAATGGAGGGAGATAGAGCGCGCCGCAGTCCGTTAACTCGAGACTCGATGGAGAGGGTTTGCAGGAGTTGACACGCTGAATTTCGAGACGGTTGCAGTCGATCTGGTCCCAGGTCGACAACCGAGGTTCCGACATCTTCCATACCCGTGGCGGATCGGCGAGCTTAGAAGTTGACTGCGTACCCCCAGTGGGGGTAGCTTCACGCCGTGCCCCAGGTTCACAGATTGAAAGCTCGCGAAACCCGTCAGGACCTTGCCGGTAGCAGCGGTAAGCGTAGTGATCGATGCTGTGGTTGACCTGGGGCATTCTCTTTGTCCCGAGGCTCCTACTGAGGTTTCTCTCTCCCGTACGTTGTCGTGTCGCACACCGCCCTCGCTCGTAAGTACCGGCCTCGACGATTCGCTGAGGTAGCAGTCCAGGAGCACGTGTCCGAGACCCTCCGTCGCGCTGTTCAAACTGATAGGGTTGGGCACGCCTATCTCTTTTGTGGGCCTCGTGGCGTGGGGAAGACGACCCTCGCGAGAGTGCTTGCGATGGCGCTCAACTGTGATGACCGTGCTGGTGACGGTGAGCCCTGTGGCGTCTGCGACAATTGTAGGCGGATTTGGAGTGGAGCGACCGCTCTAGATGTTGTCGAGATTGATGCGGCATCGAACCGAGGTGTTGACGACGCGAGAGATCTCCGCGAGCGGGCGATGTATGCCCCTTCGGAGCAGGGTCACACGAAGGTGTATATCGTTGATGAGGCTCACATGCTCACGCGGGAGGCGTGGAACGCCCTCCTGAAGATCCTCGAGGAACCGCCGCCGCGGGTCATCTTCGTATTCGCGACGCCAGCGCCACAGAAGATTGAACAGCCCGCTCCGCCCATCCTCTCTCGGTGTCAACGCTTCGACTTCCGGCGCCTTGGTCTGCTAGACATCGTGAAACGGCTCAAGGAGGTCCTCCAGAGCGAGTCGACTAGCGCTCCTGATGAAGCGTTGCGCATGATCGCTCGGAAGGCCGATGGAGGGATGCGTGACGGCCTCTCTATCCTGGATCAAGTCCTAGCGTTCTCCGAGGGTGGGTTAACCTCAGAGACTGTCCAAGACGTGCTGGGTGTGATCAGAGAGGAGCAGTACCTGCGGCTCTTCGACATCCTTATTGAGCGCGACCGTCTCGGATTGTTCGAGCTCGTCCAATCATTGATCGACCACGGGTATGATCTGGTGGAGTTCTACTATGGTCTGATGGAGGGTCTTCGAACGCTTCTTCGACTCAGGGTAGAAGGGGGTGCGCCCGACCTTTCCGAGCACTCCCGAGAGGAATGGGAGAGGAGGGCACAGGGATTTGGGGCCGCTGATCTGGTCAGAATGCTCGGAATGGCTGCGGAGATCGAAACGGAAGGGAGTCTACGCAGAACTGCCCAGCCCCGGGTCCTGATTGAGCTCCTCCTGCTCCGCTTCACCTACCTGGATCGAACCGTCGAGCTGGAGACGCTTTTTGATGTATTGGGTGGTGACTGGTCTCGAACTCGCGTTCAGCCTGAGGAGCGAAGCGGCGGGAGTGGCTCCTCACCCCATCACGACTCTCCCAAGGACGAGGCCAGTTCCGAGGATCCGAACCCGACCCTGGATGCCCTGACGATGTGGCAGAGTCTCCTGCGCGAAGGCAAGGGTGTCCCTCGAGGGATGCTGACGCTACTCAGAGGAGCCGATGCACGCGTGGACGATGAAGGTACGTTGGAGCTGAGGATGATCCCGGGCCCAGTTCTGGAGAGGCTCCGTGGGGGTGAGGGGAGGATCCTAGAGAAGGCCTTGGCCCAGATTGCACCCCACGACATTGAGATCCGCCTCCTTGAGATACAGGATGCGGACAATTCGGCTGAGGCTCGGATCTCCCCGGGCGAGGTCCGGGAGGGGCGGCTCAGGGACCTTCTGGAGAGGGAACCCGGCCTTCGCTCGGCTGTAGAAGAACTAGACCTCGAACTCCTAGAGTGATTGGGGTTTAGCTTTGTTTCGATAGACGACTTTCTGGCCACGTTTGGCCTCGGAAGCTGTTTGCTACCCGGGCCTTCATCACCAGGACATCCCCGGTATGAACATCCAAAACCTTATCCAGATGGGCCAACAGATGCAGTCGCAGATGTCGCAGATCCAGAAAACTCTTGGAAGCAAAGAAGTGTCGGCTTCGTCGGGTGGGGGCATGGTCACCGCTGTTGTGGATGGGAAGGGTGCAGTGAAGAGAGTTTCGATTGATTCCACGGTTGTGGACCCTGGGGACGTGGAGATGCTCGAGGATCTGATCCTAGCGGCCGTCTCGGAAGCCCAGAGCCAGGCGCGTGGCGTCTATGAGGCCGAAATGAAAAAGGTAACGGGTGGGCTCCCTCTCCCGATGAAGTTATCCGGTCTTCTCTAGCTCTGAGAAGATGTCCATCATAGACGAGGTGACTCGTGAATTCGGTCGACTGCCAGGGGTCGGACCCAGGACAGCGACGCGCCTCGTGTACCATCTGCTAAGGAGTCCTCCAGAACAATCCAAACAGTTGGCGCGGTGCATCGTCTCTCTAATTGATCGGGTTCGGGCGTGTGCGGTCTGCGGGAACTTCTCGGAATCGGAGAAGTGTGCGGTCTGTATCGACACCCGCCGGGATCGGTCGGTGGTCTGCATCGTAGAGAACGCTTTCGATGTGCGGTCGATCGAACGCACCGGGCAGTTCAGGGGGATGTTTCACGTTCTGGGAGGGGCTCTTTCGCCACTGGATGGAGTGGGTCCGGAGCAGCTTCGCGTGGCATCGCTCCTCACCCGAATCCGAGAGGCGAACGGGGAAATCCGAGAAGTGATCCTAGCCACTAACCCATCTGTTGAAGGGGAAGCCACGGCTGTCTACCTTGAGGCATTGATCCGGCCACTAGGGCCCCGTATCACGCGACTGGCAAGAGGGATTCCCGTGGGAAGTGATCTGGAGTACATCGATGGTTCCACCTTGGCCGAGGCTCTTTTTGGCAGACGGGAGATGTGACCGGGTAATCATCGGCCAGATGGCCCGCGCACAACGCGAGGTTAGAGTATGGAGGATGACACAAAGAAGCTTCTGCGAGTCACAGGAATTGCTACGTTCGCTGTCGTGGCTATTGGTACGGTTGCCTCCCTGTTGGTCCGGGATCAGATTGGCCGCCAGCGCCGGAATCTCTTCAATCCCCTTGCGATCCGGCGCATGGCGGCTCTTGAGCATGTAGCTCGAGGCCACCCCAATGTGGATCGCATCAACCTCCTCCGAGATTACCTTGCCTGGGAACCTCGGAAGCTTCTGAGGGACCGTGCGATGATGATTGTCGAGCGGATGGAGCATAAAGCCCTAGAGGGAACTGGACCGATTGAGGAGCCAGTGGCGTGAACTGCCGCGATGAGTCAGTACGACAAGTGGGACCTCGACGATGTCCTCTTGGTCTAAGCCCTGTGTGCACAGCTAAATGTGGGTGGGATGCCGGACTTCGAAGCGGTGGCCACCTGTGGTGAAGACATTGAGCTGAACTTCTTACCATGGCGCTGAACCGGCTCGATCTGCCGAACGTCATCACGGTTGCGCGTATCCTCGCGTGCCCAGTCCTCTTCGTTTTGGTCCTTTCCTCGAACGTAGTCCATCTTACGCTTGCGTTCCTAATCTTCGTCGCCGCGGCGCTCAGCGATCTGTGGGACGGCTACCTGGCTCGGAAGCACGGGTGGATCACCGATACGGGCAAGCTTCTCGACCCACTAGCTGACAAGCTCTTACTGCTGGCGACGTTTTTTCCCTTCTTCATCGTCTCTCACCGACCTGAGTCAGTCACCAACATCCCTTGGTGGGGCTCATTCCCTCTTTGGGTAGTTGTAGTCATCTTCGGTCGCGAGCTACTGGTGACCTTCTTTAGGGCCTGGGCGGCACGGAGGGGGGCGGTCGTTTCGGCAGGATCCTCAGGGAAAATCAAGACACTCACTCAGAACATTTTCTCCGGCTCGCTCATCGGTTGGTACGCCCTGGCGCGCACGGCCGAGGGGCGAGGTTGGGAGGGCTCCCTCGGGTGGACCTTGTGGAGCTGGTTCCATGGGACCGTGGTGGCTGTTTCGCTCGCGCTTGCTCTTATGCTGACGGTTTATTCGTTGGCGGTATACTACTGGGAGCATCGGCAACTGCTTTGGGGGGCCGGATAGCTGAGTCGATGAGCGTCATTTCGCTCCGAGAGCTTTCTCGACAGGTTGGCGAGTCGCTTCTCCACCGCGACTGGACTGTCGGGATTGGCGAAAGCTGCACTGGCGGACTGGTCTCGAAATTGCTCACCGACGTTCCGGGGAGTTCACAGTATCTGAAGGGCGGTGTGGTTGCCTACGCGAACGACGCGAAGATTCAGTTACTGAGTGTAGACGAGGCGTCAATCACAGCGCACGGCGCGGTCTCAGAAAAGGTGGCTGCCGAGATGGCAGTGGGTGCGGCTGGAGCTTTCGGGGCTGACGTAGGGCTCGCCATTACCGGTATCTCCGGCCCGACCGGAGCTTCGCCGGGGAGGCCGCTGGGAACGGTGTGGTTTGCACTGTCCATCCCGGGGGAGGTCATACGAGAGGTGGCTCGGTTCCCGGGTGATCGCGAGGCAGTGAGAGAGTCTGCGGCTGGATACGCTTTGAGACTCCTCCTCCAGGTAGCTTCTAAGGGAGAAACTGATAAATGAGTGAGTCTGGCTTGGGAGATAAGGAGATGGCCGAAGAAGCCGAGGGTGGGGATCCGCCGGCAAACGGAGAGGAGCCTGATCTGGAGGTGCAGGTCGAAGAGCTATGTCGGGAACTTGAGCTTATCAACGACCGGCATCTTCGCTTGGCAGCGGAGTTCGACAACTATCGCAGACGGTCGCAGGTGCAGTTGATGGAGTCTAGTATGCGGGCTCAGGCGAGTCTGGTAGGCACTCTGCTTGATGCTCTCGACGACCTCGGTCGGGTGACTTCCATTGATCCGGAGGTCTCGACGGTTGAGTCGATCCTAGAGGGAGTGGATCTGGTCGAACGAAAGCTGTCTCAGCTTTTGCAAGATGCGGGGCTGGAAGAGTTGGATCCGGAGGGAGAGCCCTTCGATCCAAACGTAATGGAAGCAATGGTTAGGGTACCCGCAGAGTCTGAAGGGGACGACGATATGGTGGACCAGGTCCTACAGAAAGGGTTCCGGTTCGGTGGTTATCTCGTTCGCCCGGCCCGCGTGAGCGTACGCAAGTTTCAATGAAGGTCCCGCTCCGTAAGAGACTTTCACGATGAGCATCGCCCCGAAGGACTTTTACGAGATTCTGGGAGTCTCGGAAAAAGCAGACCAGGACGAGATCCGAACGGCCTACCGGAAATTAGCCAAGAGATACCATCCTGACACGAATGCGGGGGATGTGCAGGCAGCGGACCGCTTTAAGGAGATCGGTGAAGCGCACGGTGTCCTCTCCAACGATGAAAAGCGTAAGAAATACGATCAGATGCGGAAGTTCGGAACCTTTGACTTTCGCAGTCCTCGGGGTGGCCCTGGCAGAGGAGGTTTCTCTACGGGCGGTGGTCAGGGAGGCCCCGGATTCTCTTTTGAAGACCTGGGCGGCTTAGGTAGCATCTTCAGTTCGATCTTCGACGGTGGCCCACGGGCGGGCGGTCAGCAGGGATCCCGTGGGCGGCGTAGGGGCGAGGATGTAGAGTATTTGGTTGAGGTTTCGTTCCAGACTTCCGCCAAGGGAGGAAAGATTTCGATCAGCGTCCCAATCACCGAGGAGTGTGCCACTTGTTCGGGTTCGGGTGCGAGACGAGGGCAGGAACTTCGGACCTGCGCAGAGTGCGGAGGGAGTGGGACTGTGTCCTTCGGCCAGGGTGGATTTGCCGTAAACCGTCCGTGTCCAGCCTGCTTAGGGCGCGGTCAAATACCTGAGTCACCCTGTCCGTCCTGTAGAGGGGGTGGCACAGTTCGGCAAGAGCGAAAGCTTCAGGTTTCGGTGCCTGAGGGGACGGAGACAGGTTCCAAACTCCGACTGTCGGGTCAGGGCGAGCGGGGCAGCCTAGGGGGAGAGCCCGGGGATCTCATCCTCACCTTCCAGGTGAAGTCCCATCGGTTCTTTCGACAGGAGGGATCAGATATCCATGTGACGGTTCCGGTCAACGTCGCGCAGGCGATTCTCGGTTCGAAGATCCGTGTGAAGACGATCAAGGGCCGGTACGTGGTCTTGAGGATACCACCTGGAACTCAAAGTGGCACGAAGTTCCGGATCCGGGGGCAGGGGATATCGAAAAAGGGGAAGAAGGGAGATCAATACGTTAAGGTCACAGTCGAGGTCCCGGACTCCGTATCGGAGGAAGGAAGGGAGCGGATGCGCGAGTTTGCTGAGGTATCGCACCTATGCTATTAGCAGGTCACACTCGCCCTCCAAGTGCTGGCTATCCTTCCCCCACCCAGGAGCCTATCACCCTGGAAGATTGCGGCAGACTGGCCTGGACTGACCGCTTGCTGGGGTTCTTCGAACTGGATCTTCAATTCGCAGTCGATCCGCTCGACCCGACCCTTGACGTCTGGGGCCCGATGGCGTATTTGCACTTGGATCTGATCCCCAATCTCTGGAGCAACCGGAACGAGCCAGTTCACCCCCTGCACGGTCATGTGGCTTGAAAAGAGTTCTTTGTATGGTCCGACCACAACCTCTCGGTCCTTGGGGCGGATCTCCACTACGAAGAAGGGCTCCGGAAATCCTCCACCCAGTCCCCTCCGCTGGCCAACGGTAAACCCGGCGTAGCCTGGGTGCTCTCCCACCACTACCCCGGCAGTCGTAACAAATTTTCCAGGCTGTAAAGCCGGATGTATTGGGGGAAGTCTCGTTTCCAGAAAGCTCCGGTAGTCACCCGTCGGAACGAAGCAGATTTCCTGCGATTCAGGCTTGTCAGCCGTGACAAGACACAAGGTCCGTGCTCTCTGGCGGACTTCGTACTTCTCCTGGCCGCCAAGAGGGAAGTGAAGCAGCGGAAGTAGCTCAGGGGGCAGTCCCCAGAGGAAATATGCCTGGTCCTTCTCGCGGTCCACCCCCCGTAGGAGTGCGGGTGGTTCACCCGGCTCATGCCTAATTCTGGCGTAATGCCCGGTCGCGATCCCGTCGCAACCTAGCGCCCGACCGCGATGAAGGAGATCCCTGAACTTGATGTTCGAATTGCAACGAACGCAGGGGTTTGGCGTTCGGCCTTGCGCATACTCGGACACGAAGTCATCCACAACGTCTCTCGTGAATTCCTCCTCCACGTCGAACACGTAGTGCGGGATACCGAGGTGGTCCGCGACCCGGCGAGCGTCCATGATCCCATCCAGGCCACAACAGGTTCGGGAGGGGGAGGGGGTTTCCTTGTAGCAGAAAGTCTTCATGGTTGCACCCACCACCTCGTGGCCTTCTGCTACAAGAAGGGCGGCCGTGACCGAAGAGTCCACTCCGCCTGACATGGCCACGAGGATTCGCTTCGTCACAGCCGCGATCTGGGACATGGGGACTCTTCCTTAAGACTGTTGAAATTGGCGGAGTGGACTCGATTGGCCCGGCCGCTCCCGTGGATTCCAGTCAC
This sequence comes from uncultured Gemmatimonadaceae bacterium, assembly GCA_964546115.1. Taxonomy (GTDB): domain Bacteria; phylum Gemmatimonadota; class Gemmatimonadetes; order Longimicrobiales; family Gaopeijiaceae; genus JAAXGI01. The sequence continues at coordinate 3,492 of CAZJIM010000043.1, read as the reverse complement.
GGAGGCTAGCACAGTTCGGCCAGGCTCTGACCCCTGCGTCCATCATGCGTTCCACATTTGCTCAATGATTGGGGGGATCCGTCGGATAGTTTCATCCACCTCCCCCTGGGTAGTGGACCAACCGAGTGAGAGTCTGAGCGGGGCGATATTCTCCACTTCACTCCCATAAAGCGCTTTTAGAATGGGACTAACAGACACGCTGCCACTGCGGCAGGCGGATCCCGCTGAAACTCCAATGCCAGCCAGGTCCAGTGCGCTCGGAAGGATATCCCGCGGGAGACCCGGGATTCCGAGGCTCAGGATATGAGGTGCGCGAGTGCCCTCCTCCCCGTGAATCCGAAGTCCGGGGAGGCGGCTTCCAAGCCCTATTTCCAGCCGCCGCCGGAGGGCCATGAGTCGGGTGGCCTCTTCTTTCAGGCTTTGCACGGAGAGCTCGAGTGCCCGTGTGAACCCGACAGCTCCCGCTACGTCTTCGGTCCCGGGCCGGATGTTCTGCTCCTGCCCCCCTCCGAAAAGGCGTGCATGAATCTCAGTACCCTCGGCAATGACCAACACTCCGGTGCTTCGAGGTCCCCCCAGTTTGTGGCCGGATAGGCTAAGCAACGCCACCGGCGTTCGGTCCAGTTCGAGGGGGATCTTCCCAGCAGCCTGAACGGCATCGACGTGGAGGGAGACTCCGGCCTTTCTACAGATCTCTGCGACCTCGGGGATGGGAAGGATCAGACCCGTTTCCTGATTTACCCACTGAACGGAGACTAACTGAGCCGCCCGAGCACGAAGCTCTTCCTCGCCCGGGAGCGCCAGTTCACCTTCCGGAGAAATTGGGATCACTTCCACCACAGATCCCATAAGGGCGGCCGCCTCCATCGCCTCCCGGACAGCGGGGTGCTCCAAGGACGAGTGGAAGAGACGCGGACTCCCCTGGCCGTGAGACTGTGCCCAGTCGACACGGCCCAGGATCGCGAGATTGATTGATTCGGTGCCACCACGGACGAAATGAACCTGCTGAGGTTCCGTGCGGAGACTGGCCGCGGTTCGCTCCCGCGCATCTTCTAGCGCCACCCGTGCCTCTCTTCCCCACCGGTGGACCGAGGATGGGTTTCCAAAGCGATCCCTCAGGGTGGTCATGACAGCACTCACCTCCGGCCGGATCGGAGTCGCTGCGGCATGGTCCAGGTAGATCGAGTCCATATTCCTTTTCGAATTATTCTGTCAGTTGTTCGCAGGGCAAGGTGTTTTCCCCGTGGAAGAGATCAGCGTAAGTTAGCCACCGATCCGCAAGATTCGTAACCGTGTACTGAATACTCTACTAACTCAATCGCCCATGAACCGTGTGCTTGCCCCACCATTCCCGCAGGGATGTCCCCGGAGTTTCCGTGCGACCGTCCACGGGACCGTATTCGCTGACCGCGACCGCCACTTAGAACACATTCGCGAAGGAGATGATTTGACCCTGATGCCGGATCCTACGACCGATGAAAGCCCGGAGGTCTGGGTGCATCTGCAGTCGGGTGACCCGGTTGGACACCTTCCCCCGGAAATCGGTCGGTGGCTTGCTCCATGGATGCTCAAAGGTGGAACTGCCAAGGCGACCGCAATAAGAGTGGGAGGACGGGACACCCCAAGTTGGCGAAGGCTCCTCCTCGAGGTCTGCTGCCCCTGACTTGAGACGTCCTTTGGCTCAGAAGGTGGAGACGCCCAGCCCCCCGAGGGTGTCGACCTGCAGTGACTCTCTGGTCCAGAACGGCTCGGCGTAGGCGGTTCGAATCCTCGATCCCCAGTAAGCTGCGTGTATCCGGACCTGAACCGTGAGGGGGCGTTCACCGCCGGGGTAGACTTCACCCATCCCGCTCACTCCCTTGAACTGGCTCGAATAGCAGGCGATCGCTTCTATCTTACGATCGATCTGATCGGTGATATCGACGATGAATGAGGGATCTGGGGCGTCTTCTCGGTAGGCGATCGCGTGGACAATCTTGGTGGGTCGAAACGCCTCCCCTGGTGCATCAAGGTTCTTTAGGCCGGCCAGGTAGGAAGCGTCCCGCACTAGTCGAGCTGCGGCATAATGGTCCGGATGACGGCCCTCCAACCAGTGAGTCACGACCACTCTGGGTCGGAGCTCCCGTATCAGTCCCGCCAGCCTAATCTTACTCTCATTTGATGTGTCTAGACCGCTGTCCGGAAGGCCGGCATTACGGCGAAGCGTCACGCCGAGTAGGTCCGCTGCCTCCTGTGCCTCTCTCTCTCTGATCTCAGCGCTGCCCCTGGTGCCCTTCTCTCCCTGGGTTAGGTCCAGGATTCCTACCCGTTCTCCGCGGTCAACACCGCGGATGAGGGATCCACCTACGAGGAGTTCCGCGTCATCTGGATGGGCGAAAACGGCAAGAACTTCAAGAGGATCGGTCATAGATGGGTCACTCGTATCTCAAAGCGTCAACGGGGTTCATCCTAGCAGCTCGTGCCGCGGGGGCAAGGCCGAAGAATATTCCCGTGATAGCGGTCATGGTCAGAGATGCCGCCACCGCCCAGATGGGGATGGCTGCGGGAATAGGGGTAGCGAAAGCGGTCAGCCAGGCAAGTCCCCCTCCCAGCGCAAGGCCGACGGCTCCTCCGAAGAATGTCAATACAGCCGCCTCCACAAGGAATTGCCATAGGATTCCGAGGCGCGTGGCTCCCAGCGCCTTGCGGACTCCAATCTCACGGGTTCTCTCAGTCACCGAGATGAGCATGATCCCGATCACTCCGATACCTCCAACAAGGAGCCCAACCGAGGACAGTGCGAGCATCACGACGAAAAAAACCGCTGTGAATCGGTCGAAGAACTCCAGCAGCTGCGTAGAGCGGATGACGGAGAAGTCATTCTCCTCTCCTGGGTCCAAGCCCCGCATACTCCTCAGCAGTCCGATCACCTGATCCTCGGCTACCTCCATCGAGACATTGGATCTGGGGACCACTATCATCTGGCCCCACTCATCGGAGATCCCCATCCGCCTAATCGCAGTAGTCAAGGGAAGTACGGCGATGTGAGCGATCTGGTCCTCGAACAGACTTTCCCCCGTACTCACG
>CAZJIM010000043.1:0-416 GCA_964546115.1 uncultured Gemmatimonadaceae bacterium | reverse complement strand
GTACCTGTACAGACTCTCCTCCGTTGGCGCGAATCCGTTTTCCAATGGCGCTTTGGTCTCCAAACAGATCCCTTGCCAGTCTCTCGGTGAGGACCACCACGCTTCGTGCCTCCTCAACCTCTATCGATACGAAGTTTCGTCCCTCGATAAACTCGACGAGCCGATACTCGGGCCACTCAGCCGACTCGGCTGCTCCCATCACACCCGTAATCCGTGTCCCTTCATACTCGAGGGTCATCCCTCCAGAATCAAAGGGATCCTGTAGCCCGATGCTGAGGACGGCGCTCTGTACCGCAGGGAGCGCTGTGGCTCGCCGCGCTTCGACGCTGCTCACTGGTGTCCGGTTCCACCCCTGGGGGCGTCCACTGCCATCTGGAATCAGCTGCACGTCTGAAAGGTCGAACCGGGTGGCGAAG
>CAZJIM010000042.1:0-15948 GCA_964546115.1 uncultured Gemmatimonadaceae bacterium | reverse complement strand
GTATTTCACACATCCGGAGGACTGACCGTGAACGACATCTCTGGCTTCCAAACGGCGTCCGCGGGCCATTTTCGCTGGCGGAAGGTCTCTCTCAACCTCTTGGACATGTTGGCCCGTTCAAATACTTGAATATAGGTTCTGAGGAAGTTACGCCTCTCATTCATGGAAGGTTGAGCTTGTTATCACCAAACGGGGAGATTACCAATGTTGGCTCGACTTAGGTTTCGCAGCAGCAGCAGCAGCAGCCTGCTTGTCGCGGGGATGCTCTTTCCCGCTGGGTCACTGGCGGCCCAGATTCAGCCTTCGGAGCTAGCGGGCCAAGGTGGTACGGCCGTTATCATCGCGCAAACGAGTTCCGGTGGCTCAGATACTCATCTGATTGATCCGGTATCCAACAAGGTCATCGGCATCATCAAGGGCTTGGGCCTGCCACATGGAATTACGGTTAATCCGGAAGGCACTAAGTACTACGTGACGAACGAGCACGATATCAGCGTTGATGTCGTCGATTCCACCACTCTTCAAGTTATTAAGCGAATCCCGCTGGCTGCCCGGCCTAACAACATCGCCTCCAGCAGTCCCGCCCGAAAAGTGTATGCTGCCATTAGTGGTGCCCCGTTTGTCCAAGTCATCGACATGGATACCGATGAGGTGGTGAAGAGCATTCCCACGGCAGGAGGGGTGCATAACACGTTTGCTACTCCCGATGGCAAGTACATTGCTGCGGGGATGATAGGGGCGCGGACTCTTTCTCTGATCGATACAAGCACGGATGAAATCGCTTGGTCGCTTGGTCCGGAAGACATGACCCAGGGAGTACGTCCCATGGGCTTCGAGACGAATCCGGATGGCTCGACGAAGCGGATCTTCGTGAACATATCCAGTCTCGAGGGCTTCGTGGTTGTGGATTTTGAGAAGAGAGAAGTTGTGGACCGGATTGTGGCACCGCGTGCCCCACTGTCGAAATACAACCTCATCGGGGTTCGGAATTCTATCGCTCACGGTGTCGAGGTGCTCGCTGACCAGTCAGCCGTGTGGGTTGTTTCCCGTGTGTCGGGTAGGGTTGTTGGGTGGACTCTTCCGGATCTCGAATGGATTGGGGATGTAGACGTCGGCGTTTCGTCTTGGCTTACGTCCACACCGGATAGTCGATACTTGTATGTCGCCTCGACGGGGCGCGACGAGACGGCTGTCGTGGACCTGGAAACACTGACTGTCGTGGACCGGATTAAAGTTGGGGACTCTCCGAAGAGGCTGCGGACCTTCTACGTCCCGGCGGATGTGATTCGGATGACGGAACGAGCAGAGAGTGGGAGTTAATCCATGGGAAAGATGACACCCCCAAAGGAGTGGTTTTGCAGGGTTTTTGCGATCGGCTTCGTTTCGGCCGTTGCCATGGTTCTCTGCGCCGTTGTACTTGGGAGTAAGGCGGGGCCCGCGGAAGCTGCATTTGATGAGTCGTGGTCTTCGCCCAGTGAGGCACAGGACGTGCTGGATTTCGAATTCTATAGGGAAAACGTTGAACCGATCTTCATAAGAGGGCATGGAGAGGGTGGACTGGTCCCGGGTGCGTGTGTCATGTGCCATTCATGGCAGGTTGGGACTGCCTTTAAGCTCCAGCCGCTGCAACATGATGCTGGGGGTGATCCGTATTGGACCGAGGCGCGATCTCGCAGGAACTTCGAGGTCGTCTCGCGTTTGGTCGCCCCTGGTTTCCCGCAGAACAGTCGTCTTCTCCGGAAGCCGCTGGCGATGGAGGCAGGAGGCACGGAATACCACATTGGCGGCAAGTTCTGGGAGTCTCAGGACGATTCGGAATGGCAGATTCTGGCTGAGTGGGTGAGTTCTGCACAGGCTGGCCAGATGGCCTCTGTTCCCGCTCCGCCGGAAGTAGATTTCGAGTTCTTTCGCAGTTGTGTGCAGCCGATATTTCTCAATCCGCGCGAAGGAGCTGTCGAGTGTGCCACTTGCCATACAGGGGGAACGAGAGGCTTTGCTCCCCCTATTCCGGAAGGGCGCACGTACTGGAATGAAGAGGAGTCGCGTCGGAATTTCGGGGTCGTAATGCGGTTTGTTAAGGCCGGGTACCCGATGCAGAGTCTGTTTCTGCAGAACCCTCTTCATCCCGATGGTGGGGGGACGCCCATGCACGGTGGCGGGATACGATGGGAGTCCCAGGACGATCCGGAATGGCAGGAACTGGCTGCATGGGTCAGAGGGGAGAATAGGGGCAACACGTGCCCCGCACCCTTGCAGTTTTGAAAGGGGAACTGATTCTCGTTTCCCGAGTTGAGGATCGCCGGTTCGAATCCGGTTGGCCAGACATGGCCAATCCCTCACGGATTTCCAGAGCGGTCACCCGCAGTGTAGTTATCCTGCCGCTTCTTCGGTGGAATCTGGTCTCCGCCGCTGAAGTGTTTGCCCTAGTCTGGTTGATCGGCGCTCCTACAACGGCCGAAGCGCAGCTCTCTTCTGCGAGGCCGGGTGAGTCCCCGCACTTCGTGCCTCGGATCGAGGGAGCAATCACCCTGGACGGTAGGGCAGACGAGCCTGCTTGGAAGGCCATCGATCCCCTGCCGGCCTTCACACATGTACCTACGTTTGGTGCTCCACCTACGGAGCTGACTGAATTTCGGATCGCCTACGATGCCGAGTACCTCTACTTCTCGTGCCAGGCATATGACTCGGACCCCAACGGCATCCGTATGTTTTCTCTCGAGCGGGACGAAACGGGGTACAGAAGTGACTTTTGTGCGATCTACATTGACTCTTTCAATGACGAAGAGAATGCACTTCAGTTCAAGACTAGCCCGTCGGGTAATCGGTCTGACTCCCAACGCACGAACGATGGGCAGCGGTCGGACAACAGCTGGGACGCCTTTTGGGATGCGGCAGTTTTCAGGGATGAACACGGATGGTATGCCGAACTTCGGATCCCCTTTTCCAGCTTCCTCTTTCAGGCAATCGACGGACGTGTGATCATGGGCGTGTCGATGCTTCGAAACATCTCACGCAAGAACGAGCGGCACATCCACCCGGCCATCTCCCCCGAGAGTTCGAACACTGCTCACACCCAGCCGTCCCGGATGCGTAAGATCGTACTTGAAGGGATGGAGGAGCAGCGTAAACCGGGTTACCTGACACCGTATACCCTCGCTGGAGGAGGTTACAGCCATGGCCTAGACAGTCTGGGAACGAGATATGATCGTGCCAATGATCGGGTGGGAGAAGCAGGGCTAGACTTTCGGTACGGCCTCACTTCTAACCTCACCCTGCACGTCACGGCAAACACTGACTTTGCCCAGGTGGAGGCTGACGACCAGCAGGTGAATCTCAGCCGATTTTCCCTATTCTTCCCAGAGAAGCGGCGCTTCTTCCAGGAGCGAGCATCGAACTTCGAGTACTCGCTTGGAGGACAGGATCGACTCTTCCATTCCCGGACGGTAGGCTTGGCTGGAGGGAGGCCAGTCCGAATTCTTGGAGGCGGCCGCATGGTAGGTCGGGTGGGAGAATGGGATGTCGGCGTTCTGGACCTGCAGACGGCAGAGTCTGAGCTTCTTCCCTCGGAGAATATGGGAGTCGCACGCCTCCGGCGTCGTGTGCTAAACCCCAACTCCTATGTAGGGGGCATCCTTACGAGCCGGTTGGGTTCGGGTGGAGAGAAGAACATCGTATATGGTGCTGATGCGATCTTTCGACTCGTCGGCGATGAGTATCTCGTCCTCAATTGGGCCCAGAGTTTCGACGATCAGGAGCAGTCTTTTTCCCCGGGTAAGTTGATCAGGCCTTTAGAGCGCGGCCTGGTGCGGTTGAACTGGGAGCGCCGGGGGGTAGACGGGCTCACCTATGCCCTCGACCTAGCACGGGTAGGGAACACCTTCAATCCGGAGATGGGCTTCCTCCAACGACGGGATTATGCTAGGGGACAGGCCAACTTGGGGTATGGGTGGCGGCCGGGACCCGGAGCACGACTATTCACTTACGCTTTCGAAATGGAAGGAGCAGTATTCCGTCGTAATAGCGATGGAACTATCGAGACGGTGGAAATCGGATCCACGGCTGTCTTGCAGACATGGAGACAGGACCGGATAACCCTCTCCGTACCCTTTCGTTACGAGAATCTGGAGTCGCCATTCTCCCTCCCGGCGGGCACCTCAGTTCCGGCGGGTACCTACAGGTTCGCCGCAGCTCTCCTTCGCTACTCGGGGCCGCCGGGAGACCGGGTTCGGACCACTGCAGCAGTCGAGATGGGGCGGTTCTTCGACGGACGGCAGGTCGCGGTGTCGGTTGGGCCGATCTGGGATCCGTCCGTGCATTTGAACCTCGCCGCAAACTACCGGATCGACCGCGTGATCTTCCCCGACCGCAATGAGGACTTCACGGCTCACCTCGTTCAGCTTCGGGCGCAAGTAATGCTTTCGACCCAGACCTCTGCCATCGGATTTGTTCAGTACAGCAAGACTGAGAATGCGGTCATCGCAAATCTTCGTTTCCGCTTCAATCCCCGGGAAGGGAACGACTTTTACATCGTTTGGAACGAAGGCCTAGTTACTAGCCCGAACTCTTTCGATCCGGTGCGTCCTATGAGCGATGAGCGGACGATCCTGATAAAGTACTCCCACACCTTGCAGTTCGGAATCTGAACTGCTCGACGATCACTCGACTTATAAAAGATATCGTTGAGTAGGGCTCTACAAGCCACTATGTTTTTTGGCCGTTCGAGGTCTCTTTCCCGCTGCTCCGGAGTAGCCCATCCCGGATCAGCTCCGGTCCATGCGGCACCCTCGCAGGAGGCATTTCTCTCGTGGTTCGTATCGGTGGAATAGAGTCGGGAAGCATTGCGGAGGAACTCCACCTAAGTATTGGCACCCGGATTGTGCGTATCAACGGCGAGCGCGTACGGGATGCAATTGATCTGACCTTTCTCCAGGCCGATGCTGAGCTAGAGATCCAGACGGTGGATCCGTATGGCGTCCGGACGGTTCTTGAGATTTTACGGGAGCCGGGCGACTCTCTCGGAATTTTGCCCGAGCCCGATAAGATCAGGGAATGCGCGAACGAATGCGTATTCTGCTTTATTGATGGAAATCCTTCAGATGTGCGTGACAGTCTTTGGGTTAGGGATGATGACTTCAGAATGTCATTCACATATGGAAGCTACGTCACCCTGACAAACCTTGGGCCGCGGGGACTCCAACGCCTCGTAGACCAACGGCTCTCACCACTCTACGTGAGCGTACATGCAACCGAATCCGCGGTTCGCATCAGACTCCTGAAGAACGTGCGCGCCGGTCTTGTCATGGATCAACTCAGGTTTCTCACTGGCCATGGTCTTGAGGTTCACACTCAGATTGTCCTCTGTCCCGGCTGGAACGACGGAGTCCACTTGGAGCGTACGATAGAGGACCTTTATGGGTTAGGCCGTGGAATCCGGACCCTTTCAGTGGTGCCGGTTGGCCTTACAAAATACAACGTGAACCGTCCGGTACGACTACTGACCCAAGACGAGGCATCCGCCGCTATAGACTCAGTGGAGAAAGCTCGTGCCTCGTCCCTCAGAGAGAGGGGATATGGATGGTGTTACGCTGCGGACGAGCTGTTCCTCACCGCGGAAAGAGAGCTGCCGCCAGGGGAATACTACGACGACCTGGCCTTGACGGAAAACGGAGTCGGAGCAATCCGGCATTTCCTTGACGGGTTTGAGCAAGGGATGGGCTCCCTTCCAGATCTTTCCCAAAAGCGTATTCGGTTGTTCACGGGCCGATCGATGGAGCCCTTCCTTTCCGACCTTTCACCTCGGCTGGCGGGAGTCACTGGGGCGGAAATCCAGGTAAGAAGCGTACGGAATCAGTTCTACGGCGAGACGGTCACAGTTGCCGGGCTTCTGGGAGGCCATGATCTGCTTGAGGCAGTGACCGACCTTTCCGATCAGGACTTGGTCATGATTCCCTCGGAGGCACTGAATCAGGACGATCTCTTCATCGATTCGGTCTCATTGGATGACTTCCGTCGGGAGCTCTTCCCAGCGCGCGTGGTTCCTGGGTATGAGATCACCCAAGCCCTCGGTGCTTTGTGAGTCGACGATTACCGGTGGTGGTTGTGGTGGGACGCCCTAATGTGGGAAAGTCCACCTTCTTCAATCGAGTGCTTGGTCATCGAACGGCGATTGTGGACGACCATCCTGGAGTTACCCGCGATCGAAATTTCGCTCCGGCTGACTGGGCAGGTAACGAGTTTTTCCTTGTTGACACTGGGGGAGTGATCGAGGGTAGCGATAAGCCTCTCGATGTCCTGGTCCGTAACCAGGCGTTAGCTGCGATCGAGGAGGCGGACCTAGTCCTGCTCATGGTCGACGGAAAGGCCGGGGTTCATCCCCTGGACGAGCGGTTATCCGACGTGGTGCGTGACTCTAGGCGCCCCATTATTGTGGTCGTGAATAAGGCGGATAACCTACCTGCTGATCAGGCTCACCACGACTTCTGGCGCCTGGGACTCGGAGAACCTTTCCCGGTGAGCTCGCTCTCCGGGAAAGGTTCTGGAGACCTTCTTGACATTGTGGTGTCCAAAATTCCGGAGATAGCCAGAGCGGAAGATGAGGCCGATCTTCGGATTGCGGTCTTGGGACGACCGAACGTCGGCAAGTCGTCGTTGGTCAATCGGCTGTTTGGAGAGGACCGGGTAGTCGTGAGCGATGTTCCTGGCACGACCCGAGATCCTATCGACTCCTGGCTACAATACCATGGGCAGCGTCTGGTGTTCGTGGATACGGCCGGACTTCGACGGCACTCTCGCGTGCGAGGGTCGATAGAGTATTACTCTGTCCTTCGCACCCATCGGGTGATCCGAGAGGCCGATGTGTGTCTCGTTCTTGTGGATGCCTCTGAGGGTGTTCACAATCAGGACCTGAAGATACTGGAAGCGGCTTGGGAGGCGGGGTGTGGAGTACTGCTTGGGGTCAACAAATGGGATCTGGTGGAGAAGGACCACCACTCCGCGCCGGAGTTCGAAGAAGTGATGTGCCAGCGAGCACCCTTTCTCCGGGGCGTTCCAGTCCTCTTCCTTTCCGCTTTAACTGGCCAGAGAGTGCGAAAGAGTTTGGATCTGCTATTGAAGGTCGCGGATGAGCGTCGAAAGAGGATCCCCACGCACGAAGTGAATGAAGTCTTGGAAGGATTGGTTCGGCGTCAGCCACCCCCCCACTCGCGTGGACGACAGGTGCGGCTCCGCTACGGAACTCAGGGCGAGGTGGAGCCACCGACTTTCGTGATCTTCTCCAATCTGCCTCGAGAGGTCCCGGCACATTATGTCCGCTTTCTCCAGAATGGTTTTCGAGCTGCCTGGGGGTTCAAAGGATCTCCGATCAGGGTTCGCTTGAGGAGATCCCATCCCGAACGAGGACGTGCCCCTTGAGCATCCAGCTTCTTCTCATCTTGATCGCCTATGTAGCAGGGGCCACGCCCACATCGTACTGGGTAGCCCGTGGACTCTATGGTAGGGACCTGCGCAAGGAGGGAAGCGGTAACCTCGGAGCTACGAACACCTACCGAGTGCTCGGGTGGAAGGCAGCGGCTCCCGTCGTCGTCGTTGACACGCTAAAGGGATGGGCGCCCGTGGTACTCTTGCCTCTAATCACCTCGGAGACATCGTCCGAGTGGGCAATCAGCTACGGAGCCGCAGCGATCGTGGGTCACATGTTCTCGTTCTGGGTTGGGTTCAGTGGAGGGAAGGGGGTCGCGACAAGCGGCGGTGTCTTTTTGGCGCTAGCTCCCTGGACCGCGCTTATCGGACTTGGCGTCTGGTTAGCCACAGTGCTATCTACAGGATACGTCTCCCTGGGCGCTATCCTCGCGGCGGTCACTCTTCCGATCGCGGTTCTCCTGACGCCTCACGACGGAGGACTGTCCATACTAACTTTCACCGTGGTGCTCGCAGCTTTCATCATCTTCGCACACCGCGGGAATGTTCAACGCCTCATCCGAGGTGAAGAGCGGCGTTTCGGAAAAGGTGGCAAGAGATGACCTCGAAGGGCCGCCTCGTCGATGCCGCCGTGGTCGGCGCAGGCAGCTGGGGGACCGCCCTGGCCCATCTACTGCACAGAAACGGGCACCGCGTGAGGCTGTGGAGCTACGAGGAAGATCTGGCTCGCTCCATCGAAGAATTGGGAGAAAATCGAAGCTATCTGCCAGGCATCGCTTTTCCGCCCGAGATCCGAGTATCGAACCAGTTGGACGAGGTCGTGTCCGGCGCGGAACTGATCGTTTCCGTGAGCCCAGCACAATTCGTGGGCCGGGTTATGAGGGAGGCCGCTCCAGCTGTGGACCCTGGAGCGCTGGTGGTCAGTGCGTCCAAGGGGATTGAGATCCAGACGCTTAGGCGCATGGACGAGGTCCTTGAAGAGATCCTTTCACCCCAGGTGGCCAAGCGGCTGGTTCTGCTATCCGGCCCGTCGTTCGCGTCCGAAGTCGCAGGAGGACAGCCAACAGCCATCGTTGCAGCAAGTGAATCCGCCGAGGCCCGCCTCGAAGTGCAGCGAGTGTTTCGATCTCCGACCTTTCGAGTGTATACCAATCCAGATGTGGTGGGAGTGGGACTCGGCGGAGCCCTCAAGAATGTGATCGCTCTTGCTGCGGGGGTTTGCGCCGGGCTGGATTTTGGGCACAACACCCAAGCTGCACTCCTCACCCGAGGACTCGCGGAGATTACCCGACTCGGGGTGGCGATGGGCGCCAAGCCCTCCACCTTCTACGGCCTGGCAGGGATCGGAGATCTGGTCCTAACCTGCACGGGGGAGCTCTCGCGGAACCGGATGGTCGGTATGCGGCTGGGCAGGGGCGAAAGCCTTGAGACTATACTCTCGGAGATGACGGCTGTGGTGGAGGGTGTCCGTACGACCTCTGCTGCACACGGGCTGGCAAAGAGCTTCGATGTTGAGATGCCGATCGTCAGTCAAGTGTACGCGATTCTGAAAGAGGGGAAAGCCCCGCTGGATGCCGTTAGGGATCTCATGCTTCGAGATCCTAGGTCGGAGGCGGACAGCACGGTGGAAGTCAGTAGGTAAAGACATCTTAGCTCGGGAAACAGAGAGGAGCCATGGCAGAGGATCCCATCATCAAGAAGGCCTATTATTCGATTGGAGACGTGTGTAACCTCACGGGCCTAAAGCCCCATGTCCTGCGATACTGGGAGACCCAGTTCTCAGCGCTCCGCCCCACGAAGAATAAGGGGGGAAATCGGGTCTACCGGCCGGAGGAAGTGGAGCTCATCCATCTTCTGAAACGCCTGCTTTACGAGGAGAAATACACGATCGAGGGTGCGAACCGGAAGATCCAAGGGGTGCGAAGGGCTGGGGATCTAGAGGAGGAACGCCGCAATGCTCTCGTACCTGAGATTCTGAGTGGAATTACGGAGGAGCTCGAGCACGTCAGGAAACTGCTCACCTGACAATGCGGATCCTCTGCACCAACGATGATGGCTTTCTCGCCACTGGACTCAGAGTTCTAACGGCCGCAGCCAAGACACTGGGAACAGTGACCGTCGTCGCGCCGGACCGAGAACAGAGTGCAACGAGCAACTCCCTCACGATCCACCGACCACTACGTAGCCGGGAGACATCGGACGGTACACTCGTCGTCGACGGGACTCCAACGGACTGTGTGATCCTCGCTGTCAACGCTCTACTGGATGAACGACCCGACATCTGTGTCTCGGGGGTTAACCACGGAACCAACATGGGGGAGGACGTTCTCTATTCGGGTACCGTGGCGGCAGCCATGGAGGCGACTGTTCTGGGTGTTCCCGCAGTTGCAATTTCCTACACGGGTGACGACTTCGAGTCTATCGAGGCCTGGGAGAGGATACTGGCCCGTCTCTTGGAACGGGTGGCCCAGAGCGAGGAGTTTCCACAGTCGACCCTGTTGAACGTGAACCTTCCCCCTGTGACGCCGGATGAAGTTAGGGGTGTGCGAATCACGTCCCTCGGCCAGAGAAGATACTCGGGTTCCCTGACCCGAGCTGAAGACCCCTCCGGAAAGGAGTACTTTTGGATAGGCGGAGGGGCGACGACGTGGAGGGGAAACCAGGACTCCGACTTCAGGGCCATTGAGGATGGATACATTTCTGTCACTCCTCTGCACCTAGATCTGACGAATTATCGCATTATCGAGGAGATCCGAGGTTGGAACCTGGACCTCTGAGCGATCTGCAGTTCGTTGGCTATCGTCGAAAGCTCATCGAGGATATCCGAGACGCTGGGATCAAAGAACTGGAGATCCTGCAGCTTTTCGACCGAGTGCCAAGACATCTCTTTGTTCCAGAGGGTGTACGGACTCGAGCGTATGAAGATGCCCCGATCCCTATCGGGTACGGGCAAACGGCGTCACAGCCATCCCTTCAGGCGTCCTATCTTCGGATTCTCCAGCCGACTTCCGATGACCGCGTGCTGGAGATCGGCACCGGAAGCGGCTACCTCACGGCGCTGCTGGCCCTTGCATCGGATCGCGTCTACTCGGTGGAGAGGGTTCGCGAGCTCTCGGTTAGAGCGCGCAAGGCTCTTGATGTGCTGGAACTCCAAAACGTCGCTCTTTTGGTCGGCGACGGATCCATCGGATGGAAGAAGTTTGCTCCGTACGACCTCATCATAGTCTCCGCAGCTTCCCCGGCCGTTCCGGCGGCACTTCTCGATCAACTGGCAGAGGACGGTAGAATGTTGATCCCGGTCGGGTCGAGGAAAAGGCAGGAGTTGATCCTGATCCGCAGAGAAGGAAAGGAATTTAGCCAAGATGCGGTCCGAGATGAGTGCACGTTCGTACCCCTCGTGGGAAGCCAGGGATGGGGTGAAAGTATGGTCAGATATGAGTGACCTCAGAGTTCTCCGACGACTCTACGACTGGGTCCTTGGCTGGGCACACACCCCCTATGGTGTTCCGGCTCTGGTAGTACTCTGCTTTGCGGAGGCATCCTTCTTCCCAATTCCGCCCGATCCACTTCTGATAGCGCTCTGTCTCGGTGCCCCGCATAGTTCGCTTCGCTTTGCCGCTTGGGGGACTGTTGCATCGGTGATGGGGGGAGTCGTCGGATATCTCTTGGGCTGGGGAGCCTGGAGCCTTCTCGGAGATTTTTTCTTCACCTGGGTACCCGGGGTCACACCGGAAGCCTTCTCAACCGTCCAGGATCTCTACGAAAGATGGGACTTCTGGGCTGTGTTTCTGGCCGGACTCACCCCGATCCCATACAAGGTGTTCACACTCGCCGCTGGCGTGTTCGCGATCCAATTCCAGATCTTTGTGATCGCAAGCATCCTCAGTCGTGGTCTTCGGTTTTTCCTGATCTCCGGATTGATCTGGAAGTTCGGGGCCCCCGTGAGCCAGTTCATCGATCGCTACTTTAATGTGCTCGCCATCGGGTTTGGGATTCTTTTGCTGCTCGGTTTCGTGATCGTGGGCTGGGTGTTCTGAACCCGCAGTTGTCACAGGGATTGGTGAAGGCCAAGTATCGTTTCGGTCGGGACCGTAGTCCCTTCTTACGGGATGACTCAAGAGGACGCGATATGGCTGGCAGAAGAAGATGTCGCCGGCAAGACTTCCTATATCGAAAGGGATATGGAAGAATTCGGCTCGAGCTATGCCGCCCTTCGGTGGTTCGGCAACATGTCCAGCGCTATCGCTTCCTTGTCCTCGATGAAGAGTTCCGGAGGGACAGCATGAGATTCGGTGAATACGGACTGCTCGCGGTATGTGGCCCCGGGTTCTCGGTAGAGTCCAGACTTTTACGCTGGGTTTGACAGAAGCTAATGGGGGAGGATCGGCCGGTAGCCCTCCGGGTCTCAACGAGCCAGATTACCGGGCGCACATTGCCCCTTTCAATAGCCGATTGCTGAATGTCGAACCGTTTTCAGGCTCCTGAGCGGTATGTAGCGAAGCATCCACTACGCCGCCTACTGAGCTACGCCGCTCCCCATCACCGGCAGATGTTGTTTGCCTCCGTCTGCTCGGTTCTGAACAAGGTCTTCGACCTAGGCCCTCCCGTGCTAATCGGTGCGGCGGTCGACGTGATCGTGCAGCAGGAGAACTCCTTTCTTGCGGGATTCGGAATCGTCGATGTCTGGCTTCAACTCCTAGTCCTCTCCGGCGTCACCTTCGTCGTCTGGATTCTGGAGTCAGTGTTCCAGTATACCTACGCGCTCCTTTGGCGAAACCTGGCGCAAACCGTCCAACACGAACTCCGCGTCGATGCATACCGCCACCTCCAGGGACTAGAACTCGCGTATTACGAGGAGCGGAGCACGGGCGGGCTCATGTCGATCCTGAGCGATGATATTAACCAGCTAGAGCGTTTCCTCGACATCGGAGCGAACGAACTCCTGCAGGTTACCACGACCGTGGTCGTAATCGGGCTTGCGTTCTTGCTTCTCGCCCCTTCCGTCGCATGGATGGCGATTCTTCCCATGCCGGTGGTCGTCTGGGGGTCCATCCGATTCCAACGGCTCCTGATGCCGTATTATGCCAACGTTCGAGAACGGGTCGGTGTTCTAAACGCCCGACTTTCCAACAATCTCGGTGGTATCACCACGATCAAGGCGTTCACCGCCGAGGCGTATGAGGTCGGGCAGGTGGGGCGGGAGAGCGCCTCCTATCGCGACGCGAATCGCCGCGCCATCCGGGTCAGTTCTGCCTTCGTGCCCCTGATCCGGATCGTGATCCTCTTCGGCTTCACCGCAACGCTGCTCTACGGTGGGGTGGAGGCGGTCGAGGGACGGCTCTCGGTAGGGACCTACAGCGTCCTCGTCTTCTTGACACAGCGCCTCTTGTGGCCACTCACGCGCCTAGGCGAGACGCTCGACCAGTACCAGCGGGCCATGGCCTCCACAAATCGTGTCATGGCGTTACTGGATACACCTTTCGAGATCCATCCCGGGACGCGGTCGCTCAGAGTGTCAGAGGTTCAGGGAGCTATTGAGATCGAGAACGTGACTTTTGCGTACGACGGTGGCCCGAAGGTGCTTCGAAACGTTTCCCTCTCTATTCCGGCCGGCCAGACGCTTGGCGTCGTGGGCTCGACCGGATCGGGAAAGAGTACGCTCGTCAAGTTATTGCTGCGACTTTACCCGGTTGCGGAAGGAAGAATTACACTCGACGGAATACCCACCCGCGAGATCCGCCTGGAAGATCTTCGTGGACTGGTGGGGTTGGTGAGCCAGGATGTCTTTCTCTTCCAAGGAACGGTTCGGGAAAACATCGTCTACGGGAGTTGGCAGGCAGCGGATGATCAGATCGAGCGTGCGGCACGTCTTGCTGAGGCCCATGACTTCATTGAGCGTCTACCAGGAGGCTACAACACGATCGTTGGGGAGCGAGGGCAAAAACTTTCTGGAGGGCAACGGCAGCGTATTGCAATCGCCCGAGCAATCCTAAAGGATCCACCGGTACTGATTCTGGATGAAGCAACCAGCGCAGTGGACAACGAGACGGAGGCCGCCATCCAGCGTTCGCTCGACCGGATCTCCCGAGACCGGACCACGATCGCCATCGCGCATCGTCTGTCTACGATCCGATCCGCCGACCAGATTTGCGTTCTTGAGACCGGTACGGTGGTTGAATTAGGAAGCCACGATGAGTTAATCGCGA
The DNA here is from genome assembly GCA_964546115.1 of uncultured Gemmatimonadaceae bacterium. Lineage (GTDB taxonomy): Bacteria > Gemmatimonadota > Gemmatimonadetes > Longimicrobiales > Gaopeijiaceae > JAAXGI01. The sequence goes on along the minus strand of CAZJIM010000042.1, from coordinate 2,326 downwards.
GGGATGGCGTGTACGCAGCGCTCTGGAGGGTCCAAACTGGAATTGAGTTCGCGAGGAGTTAGGCGGACAGAACCCCGTGATCATTGATTTCCCTTCACTTCGTGGGTGGAGGAGATCAACAGCCCATTTAATTAAGATTAGGATTGAAGGAGGAAAGGGATAATCCCGATCCACTTGTAAGGGAATCCTCTACATAACCCACCCGACCGATTACTCAGAACATGGCGATGGGGTTAACGGGGGAGCCAGTACCGTTCGGGATTGGAAGAGGGGCGATGGTTAGCATGAACTCCCACCGCTCTTGGGCCGCCGCCATCTCACTCAGCGCTTCGAAGTCGGCCCGGTCCAGTAGGTGTACGCCTAGCATCGTCAAGGCGAAGTCGTGCAAGGCGATCCTGGGCAGGTCGCCCGGGGGTTGTGGCATGTAGCCCGGCGTCTCCCATCCGATGATCGCAACGTCCCGGTCCTTCAGCCAAGGGATCACCGAGTTATCCAATCCCGCCGCCTCAGCCCCAGTGTCGAACGGCCCGATCGCGTCCTGCCTGGCCCAGCGGCCCCACCGTAGGAGCATCGCATCACCCGCACCCACCCGGACGCCGCTTTGAGCCTCCCACGCTTCGAGATCCTCTACAGTGATTTGGGTCCCTGGCTCCAGGTACGGCACTCCCTTGAGTCTTGGGATATCGTACAGTACGCCACGGGTCACGATTCCGTCCTTCATCGTGAGGACTGAGTTCTTCTTCGCGCCCTCCTCTATAGTAATGAACTCCGAGACCGAATCGCCATTCCACATCCTGCCGTCAAAGAAGCGATGGCCGAAGCCATCGATATGAGTCGTTCCAGGACCATGGATGCAACGATACGCCACCCTGTCGGTAGCCCCGGTTGGGCCCAGGCTCGCCATCTCCCACTCGATTGGACAGGGGTTGTCGATAGTCTGTTCGGTCTGCGCAGTCGCTGCGAGAGACACGATAATCCCTTCCTGAACCAGGGCCGCCGCAGCCAGCCGTTTTTCCGGAGTGATCAGGTTGAGAGCCCCAATTTCATCATCCGGTCCCCACCGGCCCCAGTTCGAGAGCTCCATTTGCCATCGATCATACTCAGCTTGGCTGACTGAGGGTGCGACTTCTTGGGCGCTGGCAACATGGACGGCCCCGATAAGTATAAGGTAGCCCGAGGAGGCGATCGCACTGAGGAGTGCCGGAGCGAATCCTCCGAGTAATTTCCGGTGTGTGGCGCTCCATTTTGTTGGATGGTGTAGCATGAGGTTCCTCTGGATGAGCTGGGTCAGTGGATTATTGGGAGGGGAGCCAGTCCGAAAGATGCGCATCGTGAATATACGGAGCAAGGAAAAGGAAAAGCCCATCGGGGTTATACATTCTGAGGGTTCGAACCGGGCTGAGTTCACGAAGAGTTAGACACCCTCTGTTATCCAACCTTTAGGCGGACGAAATGAGATCCCTAATTTCTAGTATCGCGGCAGCTCTGCTCCTGGCTAACCCGGTCGATGCACAACAAGGCCGAAGCGTATTCCTCGAAGAACTAACGACGATTGAAGTGGGAGATCTGATCGCCGGTGGCTACACCACGATCATTCTTCCTACGGCGGGGACTGAGCAGAATGGTCCGCACCTGGCCATTGGGAAACACAAATACATCGTCAACTATGCGTCCGAACGTATAGCGCGCAGTCTGGGGAGCACCCTGGTGGCTCCGGTTGTGACCTATGTACCTGAGGGTGATGTCGAACCCCCGTCGGGTCATATGCGATACCCGGGGACAATTACGCTTCCAAACGAATATTTCATGAAGCTCATCGAGTATGCGGCACGGAGCTTCCGGGTTCACGGGTTCAGTGACATCGTGTTCATCGCGGACAGTGGAGGAAATCTCGCTGGCTTGGAGGCGGTGGCGGAGCAACTCAATCTGGAGTGGGAAGAAGAGACGACCCGCATACATTTTGTCGACGACTACTATGACAACAATGGTTTCGCCCAGTGGTTGATGGAACAGGGGGAGACCGATGAGAGCATAGGCTCCCACGCCAGTGTAGATACTACCTCTGAACTACTATTTGTAGCTCCAGAACACGTCCGAATGGATGAACTGGCGAGAGCAAGCGGCCCTGAGTGGAGTGATATGACAGGCGATCCGACCCGCGCAACCACAGAGTATGGAAGGAACGGTCTTCAACTCAAAGTCGACGCGGCTGTTCGACAAATCCGTCTTTTGATGGGACAACCATAGATAGACACTTATTATGCCAGCCGTACCAAGAGGTCCTGAGCAACTTGGTCAAAGGCCGCCTGTCGTTTCCCCTGTTGCG
>CAZJIM010000041.1:0-16930 GCA_964546115.1 uncultured Gemmatimonadaceae bacterium | reverse complement strand
CGACCATGACGCCACTGACCTCGGTCGGCGCCGAGTTCGCTAGTCAATCGACTCAGGGCGTCCTCGAGGCCTTGCTCAATCAACACGCGTCGTTCCGGGAGTGGCGTGGCAGAGTCTATCGCCCGATCGTCCACCTCGTCACTCCATCGGACATAGATCGCCCCCGCGGTGCTCTCCTTTGTGAGCTGCCCGTCCCACTCCGCGATTAGGTTCCGGGCCCACTCGATGTCAGCATTGTCCGAGGACCAGCCCTCGAATGCCGGGATGTCTCGCTCAGCAGCGAGTAGGTATGTGTCATGCTGGATTCGCTTGTGATCTTCGCCCGATAACTTCTCGCCAGATCCGAAGATCTGGTGAAGCCTTTCAATCCGTGATGTCTCCACGCCCCTAGACGAGTGGTAGAAGACAGGCCGCCCTTGGTAGCCCGGGGGATGCGTGTTGTTGTTGGCAGTGGCAATGTACCCTCTCTCCGGGTTGAACTCACGGGGGAGATCATCACGGAAGCCTCTCCACTCGTACTCGCCAGTTCCCGGCACCGGAAGTCGACCGTTCCAGCCGTCCCGATCAGGTGTGAGCCCCGTGACCTGAAGGGCGATGTTACCTTCTACATCGCCACAGATCAGGTTATGGGTAGGCACTAACCAATGGTTAGCCCGCTCGAAGAAGTCCTCACAACTGTCGGCCTGGGCGAGCTGAAAACTTCCCTTGTACGCGGCGGTTCCAGGGTACTGCACGACGGACTGCACCGCGTACGCTCGGCGGTTCTCAAGGTCCTCATAGAAGACGGGGCCATGACGGCTGAACTTCAACACGACCCGCTCCGGCTCCTGGCCTTTGACCTGGATCTCCTCTTCGATGATGCGCAGTGGCTCCCAGTTCCCCATCCACCGAACGAGATTCGAGTCCTCCGGATGCATCTCCTCGACGAACACATCGACCATATCGGTACCCGCGAAGGTGAAACCCCACGCCAGCCGTTCGTTGCTGCCCGCATCTACACCGGCGAACGGGGGTTCTCCTCCACCAATCACATTCCATCCAGGTGCGTTCAGATGCACGAAGTAGCGTAGTGCCGGCATCTCAATGCGCCTGTGGGGGTCATTCGCGAGAATCGGGCTCCCCGTCGGCGAGCGCTCCCCACTCATCACCCAATTATTACTCCCCTCAGTGGCAATCGCCCTTGGGGACACTTGAGCCGTACGGACTCCAGACGTAAGTCCTCGATAGGACTCGATCACATCTAATGCCGGAAGCCTCCCCGTCACGAAGGGATCTCCGTCGCCCGCCCGCGCCGCATCCAGCACGTCCTGCGTGATTATGCTGACGTCCAGGCCTTCGGGGATTTCCAGATCATCCCAGGGATCGGGAGCGAATCGGCGGTTGGCCTCTTCCACTCCGAATTCGGCCACATTCATCGCGAGTTGAATTTCATGCAGTGCGTGACCTCTAACACTGGGCACGGCCAGAGCCGCCCAGCGCAATAGAACCGTCTGGGGCGTCCACGGATCCGGCTCGAGGCCAGCCAACTGAAATTCCATCGGGAGATTCTCTCGATTCTGCTCAATGTAGGCGTTCACACCGTTGGCGTGCGCGGTGAAAAGGCGATGTCCATCCGGATGGTAGCTCGTCCACTCAGTCTCGTCCCAGGGACCCCGAAACATCATCAGTCGGGTTCGCCGATCGTACTCGAGCGCCTCGGGACCGAAGATCTCAGAGAGTCGGCCCTCGTGCCAGCGACGCCACATCTCCATTTGCCAAAGTCGGTCCTGAGCCATCACGTATCCCTGCGCAAAGAAAAGATCATCGTCATTCTGAGCGTAGATGTGTGGAATCCCCCACTCGTCCCGAATGACTTCGACCGACTCCTTTAGCCCGGGAATCTCTAGGTCACCATCAATCTGAGCCAGTGACCGTCGGGCCATTTCCTCTACGTCACCGGGTACAGGAGGAGCGGAGCAGCCCGTGGCAAGGATCGCCAGGACGACTAGCAATGCCACAGGAGAACACCTCTGACGGACGAACATAGAACCTCCACGGCGGTAATAAGTGGACTCGTCTTCATCATCACATTGCTCCCGGATCGGGAGGCTGTCAATCAAGCGCCTGCAGTCGGCGAATCACCAGAGCGGACGAGAGCCCTCCTTCAAGTGACTCCCAAAACCTTCGTCTTACGTAAGTCTTTCAGAACATAGCCAACTGCTACCATGACCCCTAAGCCTCCCACGAGGAAGGAAGGGTGAAAGGCCGAAACGGCCGCCACAAGCAGCAGGAGTCGGCCACTACCCGTAAGGGGACGAAGCGCATGCCCCTGTAGGGCCGCAGCGAACGCGGAAAGGGCCACCATGGCCATGATCCCCTTTCCAATCACCAGAAATGCCGGGCCACCAAGTACGATCTCCGGATGCACAACCATCAGCAAGGGAATCAGATAGAGACCCTTCGCATACTTCCATGCGTGAAGACCGGTTCTCATGGGATCGGATCCAGCCACACCGGCAGCCGCGTAGGCGGCTAAACAGACAGGAGGAGTCACGTTTGAGTCCTGAGAGAACCAAAACACAACCAGGTGAGCAGTGAGGACTGGGAGTCCGAACTCATTCACAAGAGCTGGACCGGCGAGAACAATCAGGACTATATAGCTGGCAGTAACCGGAAGCCCCATCCCCAGCACCAGGCTAGCAAGGAGGAGCAGAATGAGGGCCAGGAGTAGGTTGCCCTGAGAAAAAGAAAGCATGACGGCAGAGAAATTGAGGCCCAATCCGGTCAGTCCAACGATACCGACAATGATGCCTGCCACCGCACACGCCAAGCTAACAGGAAGGGCATTTCGGCCAGCAAGTACGCAACCGTCCACAGCCCGCGCGATCCCACCCTCAAGCCACTCGTACGAGGACTGTCGCCTTAGTTTTCCCAGCCCCTGTTCTAGACCCTCTACCCGCATGAGCCGGTCCCAAGTAGCCCGCCCACCAGCCAGCGTGACAACCGCCAGGCAAGACAGGAATCCAACTCGGGCCACAGACAGGTCCATGAGAAGGGCTCCGATAAGCACTATCAGCGATAGAAGGTAGTGCCATCCCTTCGCCATCGTCGTCCCGAAACCGGGGAGTTCCGAGGCGGGAATCCCCTGAAGACCTCTCGCTACCGCCACCAGATGCACAAAGACGAATACAGTCCCCATGTAAAGAATGGCAGGAAGTAAACCTGCCCTGACGACCTCCAAGTAGGGTAGCCCGGTGTATTCAGCAATGAGGAAGGCGCCAGCTCCCATGATGGGTGGGAGGATTTGACCTCCAGTGCTTGCAGCTGCCTCTATCCCTCCAGCCTCCTCTGGACGGTACCCAACCCTCTTCATGAGTGGAATAGTGAAGGCCCCACTGGTCACCACATTCGCGATCGCACTTCCGGAGATAGAACCCATGGCGGCAGAGGCCACTACCGCCGCTTTAGCAGGCCCCCCCGACTGCCTCCCCGTCATGGCATAAGCTAAATCCATGAAGAATTGCCCTGCGCCCGTGACCTCTAGGAGTGCTCCGAAGAGAATGAAGATGAAGACAAATGTGGCAGCGACCCCCAAGGGGATCCCGTAGATGCCTTCCTGACCCAAGTAGAGTTGGCCCACGATCCGGCCCGTCCCATATCCTCCGTGCCGGAGAACACCTGGAAGGAAGGGGCCTAGGTACGCGTAGCAGACAAAGAGAACCGCGATGGATGAAATCGCCCAACCCAGCACTCGGCGGGTCGCCTCCAACAGAGTAACTATTGCCGCTACACCGACAACGACATCGAGGGCGCTAGGGATGCCAGCTCTGCCTACGATAGCATCTAGATTTAGAGTAAGATAGAAGGCAGTAAAAGCAGAAGTAGCAATGAATACCGCGTCCACAAACCAGGCGGTACCACCTCGGAGACTCCTCTTATGTCCGGTCCTCCACGGGAAGAGGAGGAACGCAAGGATCTCTACTAGTGCGAGGTGAAAACCCCTCTGATAGAAGAGTCCGACTGGTCGGATTCCAGCCGCAGACAGTTGAAATAGGACAAGCACAATCGCGAGGATGACAAAGGCCCCGGCCGCGAAGACGGGCAGGCCCAGCTCCCGTTGCGGAATCCTACTGACGGAGGATGGATACAATGGCCGACTGGCCTTCAACCCCAGATCCTCAGAGTCCTCACTGGGAGACGATCAGATGCTCTGGCACCTCGTGGCCACTGTCCTGCAGGTACCTAACGGCGCCGGGATGCAATGGGATGGGTGACGCTGAGAGCGTGTACTCCGCCGAGATCTGACGCGCCACCGGGTGCACGCTTTCGAGCTCCTCACGCGCCTCCAGTAACTCCTGGATCAATGAGTACGCAAGCTCCTCGGGCATGTCGGCCGGGACCACAAGGAGATTCGGAGTGCTCAGCGTATGCACTTGCTGCTCCTGTCCACGGTACGCCCCAGCAGGGACCACGTCCGGGCGAACAGTCGGATCGATCACTTCGGTGCGCTCCACCTCTTCTGCTCCGAGAGGAACAAGGTGGACTGGACGCGCTGTGGCAAGATCCATCAGGGAGCTTGTCGGAGGACCGGCGCTCCAGAATCCGGCATCCACATTCCCGTCGCGGATTGCGTTCGCGGTCTCATTGAAGTTGAGGCGCTGAGGCTCGAAGTCATCGTATCCGATTCCGTTCGCCTCCAGGAGAGTCCGAGCGGCAACCTCCGTCCCACTACCCGGGGCTCCCACGGAAACCCTCCGACCTACGAGATCATAGAGCGTGCGGACACCGGTTTCCTCTAGGGTCGCCAAATGAAGGATATTCGGGTAAAGGGCAACCAGAGCAAGGATTTGTCCGGACTCCCCTCCCTCAAAGGAACCCCTGGCGGTATGAGCCTCAAGAGCATTAGTACCCATGGAGAACGCCACCTCCACTTGCCCCGCCATCAGGAGGCTCAAGTTTTCGACCGAGCCTCCCGTAACTTCCGCCACCACGTCCTGGTCCGGCAGATCTCGGCTCCAGATCTCAGCAATGGAACCCCCCAGAACGTAGTAGACTCCTCCTGTTCCTGCGGTGGCTAGGGCCAGGATTTCAGGACGGTCTCCAGGTGAGCAACGAACGAGGCTGAAGACCGAAACGAGCACCGCACCCAGCATCGCTACTGTTCTTCCCCACCCACCACTCAGACTTCCCTGCGTCTTCGGGTTAGCCACTTCTTCCACTGTCCTTGAAACTCCTCTGCCCATGTCACCCCACCTCCTACCGAACCCGTAAGCCGGACCATCTTCGCTCTTGTAGTACAGCTCCACGCTAGACCGGTCGCTATCCATGGGCAACCTTCGGAGCCCCAAATGCCTTTCGGACCAAGCGTTCGAGCTCATCGTCCGTCAGGAGACCGATAGCCTTGGTCTTTGCCGGCAGGACGACATGAACGATCTCAGGAGATGTCAGGCGGTAACCGGAATCTTTCCTCCCCCTGAAGCTCTCGAGCTCTACCCGGTACATCTCACCGGAGTTCGGAGACTGCCAGAGGCGTTCCCGACACTCACCGAAGGCCTCCTTGGCCCGGCTGGCATCACAAACTTCATCTGGCCCGATGCCCCTTGCGAGTACGATATCCCTGCGCCCGGAACGCTGAAAGGTTACCAGATCCCGCTCGACTATCTCCTGGCAAAGGCCAGACGGTGAACCGAAGCAGACAAACCAGGTAACCCTGTTATCGTCGGAGAAGGCAGTGGTCATGTGACAGGTAGATGGCTTGGTTTTGATTCTGGTGCACTAAGACTCATCCGCAGGTGCATCGGTAGCGCGACTCAGACCTCAGTCTCAGAATCGCCTTCGCTTCCACACGTCCACCTTTCAGCAACACCCATTTTCATGGCGCAACATAGGGCTTCTCCCCGGTTGGCACATAGCTGACCTCTCTCAGCCGAAAGGGCTTTTCCCTACGAGGTCGGCTACAGAACAGACCATGTCGGCAGTACAGAAGGATCAATGTCGAAAACCTCCGTGCCGACCAGATAGAAGACCGTCACCACTACGAGAACACCGAACAGGTTCAAGAACACCCCAATTCTAGCCATTTGGGCGATCGTGACCCGACCGCTTCCGAACACGATGGCGTTCGATGGTGTTGCCACGGGCATCATGAATGCACAGGACGCCGAAATCGTCACCGGGATCATGAGCATGAGTGGATTGATCTCTAGGGCGACGGCTGCTGCCGCCATGATCGGGAGAATCATCTCGGCAGTCGCCGTGTTGGACGTAAGCTCCGTCAGAAAAGAAAGGCCGAGACAGGTCAATGCGACAAGGATGAGTGGAGAGACAGACGCTAGACCGATAAATGCCTCTCCGACGAAGACCGCCAGGCCAGTAACTTGGAAACCATGTGCCAGAGCAAAGCCTCCTCCGAAGAGCAGAACGATATTCCACGGAAGTTTTGGAATCACATCGGAGCCCATTAAGCGGCGAGCAGGAGCCCCGGGAGTTCGGGTCGGAATGAAAAAGAGAAGACTGGCCATGGCAATAGCAATGGTACCGTCGTCAATCAGCGAGGGATTTGGGAGGACCTCTGACCATCCGGGGACACTGATCGGACCAACCTCGAGTCTTCTGCGAAACACCCAGAGAAACGCGGTGGTCGCGAATACGACCATTACCGCACGTTGCTCGAACGACACGGGCCCCAGCTTCCGAACCTCACTCGCAACGACATCCGGATCCACCGTGATGTGCTCCGAGGCTCGAAAGAAGACCTGAGTGAGGAGGAGCCAAATACCTCCTAGCATCAGGACTGTTATCGGAAGTCCCACTAGGATCCACTGACCGAAGCTAATCACCGGGGCATCGGGAAAAGTAATCTGATAGATCCGCGAGAACGCGAGATTAGGTGGGGTCCCCACCAGCGTAGCAACGCCACCAACTGAGCAAGCGTAGGCTATACCCAGCATGATCGCGACCGAAAGCTCTTTAGTGTCTTCTCTCCCGAACTCCTCTTCCATTCTGAGAATGATGGCCAGACCAATTGGCATCATCATGATTGCAGTGGCAGTGTTAGATACCCACATCGAAAGAAATGCCGCGGCCAACATGAAGCCAAGTACGATGCGACTGGGCCCACCCCCGATCTTACCAATAATCCACAGCGCGATACGGCGATGAAGATCCCACTTCTCCATCGTGAGGGCGATCATGAACCCACCAATGAACAGGACAATTGTGCTGTTGAAGTACACCGGCGCAGTGGAAGCTCCACTCTCAATCCCCAGAAGAGGATATAGCACCAGAGGAAGCAGAGCTGTCGCAAATAGTGGAATCGCGTTGGTTATCCACCAAGTGGCCATCAGGAGTGCTACCCCTGCCATTCGGTTCGTTGCCGGATCCTCCGGAATGGGCTCTAGAACCAGCATTAGGAGAAAGAACAGGATCCCCAGGACGAGCCCGATCCTTTTTCCCTTAGGGGTTTCTCCAGCGGCTGGATGGGGACCTGGGTCGCGGGGGTAAGGTGGAGGTTTGTTCACGTGGGTCCTGAGTCTGATGTGAGGCCGGCGGTGTGGAACCAGCCGAGGCCGGCAGATACGTTTCGTCTCCTACGAACTTATTCCGTAAGGGATGCCGGGGGTGAGAATCGAACTCACAAGGGATCGCTCCCGGGGGATTTTAAGTCCCCTGCGTTTACCATTTCGCCACCCCGGCGAATCTATGTCCCGCAACCAGTCATGTGACCCCTCCACCGCTCTCAGTGAGAACTCCTGTGACACATAGGTAACGTGTCAGGGTCGCATGTGTCCCTTTCCCCTTCCTGACGTGGAGTGACTACTCAGATGATCTCGCGCCCATGTAACCGGTTCCATAAGAGGGTCCTCGTGCCCAAAACCCTGGTGAACTCAACCTAGGGAGGATACCAGTACATACCTCGTCTGGTCCGTTGAGGCATTCGTAACGTATTTCCTCGTAAAGTGGGTGCTTCGGGGTAGGAATCTCAACTGGACGACCCAGTTCACGGCAGTCGATACACCAACACTTCGTCTGTAGCAACCACTCCCACGTACTGATTTCCGTCCAGACCCAAGTAGGTCGAGGGGGTGGCGTTTCCTCTTCGATCCAGTCTGCTCACCCAGAGTTCCCGACCACTCGTAACCTCAAGGGCCCGGAGGCGGTTGTCATCGGTCGCAGCCACGAACAGAAGGCCACTAGCAGTGACAATCGCGCCCGCACGGCCAGGTCGACCTGTATTCTCCCTCTCCGCTGGAAGCCCCTCGGTGATGCCAACCGGCTGTTGCCAAATGATCTCCCCAGTCGACCCATTCACCGCGGTCAACTGACCCCATGGCGGTTTCTGGCAGGGCCAACGTGTATCACCCATCTGGACATCAAAGCTGGAGGGGCTCGGACCCCTCCTTTCATACGGCAGCGGCGAATTTTCCCCCGCCTCTTCCATCCAACCGAGCGCGCCGAGATCCTGGCTGAACGTGAAGAGATATCCCGAATTCGGATCGAACGCGACCCCCCCCCAGTTGGGACCACCTACCAGTCCCGGAAACAGGAGGGTGGTCCGGAGGGATGCCCCAGAAGAGCGATAGACCCAGGGCGTGAACGGACCAGCATTGTAGATCTCTCCGGCGGTTTCGACCAACTCCGCACAGGCTGCAGCGTGCTCCACCGACGTGTCTTCAGCGGTGACCAGGTCGCCCGGCTCGTAGCTTACCCTGGCCAGAGGCACAGGCCTCACAGGAAACGGTTGTGTCGGAAACGCAAGCTCGCCGGGAACCTCGCTGTCGGGCACTAGTCGCTCCTCGACCCCAAACAGCGGCTCGCCCGTCTCACGATCCAAGATATATAGGTACCCGGACTTCGTGGTCACCCCAAGCACATGAACAATGCCTCCGTCGCGCTGAATATCGAACAGTGCGGGTGGCGCTGGAGGGTCAGCGTCCCACAAGTCGTGATGTATGGTTTGAAAGTGCCACACATACTCACCACTCTTGATGTCTACTGCCACAACGGAGTTTCCAAAGAGGTTAGCCCCTCCCCGGTCTCCACCGTAGGGAGAGGGAATAGGTGAAGCCAGGGGCAGATAAAGGAGTCCACGCTCCTCATCCATAGTGAAGTAAAAGGGCCATGCGTTGACCCCGAGACGACCCTCCCAACTATCCCCTTCCCAGGTATCATGCCCAACTGCACCCGGCTGAGGCACGGAACTGAACTCCCACAACTTGCCACCTGTACGCGCATCAAATGCACGGGCATTTCCGATACCGCCGATCGAGCCAGGTGGCGTGTTCGCACCAACTACGATGACGCTCTCATAGACCAGCGGCACTGAGTTGTAGGGGATCACCATATCGACTACGCCGGACTGTCCAAAACCCGTGGCCAGCACACCAGTTGCGGCGTCGAGCGCGACCAGGCGCCGTCCGGCAGAAAAAATCACGCGCGGAGGTGTGTCCTCATCACCAGGCCAGTAGGCGACACCACGTCGTGAGGGCGTGCCCTCGACCACCACGTGCCTCCAGATTTCCTCGCCGGTTACAGGATCAAGCGCGACAACACGGTCTGCTGCTGGCAAATACATGATGTCACCGACGACAATCGGTGTCGCTTGCGAGTTCGGCTCGCGAAGCTCTTCACCCCTCAGCGAGTAGCTCCAAGCCCGCACTAGGCTCGTCACATTGTTGGGGGTGATCTGTGTCAGCGGCGAGTAGCCGGTTCCAGCCAAGTCGCCGCGATACATTGGCCAGTCCGCACGGACCTGCACCCCAGTATCTTGCGGAAGGCACCCGGAGCTCGAAGCGATTGTAACCATTGCCGCGATGAGCCACGTAGAGCGCATAGGCTACCTGAACCCCTCCTGGAGCGCGTCGAGCACATCCGAGCCAGGACACAAATCCTCGAATGGGAGGTCTACTAGCGACTCCTCAATCGTTCCCGACAAGTCATGCATCTCGAGGGCTTCTTCGTTGGCGTGCAGCAGTCCAGTCACGATCTCACCCTTCCGGATGCGCTCTGAGATGTAGGCGTATGCACGATCACGATCGGACGGATCGAACCCCTCAGCGACCTTTCTGAATCGTAGAATGGCCCCGTCGTGCATCCGCACATCAGCAGTCTCCCCTGCCTCATACGATGTGGTGATTTCAGACATCGGTTCCACGAAATCGGCGTCGGTCACTTCGGTTAGGTGCTCTCTAGTGTAGCGGTAGCTCTTCGTAGAACCCTCGTGATCGTTGAAGGTGACGCAGGGGGAAATGACATCGACCAGGGCAAATCCCCGATGGAGCACGCCCGCCTTGAGGATTGGGACGAGCTGTTCCTTGTCTCCAGAGAAACTCCGGGCTACGAAAGTCGCCCCCAGGGAAAGCGCTAACAGAACCGGATCGATAGGGGACTGCAGGTTCTCCATGCCTTTCTTAGCCTTCGAGCCAACATCCGCCGAGGCGGAGAATTGGCCCTTGGTGAGTCCGTAAACTCCGTTGTTCTCGATCACGTAGAGGAGGTTCACGTTCCTTCGAATCGCGTGGGCAAACTGTCCGATCCCAATCGAAAGGGAGTCTCCGTCCCCCGAAATGCCAACATAGGTAAGCTCACGGTTCGCGCCTACCGCACCAGTTGCGACGGCCGGCATGCGTCCGTGAACTCCATTAAAGCCGTGAGACTGGTTGAGAAAGTAGGCGGGTGTCTTCCCAGAGCAGCCGATCCCGCTGAGCTTGACGACCCGGTGGGGCGGCAGATTCAACTCAAATAACGCCTCAATGAGGGCAGCGGTTATAGAGTCATGCCCGCATCCTGCGCAAAGGGTGGACATTCCCCCTTCATAGTCACGACGGGTCAAACCCAGGGAGTTCCTGGGCAAGCTTGGGTGAGCAATTTGCGGCTTGGCGATCCAACTCACGCGAAACTCCCTGTCATTGAGGTCTCAGCAGAGCCCCGGCCGTCTAGGAGGCCACGAATCTGTTCGACTGCGTCGGTCGCACTGAATGGAAGACCACCATAACGCGTCACCGATTCCAACACTTCGCCCGGGAAGGGTACCTCAGTAATCAGGAGTTTTCGAAGTTGGGCGTCCCGATTCTGCTCCACGACGAACACTCGCTCGTGAGAATCAAGGAAATCTCTCACCGAAGGATGGAACGGGAACCCTCGGACTCTCAGGTAGTCCACAAGGATCCCGAGTCCCGCGAGAATCTCCTGCGCTTCAATGATCGCCCGATCGACGCCACCTAGGGCGACTATGCCAAGGGAGGCTGCTTCCTGCCCCGGAGCATCTCGAACGACCGGCTTGGGAAGCTGAGCACTCGCGCCTTCGATCTTCCGCGCGATCCGTTCCATGACCTCCACATAGCCCCCCTCGTCCTCGGTGTATCCGCCATCCTGATCGTGCCCTGATCCCCTGGCGAAGTACGCCCCCTTCGGATGTACCCCTGGAAGAGTCCGATAGGGAATCCCGTCGCCGTCTGAGTCCAGGTAACGACGGAACTTCTCCATAGTCTCTAACTCCTGTGCCCCCAGTACCTTTCCGCGATCCGGTCGGTACGCATCATCCCATTGCAAACGGGGAACCACCCAGTCGTTCATTCCGATGTCCAGGTCTGAGACCACGAATACCGGCGTCTGAAACCGCTCAGTCAGGTCGAATGCGTTCACCGCGAAGTGGAAGCATTCGGAGGGATCAGCGGGAAAGAGTGCGATGTGCTTCGTGTCTCCGTGGGATGCGTACACTACGCTGAGGATATCCCCCTGTTGCGTTCGTGTCGGCATACCGGTGGACGGTCCGGCCCGCTGGATGTCAAAGAATACCGACGGGATCTCTGCGTAATACGCGAGTCCAATGAACTCCCCCATCAGAGAGAGACCCGGCCCGCTAGTGGCCGTGAATGACCTCACCCCGGACCACCCCGCTCCAATCACAATTCCTGCCGCGGCCAGCTCATCTTCTGCCTGGACAATGAGGAACCGGTTACGCTCCGTATCTGGATCTTTCCTCAACCGCGCACAGAAGTGAGAGAACGCATCAATCAGAGATGTGGATGGTGTGATCGGGTACCACGCTGCGAGAGTGGCACCGGCGTAAACGCAACCGAGAGCAGCCGCACTATTACCATCGATGACAATGGAATCCGAGTTTTCATCCATTGGCTCGAGCCGTGTTGGCAATGGACAAGAGAAGTTGTCCCGTGCAAAGTCATACCCGAGCTGAATTGCGAGAAAGTTCGAATCGAGAAGAGCCTTCTTCTTTGCGAACGACTGTTTAATAAGTCCTCGAACCACCTCCATGTCCATCTCAAGCAGGGCGGCCAATACTCCCACATAGACCATGTTCTTCATCAGGATCCGTTCTCGATCGCCCTTGAAATTCTCCACGCACATATCAGCCATAGGCACCCCGATAAAGGTCAGATCGTCCCGCCGCAACTCGGCACTCAGCGGCCAGGATGAGTCGTGGACGACCCACCCGCCAGGGCGCACTTCCTGGATGTCCCTTGCATACGTGGCGGGGTTCATCGCGATAGCTAGATCAAAGACGCGCGTACGGGCCGTGTGACCCTGGCTGTTTACCCGGATCTCATACCATGTGGGAAGCCCCTGGATGTTCGATGGAAAGAGGTTTTTCCCGCTGACTGGGATTCCCATACGGAAGATCGCTCGCCGCAGGAGACCGTTCGCGCTAGCCGAGCCAGTACCATTCACGGTGCCGATCTTCAGTGCCATGTCGTTCACCCGCGGTCCACGGGTCGACTGAAGCGGATCAACGGTTCCGGTCAACGGTTGGCTCTCTCGACTAAATCAAACAGACTCGCATGCTTCTCTCCCGCTTGGAGGCCAGCGTAGGGAATCTGGAGATCAAACTGCCGCATGTCCCATGCCGCGGTCGGGCATCTCTCAGCACAGAGGCCGCAGTGGATGCACAGATCCTCGTCCTTCACCATCACCCTCGCGGTTTGGGGAAGAGGCTCCGATACATACAGGTCCTGCTCTAGGTTCAATGCTGGAGCAGTGAGCCGCCCGCGAAGATCTTCTTCTTCGCCGTTCGCAGTCATCGTCAGGCAGCTCAGCGGACAGATGTCAATACAAGCATCACATTCGATACACAGGGGACCCGTAAAGTGGGTCTGTGCATCGCAGTTCAGGCAACGTTCGGCCTCCTGCAGGGTCTGTTTTAAGTCGAATCCCTCTTCCACCTCAATACTGAGCCTCTCAAGCCGCTCTTCCAACTCGACATGACTCATCTCTTGGCGATGGGCCTCATCGTAGTCATTGCTGTAGCTCCACTCATGGAGGCCCATCTTCTGACTGACGAGATTCATCCCCCACGCCGGACGATCTTCCAGCGGTAGGCTTTGGCACTGTTGATGGATCGAGATCGCCGCTTGATGTCCGTGCTCGACGGCCCAGATGATGTTCTCAGGTCCCCATGCCGCGTCACCCCCGAAAAAGACTCCCCTTCGAGAACTCTCGAAAGTCGTCCGGTCGACGACCGGCTCATCCCACTGGTTGAATTGGATCCCAATGTCCCGTTCGATCCAGGGAAATGCAGTTTCCTGGCCGATCGCCAAGATCACTGCGTCACATGGAATGGACGTGATGCCCTTGATCTCCTTGTGCAGTCGCCCATCCTCTCCTTCGAGCCACTCCACGATTTCGAACTCCATGCCGACTAGTTCTCCGTTCTCGATCACAAATCGTGAAGGAGAATAGTTTTCGATGATTTCGACCCTCTCTTCCTCCGCATCCTCGAGTTCCCACGGCGAGGCCTTGAAGTGACCACGGGATTTCCGTGCTATGACCTTCACATCTGTGCCGCCGATACGCATAGCGGTACGGCAGCAATCCATCGCAGTGTTTCCGACACCGATAACAAGAACTCTCGGTTCGATACTGTCAATGTGCCCGAAAGCGACTGATTCGAGCCAGTCGATTCCGATATGGATCCGGTCTGAATCATAGCGTCCTTCAAGCTCTAGGTTCTTTCCCCTGGGAGCGCCCGATCCTACGAAGATTGCGTCCCAGGATCCCCCCATCTGACCCTCAAGGAGCGCCCGCATGCTCCTGACCGGGGTGTCAAGCCGAAGGTCCACGCCCATGTCCAGGATGTAGTCGATCTCCTCACGCAGCACTTCAGGTGGCAGCCGGAATTGGGGAATATTGGACCACATGAGACCACCCGCCCGATCCTGTTTCTCTAAGATCGTCACCTCGTATCCCAGCGGCATCAGATCGTTCGCGACGGTCAGAGAAGCCGGCCCGGACCCGACGCAAGCGATCCGCTTCCCGTTCTTCTCCTCCGGAATACGCGGGAGAAATTCCTGTATGTCATCTCGGAGATCCGAGGCTACTCGTTTGAGCCGACAGATCGCTACCGGCTCTCCATCCAGACGAGTGCGTCGACATGCTGGCTCACACGGCCGGTCACAAGTCCGCCCGAGAATTCCTGGAAATACATTGGACTCTCGGTTCAACATGTAGGCCTCGGTATAGCCACCCTGCGCAATGAGCCGGATATACTCGGGGACATTCGTGTGTGCTGGGCACCCCCACTGGCAGTCCACGACCTTGTGGTAATACCGAGGATCTGAGACGTCCGTAGGATTCATGGATCAAATCCGTGAGCAGAGAAGAGATTGGGACAGAGAAGAAATCGCGGGATTTGGCCCGAATCTTAGAGAGAGAACATCTCGGCCGGGACCCGCGCTGAACAGCGCGGGATATCCGTAGAACCAGGGGAGAGAAATGCGTTCACAAGAGCCCTCGAGTCGATGAGACACCATGGCCTCGTAACCCGTAATATGCATTTTCGCCGGAAGTCTAATGGAACTACGGCAGGAGAGGCAACAACCCATGCGCTGGGTTGCGTGTCTCCCTCAATGAGGAACTAGAAATAAGGGAGAATGTGGAGGTGTGTAGGTATCCTTGCCCCGGCAGCCTACCCCCCCTACCCTCCAGCGCACCAGAACAAACCCAGAGGATTGAGAACGGAGGAAAGAGCGATGCGAGCGATCCGCGTCGAGGCTGTCGGCGGGCCTGAGGAACTGCAACTTTCAGAGGTGCCTATCCCCGAACCGGGCGCGGGAGAAGCTCGAGTACGGATCACTGCTTCGGGCGTCAACTTCATCGACGTCTACACCCGCACCGGCGCCTACCCGGTCGACACACCCTTCACTCCAGGGATGGAGGCGGCAGGGGTCGTGGACGCGGTTGGGTCAGGCGTTTCGGGAATCGGGATCGGGGACCGCGTAGCTTACGCCATGCATATCGGGAGTTATGCCGAGCAGGCGATTGTTCCGGCATGGCAACTGATCCGGGTACCCGATGGTGTGAATCTGGACGTCGCCGCTGCGGTGATGCTTCAGGGAATGACCGCCCACTACCTGACGCACAGTACAGTACCACTGGGGGAGGGCCAGACCGCACTCGTACATGCTGCCGCAGGAGGAGTGGGCTTACTCCTGACACAAATCGCCAAGCGTTGCGGAGCCACAGTCTACGGAACGGTATCAACGGCGGAAAAGGCTGAGCTAGCGCTGGCCGCCGGTCTTGATGAAGTCATTCGGTATGCCGAGTCTGACTTCGCTGATGAGATCAACCGGTTGACCAACGGGCGCGGTGTAGACGTGGTATACGACTCTGTTGGGAAGGATACCTTCGATAGGAGCATGACGTGCCTCCGACCTCGTGGCCATCTCGTACTCTTTGGCCAGTCCAGCGGAGCCGTCCCTCCGGTCGACCCACAGCGCCTGAACTCCGGGGGGTCACTCTACCTCACACGGCCAAGCCTCGGACACTACGTCGCCGACCCAGAAGAATTGACTTGGCGCGTCGGCGACCTCTTCTCGTGGATCGAGACAGCCGAACTTAACGTACGGATCGGAGAAACACACACCCTCGAGGACGCGAGTGTGGCCCACGAGCACCTGACTGGACGCAAGACGACTGGAAAGGTGCTGTTGATCCCCTAGAAGACCGGCTAAAACCTCGACGAACGGATCAGGGTGTCGGTCGAGGTCCACATCTCCTGGAAGTACGCACGAGCCTCATCGGCCTCAATGTTACGTCCCTGGGCCCTGAGCGCTTGCTCCAGCCCGTAGATCGACCATCCGTTGTGGGGGTGCATCACGAGAGAGGCTCGGTATATCTCCTCCGCCTTTTCGGGACGGTCAGCCTCTAGAAGAGCGGCGCCAAGCCAGTGATGTGCACCAAAATTAAGCGGCTCCGGCTCATCATACGCCAGCCCTTCGTGCAACTCCACTGCAGCTTCGAATACAGTGACCGCCTCATCTAGCAGGCCTTCCTCTCGTAGGATCTCTCCTTCGAGGATCCCGGCAGTGATTCCGAGGAGCTGGCTAGCGGTGTGACGCCCCCGAATCTTTACATCCTCAGGGGTATTCGCCGCAGCCTCCCTGACACGGTTCAAGTAGACCTTTGCGATATCCGCCTCTCCACCTCGGAGATACGCGTAGCCACGGGCAAACTCAAACAATCCTCGCTGGATCGGCTGCTCAGGAACTTCCTCTAGCTTCAGGATTTCGTCGAACCAGCCGAACCGAAGAAGAATGAGTGCCTCATAGAAGATCCCGTCAGGAACCTGGTCCGTGTATGCCTTCGCCGCTCGAAGTGAAACCCCTCCTTGACCCGCCATAGATCCGGCAAAAAAGAGCATATGGAGGTTGTGCGTGGCCGCGTACGAGACCCCCTCTTCCCATGCCGCCCTCTGATCCGAATGCCACGCTTCAATATTGGACCGTACGGCAGAATTCCAGCGTCCGATCTCGTTGTAGGTGTGAGAGGGCATGTGGTTGATGTGACTCGACCCAGGAATCGTGCTACCTAGCAGGTCTGCACATGCTTCGGCCTTCCCCGGTGCTTCCGTCGCCTCAGTGGCATGGACATAAAGGTGGCATGCCCAAGGATGCATGATGTTCTTCGCCAGGATCTCTTCTAGAACGCCGTGGAAACG
>CAZJIM010000040.1:0-17113 GCA_964546115.1 uncultured Gemmatimonadaceae bacterium | reverse complement strand
TGAGAAGCGCCACAAACCATAGCGGGTGAGTTGCTGGCAAGAGAGGGAGAGGGGCTTGGGCCCCTCTCCCTATTGCCTTTCTATGCAGGAGAGAATGATGAAACTGGGTTATTATCTCATGGTGGGAGGTCTCGCCGTAGGGCTTCTTGCCGAGGGCACAACACCTCTCGCGGCTCAGGGCATACCTAGCGCTGCCGGAACGGAGATGCTCAGAAATCTCCGTCCATCTGGCCAACCGGTCATTCCTCTCTTTGACGGTTGGTACAGAAATCCGGATGGCTCGCACGGACTGTGTTTCGGATATTTCAACATGAACACCGAGCAGGACTTGGACATCCCGCTGGGACCGGACAATTTCATTGAACCAGCGGCCTTCGACGGATATCAGCCGACCCACTTCATGCCGATACCGAGTCAATCTTCTGGCTACTCGCGACGGTACTATTGCGTCTTCAGTGCGACGCTACCGCCAGGATCTGAGAGTGGGCGCGTTGTCTGGACACTCCGGCTCGACGGGGAAAGCTACTCGGTGCCTGGTCACATTGGAGCGCAGGACTACCAGATCGAAAATCCGGACCAGCCTGGGAGAAGCAGTGTCTCGCCGTTGATCCGGTTCCTTGATCCAGCAGCGCCGGGAGGAAGAGGCCGTGATGGCGACGTAGCAGCTGGGCCCTTTACGGCCGGAATCGGCTCTCCTCTATCGCTCAGAATCTCAGTCAGCGAGCCGATGACGGACAATCCCCATTCCGGATTCACGAGAGTGACGGCTCTGTGGGCAAAGCATCAGGGGCCCGGCAATGTGATCTTTGCCCCGACCGATCAAATGGCAATCTCTGACGGAGTAGAAATACTGACGACAGCGACATTTAGCGAGCCCGGAGATTACGTTCTACGAGTGCAGGCGTACGAGGGTGGGAATCCGTGGGGGGCCCAATGCTGCTGGACCAACGGATACCTCAGGGTCACGGTTACCCCCTAAACCCCCCCTGCTCTGCCGGTGGTACGGTTGAGTGCCTCTTTGGACACAGGCCATCAGAGACATTCCTCGTCCCTGAACCTCTGCCTAATCAGGCGACATCCATCAGGATCGGTCGGCAGCGAAGGGCGCAAGGCCTGACTGACTGGCCTAATTCGGCCTTGCCCTTGGATGCGGCCACTCCTACTCTGCCTCTGCCCCCGCTTAGTTCGACACGCGCGTAGCCCCCAGCCCTCTCACTCGGACCACACGCCCCCTTGAATAGCCCCAACCTACCCTGGTTTCGAAAGCTGCATTGGCAGGTCTTCATCGCGATGGCACTCGGTACCGTAACCGGGGCTGTGTTTGGAGAACCGGCGGCCGATCGGATCGGCTGGATCGGTGATCTGTTCATGGAACTCCTACGCATGATCATCGTCCCCCTTGTGCTGACCTCGATCATTGCTGGAGTCGCAACCGTCGGTGGTGGGAAGACGATCGGTCGCCTATTCTCGAAGACCCTGGGGTACTACGTGCTGTCCAGCTCCCTCGCGGTAATCGCCGGTCTCCTCCTAGTCAACCTGATCCGTCCCGGGGAGGGCTCAGACCTTACCGGATCGGTGCAGCAGGAACTGCCGGAGCTGTCCACGCCCAGCTCACCCGTCGAGCTCCTCAACGACATCGTTCCGGAGAACGTGATTGAGGCAGCGGCTAACGCCGACATGTTAGCGATCATCTTCTTTTCCATCGTGTTCGGAGCCGCAATCAGTGTTCTTCCTGAACGGAGTCGGACGATCTTAACAGACCTGTTCGACGCCCTCTTTCAGACCATGATGCGGCTAACCAACGGGATCATCGTTTTTCTTCCAATCGGGGTCTTTAGCCTGATCACCACAATGGTGGGAACCACGGGGTTCGGGACGTTTCGGGCCCTCGCCTGGTACGTCCTCACGATCGGCGTGGGACTGACGGTACACCTGCTCCTCTCCCTCCCCCTCCTACTCATCCTCCTCGGGAAGATCAGTCCCAAAATTCACTTCGCAAATATGCGTGAGCCTTTCCTGGTTGCGTTCTCGACCAGTTCCTCAGGTGCGACTCTTCCGGTTACGATGTCGGTTGTGGAAGAGAGGGTTGGCGTGTCAAACCGGGTGGGATCCTTCGTGCTTCCCATGGGCGCGACTGTAAACATGGACGGGACAGCCCTTTTTGAGTGCGTGGGTGCCCTGTTCATCGCGCAAGTCCTAGGGTTCGATCTGAGCCTCGTTCAACAGACGATCGTCGTGCTTACAGCGATTCTAGCCTCGATTGGGGCAGCGGCCGTTCCTTCGGCTGGGCTGGTGGTCATCTTCATTGTCCTCGAGGCAATCAACCTGAGGGGCCCCGAGGTTAACCTGATCGTAGGTTCGATGCTCGCGATCGATCGACCGCTAGACATGTACCGTACGGCCGTCAATGTCTTCAGCGATTCCTGTGGAGCCGCAATCATCGCTCGATCGGAGGGGGAGACAAAGGTAGATCTCGTTGCACGCTAACGCGACTTCCGCGACCTCCTCTTCTTTTTCCTATATCTCTTCGCGGTAGCTTCCGCTACTTCCGGATCCAGATATCCGTGTTCGACGAGAATGTCCAAGAGGCGCTCACCACGGTCGGGGACAGGCGTGCGGCTGATCGCTCGCGCAAATTCAATACGATCCTTCTCTCCAATATCGTCCATGATCCCGATCGGAGCGCCGTACCGAAGAAGGATACGTTTGGCATCTACTGCCACGGAATCCATCAGATTGTCCCCCCCGAGACCTGAGAGCCGATTATATTCCAAGGGTACAAAGCTAAAACTGTCATGCCTCTCTTGAAAACATCTGGTTCTAATACTATCTGCTTGCCACATACCGTTTGGGGGCTCTCGCGCGCGATTGCGCCCACCCGCGAACAGTCCCTTTCACCTCGACGCCCCTCAGGCGACGGGATACCTTTTAGAGCCTTCTTCTAAACTTGAGCTTGAGCTCAATGACAGACAACGCACCCACGCTCTCGCGGTCGGTCGAGGATTACCTCAAGGTTATCTACGCGGTGTCCCAGGATGGACGGGTCGCTTCGACCGGTGAAATCGCCGAGGCACTCGACGTCCAACCGGCCTCAGTGAGCGGGATGGTTAAGCGACTCGCGGAGTCAGGCTATGTCGAGCATCTGCCGTACAAGGGTGTTCGACTGAGTGCGGAAGGAGCGCGTGAAGCCCTGCGAATCATCCGGCGACATCGAGTCTTGGAAACATACCTCAGCCAGCAGCTAGGATACTCGTGGGATGACGTCCATGCTGAAGCCGAGCGCCTTGAGCACGCAGCCTCTGATGAACTCATCGATCGTATGGCTTCCATGCTCGAAGACCCAAGCTACGATCCACATGGAGCACCGATCCCCACTCGCGCAGGAGACGTTGAGGTTACCGATCACCCGACACTCGCGGATGTCCATCCGGGGGCTCAGGTCTTCATTCGGGTGGTCAGAGATGACGATCCGGAGCGGCTCAGATACATGGAGGCTCGTGGGCTCCTCCCGGGAGTCCTTCTTCACGTTGATTCCACGGACCCCTTTGATGGCCCGATCACCTTGCGGATCGGGGAGGAAGATGGAGCCCCTCAGACGATCGGGCGCGAGTTGGCGAGTAGGATCCGCGTCTCGGTCTTGGAGGTCTGACAGATCGAGAAGACCTCCGCAGAATTGCCAGTAGTACTCTGCTGGGAGACCGAAAGTGAGCGATACAGATGCCGGATCCTCCAGCCCTCGTCAGAACCCACTAGATACACCGTCTCCAGAACCGTAACAACCTCTTCCGGGATCTCAGCGTCTCCCTTTCATACAGTTCCTCAAACTCCCTGGAACTGAGAGGGTGGAAGTAGTCCCGTCAAGACAAAATTTGACTGATCGCACGGGCATCGGGGTGAGGCATGACGCTCTGAAATGAGTTCCCATATCTGCGAAAGAGCACCCTCCACTCATCCAGAGAGGTCCAACAAGGCCTCTAGCTCTTCATCCGACAAGTCTTCAGCGGACCTACTACCAATGCCCCCGCTGGACCGCGAGCCCCGAGATCGGTCCTCCTCTGTTCGATCTCTCGAGCTTCCAGAGTAGTCAAACTGTGGCACGGAGACTCTCTCCAATCTCCTGCCTAATCTGTGCTCGATCGACTTAAGGTACCCCAGGTCTGCGCCTGTAATGAAGGTCACCGCCGTGCCCAGCGCACCGGCGCGACCTGTGCGACCGATGCGATGCACATAGTCCTCGGGATCCACTGGCACATCGTAGTTCAACACATGCGAAATCCCCTCCACATCCAACCCTCTTTGGGCCACATCAGTCGCCACGAGAACTCTTACCTTCCCCGAGGAAAAGCGACCGAGGGCACGCGTGCGGTCCTGCATCCGACGATCCGAGTGCATCGTATCGGTGCCGATCCGGGCTCGTTCAAGCCTGCTTCGAAGAGCATCCGCACCTGCTTTCGTTCGGGTGAAGACTAGGACCTGATCCCATGCCGGATCTTCGAGGAGCTCGAGGAAAAGGTCAACCTTATTCTCCGGCTTCACCGTGTATACCACCTCCTCAATCCCCTCAGCGGTGGTCCCCTCAGGGGTCGCCTCCACCCACACGGGATCCTTCGTGATTTGGAGCGCAAGCGCGTGCACTCCGTTCGGCATGGTCGCAGAGAAAAGCATACTCTGACGATCCTTTGGAGAGCGGCGGAGGACCTCTTCGATCTGCGGCCGGAACCCCATATCCAGCATACGATCCGCCTCGTCCAAAACCAGAACCTGAATTCCCGAAAGATCCACATTTCCGCGTTCAAGATGGTCGTTGAACCTTCCGGGTGTCGCGGCGAGAATTTCGTATCCGGAGGCAAGGGCCTCAATCTGAGGCCCATAACCGACTCCCCCAACCACGGATGCCACTCTCAATCGGCCGCCCCGCGACAGTTCCTTTGCATCCTCCGCCACCTGTTGGGCCAGCTCACGGGTGGGGCAGAGAACTAGGACCTGGAGACCACTTCCAGCATGGATTCTCTCAATCGAGGGGATCATGAACGCCCCGGTCTTTCCGGTACCAGTCTGGGCAATTCCAACGAGGTCCTGACCATCCAGCCCCGGAGGAATCGCTTTCTTCTGAATGGGTGTCGGAGTAGACCACTGGAGCTCCTCTATGGCAGCCAACCGCTCATCCGTAAGATTCAAGTCCTGAAATGTCCGGTTTTCAGCGTGGTCCAGCAATTTATCAGACTCAGTTTCTTCAGAGGTCACATACTCTCCGTGAGTTTCTACGTAAGTTTTCTGGGGATTCCTCGTCTGGCTTCCCTGACCCCAGCCTCGTGTAGGACTACCGACAAGGTAGTCTGTTCGTCTTCGTCGTTGTACACATCAGGATCCACACGACTGTATAGCCACACGCGAGGAGGCTCATTTGATGGCTCACGCGCCCTCCGATCTCCAATCAATCCTCGACTGGGCTCTCCCGCAATTTCTTCTTCCTTCGAGTGATGAACTCTTTTGGCCGTTTGTCCCCATGGAAACTGTAGGCGAAAGTGACACCGCCGCGCCGGGCCCGTTCGAGGGATCTAGTGCATCAAGGGCGCCGCCCTCAATCGCCCACGGTATGTCGCTGTTACTGCTCCCTCCTATCAAGCTGCCGCAAAAGGGACCGTACTTCAGGTGGTGACCGCTTGCGTTCGCTTCGGGGCACATGGGATGTTGGTAGCATCTGATAGATACTGGACTACCACAATAATCGACCCCATTACCCACCTGAACGCTGCTCCTGACGGCCACAACCGTGTCAATCGCGAGGGCGGGACAGCTGTTGTCTGCGTCTCTGAGGATCCAAGACCTCAACTGACCGCTGTCGTAGGTCAGAAAAGATTCCTGGCAAGAAACGGGATCACAGCCAAGCTGCCTCTTCCGCATACCCTCCCGCTCTTGAAGTGCGTGGCGCCAGATTCAAGACTGCCGGTGAATCATGCAACATCCTGATGTAGGCTACATTTTGCTGTTTCCACCCACGTCTGGTCGCTATCCCCAGGTCCTTTATCATTCATCGAAAGTGTTCCCGTGGAATCTAACCGTCCAATTCGCCTGCTCTTTGTCTGCCTTGGCAACATTTGTCGCTCTCCCCTAGCGGAAGGCGTCTTTCTTCATCTGGCCCGTGAAGCAGGCGTCGAAGATTTATTCGAGGTAGACTCGGCAGGTACCGGCGCGTGGCACGTGGGCCAAGCTCCAGATCCGAGATCCGTAGAGGTTGCCACCCAGCACGGGGTTACGCTGAGGGGTCGAGCCCGCAGCGTACAGGCTGCAGATTTTTCGACTTTTGATCTGATTCTCGGCATGGATTCTGATAACATTCGAAATCTCGAACGACTGCCCAAAACCGATACCACGCGAGCCAGGGTGGTGCTTTTCAGGGAGTTCGATCCCGAATCAGACGGTGATCTCAGTGTCCCCGATCCGTACTACGGGGGAGCCGATGGGTTCGATCGGATGTTCGACATCATCCATCGATCGTGCACAGCCCTCTTGCGGGAACTCCTGGAGGCTCACGACAGATGAGTGGAGCGCTGGGAGCCGGCTCGCAATTGGTCATCCCGCCCGATATCGCCAACCGCGTGGCGAAAGCTCTGGGCGAAACCAACGCAGACAAGACCTTTGCCCAAGTTGACGCCATCGCCGGCGGATGCATACACCCGTCTGCACGGATCTGCACCAGGTCCGGAAGCCAAGTATTCCTCAAGTGGGGGCCAACACCCGGGAGGGGAGGATTCGGCGTCGAGGCGGCGAGTTTGGCTGCCATCTCTCAAACTGGCGGTCCCCGGGTACCGGAGGTTCTGGCGTATGAAGCCGGTGGACCGGAACTGAGGGGTTGGATCCTGCTGGAGTTCATCGAGTCGGGGCTGCCGACACCTCGAACGCCAAGACTCCTTGGGAGTGGGCTCGCCCGTCTACACCGTCGCCTCGATGAGTCTCGTCCGGGTTGGGAAGAAGACGGCTTCATCGGGTCCCTGGCCCAGTCCAATGGGGCCGATCAAGCCACATGGCCCGAGTTCTGGCAGAAGAAACGCCTCCAACCCCAG
The DNA here is from genome assembly GCA_964546115.1 of uncultured Gemmatimonadaceae bacterium. Taxonomy (GTDB): domain Bacteria; phylum Gemmatimonadota; class Gemmatimonadetes; order Longimicrobiales; family Gaopeijiaceae; genus JAAXGI01. The sequence goes on along the minus strand of CAZJIM010000040.1, from coordinate 10,049 downwards.
TGGGCATTAGCAGAGCTCTACTTCGACGATGAGACACGGCTAGCCTGGGATCGGCTCATTGAAAGAATTGAACCGCCACTTTCGGTCTGGGAAGAGGACGGACTGTCTCTACTTCATTGGGGATCTCTGGAGCGGAAACGTGCTCACAGACTGGGCGGGAGAGCCGGTCCTCGTGGATCCAGCGGGGTATCGGGGACACCGCGAAGTCGATCTCGCAATGATGGAGCTCTTCGATGGTTTCAACTCCGGCGTGATGGAGCAGTACCAGCTGGAGGCCCCCCTAGTCAGAGGCTATAAGGAATCCCGAAGAGATCTTTACCAACTCTACCCGCTGCTCGTGCACGTCAACCTCTTTGGCACAGGATACGTTGCGAGGGTAAGAGATCGGGTGCAAAGGCTTTTGAAGAAGCTTGCGTAAGGAGAGCTCCACCTTTATCCGTGCTTATTTTGAGGCGAGCCGCTCAATCGCCTCCTCCAGAAGGTCATCCGAGGTCGCGAAACTCATCCGTACGAAACGATCATCGCCGAAGGCGGCTCCCGGAACCAGCGCGACACCCTTCTCTTCCAAGACACGGGAACACCAATCCCCTGAGTTTGATACCTCCTCGCCGTACTCAGCATCCACCCGCAAGAAGAGATAAAAAGCGCCCTCCGGCCGCACGAATGAGAAATGTGGAAGCTTTTCCTGGACGAGTTGGACGACGAGGTTACGGCGACGACGAAACGCATTAACCATCTCGGCAACCGCCGTTCCCGCCTTCTCGGATTCGGTAAGTGCGGCCAAAGCTGCCACCTGCGAAGGTGTCGCCGCGTTCGACGTCGTCTGGCTCTGGAGCGCCCCAACTTTCGAGGCCAATCCACTGTCCGTCACCATATAACCGATCCGCCATCCGGTCATCGCGAATGTCTTCGACACCCCGTCCACGACAACGAAGCGACCCACGTCGTCCGGGACCAAGTCCAGGACTCCGGGAGCAATCGGACTCTCGTCCAGGAAGCAGATTTGTCTATAGATTTCGTCGCTGATCAGACAAATGTCGTGCTCCTTGGCCCAATGGGTGACAGTCCTCAGCTCCTCAAGAGAATACACGGTGCCCGTGGGATTCGATGGCGAACAGATAATGAGCCCCTTCGTTCGCCGTGTCCGCGAGATCTCCAGATTTTCCCGAGACAGTCGGAAATCGCGTTCTTCGGGACCTGTAACGAAAACTGGCTCTGCTCCCGTAAGTCCGATGATATCCGGATAACTCGTCCAGTATGGCCCCGCGACCAAAACCTCGTCTCCAGGGCCAAACAACGCGAAGCAAGCGTTGAAAAGGGACTGCTTCGCTCCCGCAGTGATCACCACGTTCTCCACCTTGAATTCCCAACCCGGACCCGCCATCGCTTGGACATGCTCAGCCACGGCGCTTCTCAGCTCAGGAAGACCCGCCGCCGGTGTGTATCGGGTCTGGCCGGCCCGGATTCCTTCAATCGCCGCATCCGCAATCCAATCGGGAGTGTCGAAGTCAGGCTCGCCCGCACTAAGATTGATGATGTCGCGCCCCTCTGCCGTCAGTCTCTTCGCAAGTGAACTGACCGCCATGGTAGCCGACGGCTGGAGCCTCGAAATGTTTTCACTGTAGGTCATAGACGTATGGGCAATCAGTGGGTAGATCTCGGATCCCGATCGAGTACCATGGGAGGCAAGAGGAGTGAGCCTACGATATTGAGTTCCAGAATATCAAATCCTCCCCGAATACGAGCAACCGGTGGGAGCAGCAGCCAGACAGTGACGAACAAGGGAGCAGTCCAGGGGTCTTCCACGCCGCTAGCGGGCAAGGCGAGGCAATGATGAGACAAATCGAGATCCAATTCGCCTTCGATTACATCGACCCGGGCTCTTACTTGGCAAGCAGACTCCTTGCCCGCTGGATCGACGCGGTTGATGAAGCCATTTTGGTGAGTTGGAGACCCCTTGAGCTTCGGATACCGCCCACCCCACCTCCTGATCCCGCGGACTCGGGCTGGTCAGAGATGACTCGAGAAATCGAAGATCATGCTCGCTGTGAAAACGTGCCGTTCTTAATACCCACCCACATCCCTTGGACTCGGAAGGCTCACGAGCTGGCGTTTCACGCGCGGGAAGAGGGTTGCTTCGATCCCGTACACGAGGCACTCTTCGAGGCCCATTTCACAGGAGCACGTGACATTGGTCGCATTGATGTCTTGGTGGCGATCGGAGCCGAACATGGCCTGGACATGGCCGAGATCCGAACGGTTCTTGGCGTCGATCGATTCCGGTCCAGGGTGGAGGCAAGCAGACAAACTGTGCTTGCCGGTGGGATTCGCGGGGTGCCAACCCTCGATGTCCCTCACCGCAAGTTCGAGGGCTTCCGAAGCCCGAGGTCCTTCAGGGCGTTCCTGGCGGACCTTTCAGGTGCGGAGCTGAGTGCGGGTGCATAGCCCCAAAAGGTTGGATATAACGAACATGGCCGGGTACGTAAGAAAGACGGTGCTCTCCCCAGTTGAGGTCCTCGACCACGCCTCTGAGATTCTTCCGGCCCGCATAGGGCTTTCGCGATCGAAGGGGTCAGGACACACTGCGACTTACACGGGGGATGAAGGAACGGTAACCCTCTCAGCCCACTGTCACTCGCTTTATACCGAGGTCAGCGCGGAGACAGACCGCCTACGGACATCACGGCTTGATTACGAAATTCAGACGTTCCTCAACCGCCTCCCGTACGAGGTTGGAGACCTTGGAGGTCCCGGTTCAGGCGATCCAACTACGACTCGGACCAGAACCCCGAATGAGTTCGTTTGCGGAATTAGGCGTAGCCCCGCACCTGGTTGAGGCGCTGGCCTCCGAGGGTATTGAGACACCGACCGCTCTTCAAGAACTAACAATCCCGGTGCTTCAACGTGGCACCTCAGCCGTTCTCCAGGCAGCCCCGGGATCTGGCCTCCTAGTCGCCTACGGAGTTCCCCTCCTGCATCGGCTCCAACCCGAGGGCGGTCAGCCGACCGCGATCGTTCTTACCCCGGAACGGGACAGGGCTCGGTCCCTCGCCCTTTCGCTCGCCAGGCTTGCCCTCTGCACGGGCCACCATATCGGCGCACTGGGAGTTCCGTGGGCAGAACCCGAACAATCGGATATCCTGTTCTCTACCTTGGACGATCTATACCGGGCGATCAGCTCGGCGAGCGTTAAGACCGACCAGGTGACGAGTCTGATCCTAGATGGGGCCGCATCCTTGTTGAGGGACGCAGAAGAGGAACCGTTGAGCACTGCTCTTCAAGCGCTCACGAAAGAGAAGCTCCAGATCATGGTGCTGAGCGACCGATTGACTCCGGCCGTGCGGCGATGGGTGGGAGAGCATCTCCGGCGGGGAGTCTTTCTTCCACCAGAAGCGGCTGGGAACCGTAACCCCGAGGCTCCGGTCCGCCGGGGCACGATCCAAGTCTATTCTGTCGAGGATGACATCGAACTGGCGCTACCACTGGTCGTGTCCAGTCTCTTAGATCAGGAGTGTGAACACATTTTGATTTTCTCTAGGTCGGAGGATCGAGCGGCCGACCTGGGAGACCTACTCGCTCTCCATGGATTCAGCGTAGGCCTTCCGGGAGACCCTCAGACTACTGTCTGGCTGGGAGTCGACCCCTTGGAGGCGCGCTCCGCTTTCTCGGATCCGAAAAAAGAAGTTTCGAATGTCGCAACTGTCTCCGCAGATGTCCCTGCCGACGCGGATGAGTTAGATCACCGACACGGAGGCCTCGGCGAGGATATTGTGACAGTCTGTCCCCACGAACTCCCGCATCTCAGGCGCGCGGCGCGCGAGGCCGGGTACACCCTCAAGCCATGGGTCTCCGCGTTGCAGTCCGGTGGTGGTGCTGCCTCGAGCTTCATCGCGCAGCTGGAAACCGCGTTGGAGGAGGAGGATCTGGTGCCCTACCTAGTGCTCCTGGAGCCGATTATCCGGCGGCGGGGTGCCGCCGAGGTCGCGGCTGCGCTTGCGGCCCTTCTCCGAACGAACAGTCGTGCCCACCACCAACCTGTGCCAAAAGGCTCCGCTTCTCCAGATCAGCCGGGCGGCATATCCCCAGCGACGCGTCCTCCCGCTTGGGCTCGGCTCTTTTTAAGCGTTGGGCGACGCGATGGTATAGCTGCGAGAGACCTTCTGGGAGCGATTACAGGAGAAGCCGGAATCGAAGGAAGTCAGGTCGGACGAATCGACGTGAAGGAGAGCTTCTCACGAGTCGAGGTTCATGACTCTGTCGCGGAGCTGGTGATCCGCTCCTTAAATGGAACTTCGATGCGCGGCCGTAGCATGCGCGTTGACTATGACCGTGGAGACACGCGGACTCAGGGAAGGTCTTCTCTTCGGAAAAAGACAGTCCGAAAACACAATAGCGGCAAGCGCAAATAAGGGAAAAGGCGGCGCACCCCCTCCGGGTGGCGCACCACCTTCTCCCCGGTCCTCATGAGGGAGCGACCGACGTCCGCAGGCGCCTACCTCACCGCATCCTTCAGACCCTTTCCGGCCCGAAATCCCGGTGTCTTTGTGGCTGCAATCCGGATCGTCTGTCCCGTACGGGGATTCCGCCCCGTGCGCTCTTTACGATGCTTCGTCTCGAACGTTCCGAAGCCGGTAATTTGCACCCTCTCTCCACTGCTGAGTGCCCCGGCGATCACACCGTCGGCTCCAAATAGTGCGTCAACAGCGTCTCCCGCATCAGCCTTTGTCCCTCCAGTGGCGTACGCGAGTGCGTTCACGAGGTCGGATTTGTTCATCAGGGTCACTCCTCATGCAAGATGGTGTTTGGACTCGGTGGTCTCCGACCGCTCGAAGGAGCCGCTGAGTTCAACTGCCCCTAGAATCAAGGAGAACGACCGCTTCATGCCGTCGACTCCTCAGATGCTAGGGGCGGGAAACCAGGACCTCAGTCGGAGGCTAAATAAACGGTAAGTGGCACCCGGACAACCGTCAAGAGACATGACCCCGAGAAAACCCGCTTGAATACTGGGTTTTTGGAGGTCTGAGGCCAAACGTTTGAAGCCATTGGAAATGTACCACCAAGTCACGTCGGATATCGAACACCTCAATAATCGCCTCAATGCCAACACCGACTAGCATTTAGGATGGTGATACGACGCCTCCGACTGTACATCCCATGCGGTTAGCTTGACAGCAAGAGTGCGGACAGAGAACAATTTGGGACAGATTGGAAATTCTTCACCCTGAAACGGCGACCCGGTGGACGAAGGTCAAGTCTATTCGCGCGAGGAGTTGACCCATCTGAAAGCGTCTGCCCACGACGGCCTGGCGCTGATTTGTCCTCGCTGCAACCATCCGCTCGATTCCTCCCACGTTCCCCAGAGATCAGGGGTGAGCTATGTGCGAACCCGAACCTGGTGGATGTGTAACGATTGCGGACGGAGCGCGGTACTCGACGACAAGCGTGGGAAACCGACCGACCACGGCAGGAAGAGAGACGGTGCGGCGGGGGCATAAGCGATGAACCGCCCATTCACTATGAAACCCAGGCGACCATCTCCACCCTCATACCACCTCCCTCGGTCTTGGATCCGTTGAGCCGCAATACCTCCTCTGCGGTGGGATCCTCGGGATGGCAAAGATGCCACTCCCAGACGACAGGGCCGAGAAGCGATAGATTCCGTAAGCTGCTATGGCCCTCGGCGTTTAGTAAGGCAGCCGGAATCGATCTACCGCCAACTCGTCTTCTCTCACCGCAAGACCTTTGAATCCCATCGTCCATAACATCGATCCCTTCCTCGTTCAGTTCACCGAGGGGTTCGGGGTCCGCTGGTATTCCTTCCCCTACATGCTGGGAATGCTGTTCGTCTACCTCTCCCTCCGAAAAGCCGCTCGCGAAAAGCAAATCGACAACCTCACGGACGAGAGTGCGGAGAATTTCGTGCTCAGTGCCATCATTTGCGCTCTGATAGGAGCACGGTTTTTTCACGTGTTTGTCTTCGAGTTCAACCGGTACGGCATCGATCCGATAGCGTGGATCGCGGTGTGGAGGGGGGGACTTGCATTCCATGGGGGACTTGTGGGTGTTCTTCTCGCGGTCGTGTGGTTCTCTCACCGGCACGATTTCCGCATCTACGATCTATTGGATCGGATCGCAATTCCCGTTGCGCTCGCTCTCAGCCTCGGACGGATCGCCAACTTCATCAATGCTGAGATGTACGGCACACCATACGACGGACCATTCTGCGTAGACTACTCGCAGAATGAATACATGGCGCGGCCTCCCGATGGATGCCGTCACCCGACCCAACTTTATGAGTCGGCCAAGAATCTAGGTATTGCAGGATTCTTGTTCGCAGTCCGTTCACGGCTAAGCCCCCCCCGCGGGGTCATCACCTGGAGCTTCGTGGCTCTGTATGGCTGGATTCGGTTCGGACTCATGTACCTGCGAAACGAGGCCTCTGTCTGGGGGAACCTGACGCTCTCTCAAATCTTCTCCGCTTTGATGGGCATACTTGGAGTCTCCATGCTCTTGGTACTTGCAGCCACACGTGGACGCGCGGGCGCAGAGACTGGGTGATTCACAGAAGCACAAACCCCACCCAGGAGGGAAGGGGCCTCCTCCTGGGAACCGAAACGACCCAACCTCATCAAATCAGGTACAAGCCACCGATCCGGTCAGATTAACTTGAGGCCCACGATCTCCATCCTGCTTCCTGTGCGGGATGCCGCTGTGACCCTGGACGAAGCAGTTCGTTCGATTCGTGCTCAGTCGCTGGAATCATGGGAGATGATAGCGGTCGATGATGGCTCGAAAGACCAATCTCTGCAGATCCTCCAACGACATGCTTCGGAGGATTGGCGCATCCAGGTCATCTCGAGGCCTCGGAAGGGAATCGTGCCCGCGTTGGAGGCAGGCCGCAGGTATTGTCAAGCACCATTCCTCGCACGAATGGATGCAGATGACCGGGCGGATCGCGACCGCCTCCGAAAGCAGGTGTCCTTCCTCGAGGAGAATCCGAAATTCGCTCTCTGTGGGACGCATGTGCGGTATTTTCCGAGGGCAAAGGTCCGGAAGGGAGCCCGAAGGTACGAGGCTTGGCTCAACTCACTCCGCACACCGGAAGACCTAACCCGAAATCTTTGGATCGAGTGCCCCCTGGCACATCCCTCCTTTGCGATGAGGACGAGAGCGATTGAGGGAATCGGTGGATACCGAGATTGCGGGTGGCCCGAGGACTATGATCTAGTCCTTCGCTTTTGGTCCGCAGGCCTCAAACTTGGAGTGGTTCCAGAGATCCTACACCACTGGAGGGAAGACGCAGATCGGCTTTCCCGGACCCATCCTCGATATGAGCCCAGCGCTTTTCGAGAGATTAAGCTCCAGTTCCTTTCGCAGACGCTCCTTCGTGATCGTAACGGTATCGTAGTTTGGGGATCCGGGCCCCTGGGGAAGGCATTCGCAAGGGCCGCATTGAGCCGAGGGATACCAGTTCGTGCGTTCGTAGACCTGGATCCGAGAAAGCTCGGACAGGAGATTCACGGTGTGCCGGTTCTATCGCCTAAAGCAGCCTATCGACTTCGCGAATCACTCATCCTTGGAGCGGTTGGAAAACCGGGCGCACGAGATGAGATTCGAAGTGCACTCCTCGGTTTCGGGTGGGAAGAGGGCCGAGACTTCGTTGCCGTGGCGTAACTACACCCCAGGGTCAGGGCAGGGAGGAGATGCACCTTCAGCCCTGCTCGCCACTGGTACTTGAATGGGGTCGGGCGAGGTTCGCGAGTAGGTAGACCTTCACCACTGGTGAGCGGAAAACATACTATGACGATTACCGTGGAGGAGCAGCTACTCGACCTGATCGGGAAATACCAGAAGAGAAAGAGTCTGTTCGAACACGTGCACACTCCCCCTAGGGCTCACACCAGCGATGCTTCGAAGCCGGAGATATTGGGTGTCCGACTGCGAACTCTGGCGCACAATACATTTTTTGTTCAGGAAGTTTGTAATAAGAAGCTCTTCAAGCTAAGTAAGTGGCTAACTTGGTCGATCGAGACGGAGAATACGATAGCGCTGGCTGCCGGTGTACGTTCCCTGCTAGAGCATGTAGCGGTCTAGAACCAAGTAAACCACAGTCTTACCGGATGCCTCGACAGACTCGAGAACCAAAGCTCTTCGAATAAGATCGATGAGAGTCTGTCACGCGCTGAAAAACTTGTGGAACGAGCCTACTACGGGAGCGGTAAGGGCAACCTCAAGCCATTGCATGTTAACGACAGTCTCAAGTTGTTGAACAAAAGCGTTAATGGTCAGGCAACGGTACTGTACGACTTTCTCTGCAATTTCGTTCACCCTAATTATGGGAGCAACCAGCTAGTTTCGAGCGGGGAACTCGGCCAGGGAATCGTGTCGGTTGATGCTTCGCCCATTGAGATTCAAAGGTTCCCAAACAAGTGCTACCTGATTGCGATCGCTTGTTTTGACTTTTTCTTGGGAGAAGAGCCCAGATTGGTCAAAGCGCTGTTGATATTGAGTGATTATGCTCAACGTTCTGAATCTCCAAGGGCGAAGATTCGGAATGTGTTTACGGTGAGGGCGGCGTCACCAGAAGGGGACGGTAGGAGGCCAGAGACTGCGTTCACTTTCCCGAAAGCTCGTACCCAAGTTGACGAAATACGTATGGTACATGAGTACCTTGATTCTAGGGGGATCCACCTTCGTGAGGACGACACAATTAAGGAGATAGTCTCAATCACACCGCTGAAGGAGTGTTGGCATACACCCCAAGGCAAGATCTTCTTTAACTACCGCCACAAACCGACCATTCTGTCGCTTTTTTCGCGGAAAAAATAATTCTTGCCTGATGGATTTGTTCTCACTGAACTGCGAGCAGCATCTCACTCGTCAGTCACGCAACCGTGCGAGGCATCTTTCACCGTGCGGATGTACCGAGCTAGAGTACCCCTCCTCACTTTGTATTCCGGCATCAACCACTCCGATTTCCGCTGAGATAACTCTTCGGGGGTCAGATCCACCGAGAGTGTCTTGGCTTCGGCGTCGATCTCGATCCGGTCACCGTTCCGGATGAACGCGAGGGGACCACCTTCTTGGGCTTCTGGAACGACATGGCCAATGAGAAACCCGTGAGATCCTCCCGAGAACCGTCCGTCAGTCAGAAGCGCCACATGCTCCCCAAGTCCAGCCCCGATGATCGCGGAAGTGGGGGTTAACATTTCCGGCATTCCAGGCCCACCCTTCGGTCCCTCGTAACGGATGACAATGGCGTCTCCTTTCTGAATCTCTTCCCTTTCGAGTGCCGATAGCATCTCCTCTTCTGAGTCGAAGATTCTCGCCGGACCCTCGAAACGTAGTCCTTCCTTCCCCGTGATCTTCGCAACGGCACCTCCAGGCGCGAGGTTGCCCCGTAGGATAGTGATATGACCCGTGGACTTGATCGGATTCGAGATTGGGCGGATTACGTCTTGTCCTTCGGTGAGCCATTGAACGCCGGCCTGATTCTCTGCGATTGTGCGTCCGGTGACGGTCCTACAGTCCCCCTCGATGAGGCCCTCGGAAAGAAGAAGCTTCATCAACCCCGGGGTCCCACCAACACGGTGGAGATCCTCCATCACATAGCGTCCAGATGGCTTCAGGTCGCCCAGGAGCGGGATTCGATCACTTACTGCCTGGAAGTCATCTAGCGAGAGCGGAACTTCGACAGCACGGGCCATCGCGATGAGATGCAGGACAGCATTCGTAGAGCCACCAAGCGCCATAACAACAACCATCGCGTTCTCGAACGCCTCCCGGGTCATGATATCTCGGGGCTTCAAATCTAGCTCGAGGAGCTGGTGGATTGCCTCTCCAGCCCGCACGCACTCTTGCTTTTTGATTGGATCGTCCGCGGGTGTCGACGAACTGTATGGAAGTGACATCCCGAGCGCCTCAATAGCACAAGCCATCGTGTTGGCCGTGTACATTCCCCCACATGCCCCCGCACCAGGGCACGAGTGCCTAACAATGTCTTGGCGGGTCTCGTCGTCGATTCCGTGGGAGAGGAACTCACCATAGCT
>CAZJIM010000039.1:0-18702 GCA_964546115.1 uncultured Gemmatimonadaceae bacterium | reverse complement strand
CGCCACCAGTGTTCCTGCGCGTCATCTTTTTGGTCTCGGCCGGAATCGCGTTCGCGACCGGAACGAGTTGGGGAACGTTTGCGATCATGCTCCCTATAGTGGTCCCGTCCGCAATGACGATGGAGCTTGCACTTTCTCCCTTCGTTGCCGCCGCTCTCTCCGGAGGGATATTCGGCGATCACGCCTCACCTATCTCAGACACGACGCTCATCTCTTCGATGGCAGCGGCGACCGATCACATTGACCATGTGAGGACTCAGCTTCCCTATGCGGTGATCGCAGCATCCCTGGCATGCCTTGGGTTTGGGATTCTGGGTCTCACCTTGTGAACCCGAGAGACTTCCCCGGGCGAGGGTCTTCATCTGTATAAAGAGAATTCCTGATACAGAGACTCTCGTTCGGCTCGCCTCGGACGAGGTGGCAGGTGAGATGGTCGTAGTGACCCTGGGAAATGAAGCCTTCAAGGAAACGCTACGAAGAGCGCTGGCTATGAGAGCAGACTACGGGATCCTGGGAGACGCTTTCGAGATTCTGCCCAGACTCACTGCGGAAATCCGTGAGTTAAGAAGCTCTGGCGATTCGGGGTCAGGGGCGGCCCCCTAGGTACACAACGGGATCGACCTGCCTCCCTCCCTTCCATACCTCGAAGTGGAGGTGGGGTCCCGATACAGTTCCCGTGCTTCCACTTACTCCCACTAACTCTCCGTTCTCTACCGATCGCCCCACCGGGAGGTCGATATCGGAAAGGTGCGCATAGACAGAGATGACCCTTCCAGGGTGGTCGATCCAAACCACGTTCCCATAACCATCCATCCATCCGGCAAAGCGGACGCGCCCTGCTGCCATCGTCCTAACCGGCGTGCCTTCCACCGCTCGGATATCGACACCTCGATGGACATCGGGAACCAGACCATCCCATCTCATCCCGAAAGGGGAAGTCATCATGTCACGGACCGGCCACCTGGGGACAGCACAGCCTGCCAGGGTTGGCATGATCAGTAAGGTGAGGTAGATGGTACGAGGAGCTGGCCATCCCCTCACGGCGTATCCCCCCATCCAGCATGTGGGATGAGGGAAACTTGGATTGGGTCGCCCTCTTCGAGTGCTTCGGTCCCCTCGGGAACAAGGGCCAGGCCCTCCGCGGAAGCCATGCTCCGAATCACGCCGGAACCTTGGGCTGCTGAGAATCGGGCACCACACATGCCGGATGTCTCGGGATCGAGCCGGACCCGGAAGAATCGAGTGAGTGTAACCGGACCACCGAATCGCTCCCGAGCGGTTGCCTGGATCTTAGGAAGGAAACGTCGGGCATGCCCGCCGAGAGTTCGGATTGCAGGCAACCCGAGCGTGAGGAATGTTACCAAGGCCGAGACAGGGTTTCCGGGGAGGCCTAACACAGGTGTCTGTCTTCCGCCGCTGGATTCCGGAAGCCGACCCAGGCTGACAGGGCTGCCAGGCCGCATTAGGACTCGCCAGAAGTCCAGCTGAAAACCCATATCATGAAGTACGCTCTTTACCAGGTCAGCTTCCCCCATCGAAGCGCCCCCAGTTGTTATGATGATGTCGGCCTCGGCCTCAGCTTCGATAAGAGCCCCTTTAAGCGCCCGGCGATCGTCCCCAACTCTTTTTGGAGAGAGGGGTGCTCCCCCGCAGTGACTGATGAGAGGGGGAAGGGACGGGGAGAGAATGTCAGCGCGAAAGATCCCGTTCGCGAGCGCAGAGGGGTCGCCGGGCGGGACGAGTTCGTCCCCCGTGACGAGAAGGGCCACCACGGGTGCTCGATGTACGGAGATGGTGGGCTCTCCGGTCGCTGCAAGAAGCGAGAGGAGTCCCGGAGTGACGGTTTCCCCCGAGGTTGCGAGACGGTCTCCTTCCTTCAGTTCCTCTCCAAGTGGGCGCACATAACGCCCCCGTGGATGTCTGGGACTACCCGATGAGCCACACGAGACTCGCACGGTTCCGGGTAAAATCTTCTCACGGTCGGTCTCTTCCACGGGGATGATGGTGTCTGCCTCTACCGGAAGAAGTGCGCCCGTCATGATGCGGATCGCGCTGCCGACTGGAAGCTGATTGGGCCAGGGGGCTCCAGCCCAACTTGCCCCCACAACTGGGAGGGGCTCAGAAAGCGCACCGTCCCCTGATGGGGAGATGTCTGTCGCACGGAGAGCGTAACCGTCCATGTGCGAGGTGGGCCCAGGCGGAAGGGTTATTCGGGCTATCACCTCTTCACCGATAGCTAAGCCCAACGCTTCCTCGATCGGTTGCTGACTTACCGGAAGAGCGTCTCCGATCGATTCTAGACGCCTGAGTGCTTCATGAAACGAAAGCCAGTCCGGTTCCCGCGTCTCGAATGCAGCCATAGCCTATGCCGTCAGAAGCGGTAGGAAGCCCCGAAAACCAAGCTTCCCACTCCGAGCCACTCCTTATCGACGAACACCTCCAAATCCTCTTTGACCTCGGAAAATCCGAGCGGCGTTTCCACCTTCCAGATGCTCAGTAAAGTATCCATCCGGAGGGTCAAACGCTGGAACGGAATCCATCGTGTCCCGCCCCCCAGGATTCCAAGGAAGGAGGGTCCAAAACCGGCCCGTTCGGCAGCAGGAAGTTCGGCAGCGAACCCCGAGGGACTAGAGAAGTTGCCTGCGACTCCGCCGCCAGCCACCAGAAACGGGACCAGGCCGTGCCACGTCCGGTCCCCGGTCAAGGAGAAGCGCATCCGGACGTCAAGCCCACCGACCATTGTGTCTGTGTTCCCAAGGGGTACCAGGCCCTTGCCGGGAACAGCGTCATACACCACTCGGTCGGTGGGTATCAGATAGCCAGCGGCTTCCAGCGCAAGGGGTCCTGTAAGCTCGATAGCGTAGCGTCCGCCCAACAGAGATCCCCCTCCTGGACCGATCCCCATCGCCCCCCGATTCTCCTGGACTACACCGAAGATTACACCGAAATCATGTGAGCCTTCGATAAAACGGTAGGGTGAAGAGATAGTCTGAGCGTTCGCTGCTGGGGAGTAAAAGAGCCCCACGAAGGTGACTGCTATGATGAACGCGAGGTCCTGATAACGAAAGATTCGCATACGAGTCCGGCTCAGTTGAACGCTGCGCCCCTGGCTTCCAGGTCCGAACGCAGGTCATGCCTTCCGCCGGGGCTTACGAATCAAGGTGGTCGAAAGCTACCGAGAGTAGCAACCCATGTGAGTCCCACCTTTGCCCAGGTAGGACTACCCTGTAAGTTTTCTGCTTATATGGGTCATGTAACCTGGCCACCTCCAGCTCGTTTCGTCGATGTTGATTCAACATTCATCTTTCCTATAGGAGCGATCACTTTGGTGCTCTCCTGTCTGCTCGCCGGATTGGTGGCGTCCTGTGTCGCGGTCCAAGCCGAGGATTGATGTTCGAGCCCGACTCCCCCGACCAGGTACCCCGTCTCATGCGTGAGTTCGAGGACGAGAATGGGAGGACGTGGACAGCGGGTGTGAAGTGTCGACCAGGTCTAGACTTCAAGGGCCGCTACTTCTTCGTCGCCAGTCCGAAAGGGGGAGATGCTTCCGATGCAGTGTGGCTGGGAGACGTTCGTTGGAATAGCGAGGAGACCGCACTGCGCACACTGGGAACGATGTCGGGCGTAGAGCTGCGCAGACGCTTAAGGGCCGCCGGGGGACGAAAGCGTGGGGTCCCCGCGGAGTAACCTCTGCCGCCAGAGCTCTAGTTCCCGTCCGCAGCTGTGGGTGGCCTTGAGAAGGATGCGAGCTGGATCCCAATGCCGTCCTCGACCCTTTTTGCCCTCGACGACGAGGGCACATTGTTTGACATAATGCTGAAAACTACCGGTTCTCCATCTGCGGTTCGAACGATTCCAGAGAGCGCCGACACCCGATTGATGGTTCCGGTCTTGGCTCTGAGATTGCCAGCTGCCGCACTCTGATACATCCGACGGAGCTCCCTTCGGTTTCCAGCCTCCGGGAGCGAGGCCCAGAAGGGCTCGGCGTACTCCGAACTCGCCACATGGCTGAGAAGACGTACAAAGGCAGAGGGTGTGGCCCGGTTCAGGCTAGAGAGACCGGATCCGTCCTCAATATTAAACTCTTCCTCATTTACCCTGACTACTTCTGTCAGATACTCGCCCAGCGCTTCGCGTCCTCCGCGAAAGGAGGCATCGCCAGAGGTGATTCTTCCCAATGTGAACAGGAGGATCTCACCATAGAGATTGTGGCTCTGCTTGTTGAGGATCTGTATCAGTTCTCGCAACGGTGGGGAGTAGTATACGCCGAGGGTTCGGACGGGCTGGGCGGAGTCTTTACGGAATGCCGGAGCGATAACGTCGTCACGAGTCAGGGGTGACTCATCTACGGAGCGTACCCGGGACACCGAGCCCTTCACCCTGATCCCCTCGTCCTCGAGAACTGCTCGAAACACTGACGCTGTGTAGCTGGGTGGATCGGAGACGGTGAGGACTCTGGATAGCTCTGCCGAGTTGGTTCCAATCTGGCCGCTGAGCTTGATCATATCGTCAGGATGATCTCGCACGAGCATCAGAGATCGAGAAGAATTCCCCGGGACAGATACGCTTGTATTGAGCAGAGGGAACTCCGCTCCTTCGGGGGCCACACGGATTCGGGCTGGGGCTCCGGGCGGACCTCCCCGAAAATGAAGTGTCACTACGTTCTCGGCGAAAGTCAGAGCGGACACAGGCGCCGCGTACCAGTCATCAAGGTATCGGGAGCTCCAGGAGGGGCTTCGGCTCGGGCCCCGGAAGAAGCTCGCATCTGCAATGACGTCTCCTGAAACAGTGTGAACGCCGGCATCTTTCAGCGCATTCGCAAAGGCAACCCAGGGGACGGTGGGTGAGTCCAACAGCTGGTCAGAGATCGCCGGATCGCCAGTTCCATAAAGAATCAGATTCCCATCTAGGACGCCTGCACGGATCTCTCCATCTGTTAGTAAGAAAGTCGGGAAGCGGTAGTCGGGACCGAGATGGTGAAGTGCCGCTGCGCTAGTGAATAACTTCTGATTGGAGGCCGGTGCGAGCAGGCGGTCCGAATCCATTGCTAGCAACGTGTCCCCACGTTCAAGCGACACCGCCAGCACGCCCCAGTTACTGTTCCTCCAGCCAGTGTCGCTGATGAGCCCCATAACTTCAGTTCTGAGAGAGGCCAGATCGGCCATGGGCCTATCAGATGCCGTTGCCTCAATGCCCGCACTAGACATCCAGAGAATGAGGGTGAGCGAGGGTAGGGTTAGTGCCCTCAGGAATCTGTTCAACCGGTCCTCCGGACGTGTAAGTTGCAGCGTTTCACTAATCGGATAATGTGCGACATCCCCAGCGCGGTACAAGGGTGGGGCGTGGCCCGTGACTCAGCGTCTGAGTACTCAGGCAGGATAAGGTCGCGGGCGGGGAAAGAAACCCTCCAGGGGATCTTGCCCAACCTGGGGCACGATGACACCCGGATTGAGAATCCCTTTCGGGTCCAGAGTTGTTTTCACCTGTTGGAATCCCCGTACCAGGTGAGCAGGCCAGATCCTCGACAGGAGAGGGGTTCGGAGCCTGCCGTCTCCGTGCTCTCCACTCAGGGTTCCTCCCAGATTGGTAACCAGATCGGTCACCTGGTCAAGCGTATGCTGGACTTGATGTGTCCAATCTGGCTCGTCCACCTCCACTAGAGGGTTCACATGCACGTTCCCATCGCCGGCATGACCGAAGACCACGGCGTCCATACCTACGCCTTCCAGGATCTGTTCAATCCCTTTCAAGTAGTCGCCTAGTGCGGAAGGGGGGACAACCGAGTCTTCGATGAACTGGGTCGAGATCCGGCCCCGGCCGGACTCCCTGGCTATGATTGGGCTGGTTGCATGGCGGATGGCCCAGAGACGGTCAGCGGTCTCCGGGTCTCGTGTGATGAGGGGGGAGGGGTGAGGCCCACTGGAGCCGAGTTTCTGCAAGCTGCTCAACTTACTCTGAACCTCGTCCGAAGATCCTGTCACTTCAATGAGAACCAGTGCAAACGAGCCCTTCAAGATCTTACCAAGTTCGGGGTCCAGGCTCGGGCCGATGAGCTCGAGGAATCGTCTCCCAAAGAACTCGCAGGCTGTCGCGCCCAAATTGTCTGACGCCAGAGCTAGTTCGGTCAGAGCGTCGGAAGACTCTGCTCGGAGCACGGCCAATCCCCGCTCGTCCGGAAGGGGGGCGAACCGTAAGTCGGCACGGGTGACGAACGCCAGGGTTCCTTCGCTCCCCACCAAGAGCTGTGCCGGATCACAGCTGGGGAGGAACCTGTCTAATGCGTACCCGGATGAGTTCTTCCGGACAGGGGGCCATCCGGCAAGAGTGCCGTCGGAAGATAAGGACAGCTTCTTTTCAAGGGATGAGTGGAGGTCCGTGAAGAGTATGGGTGACGGCTCCCCAGGACCGACCCGAAAGTGCTCACCCCAAGCATAGAACCCCTCCAACGCATCTACCCAGGCGGAAACCGCCCCATAACGGAAGCTTCTGGCACCCGCGGAGTTGTTTGCCACCATTCCTCCGACCCGGCACCACCTGCTGGAGGAGGGAAGAAAGGGGAGAAAACCGCCGTGCTGGCGGGCAATCCGATCCACCTCGCCGGCGACCTCTCCAGCTCCAACTCGGATTCGGCCCGACTGGGCATCCAGCACTTCCACTCCCCCGAAAGCTGGCCCAATCTCGACTACAATCTCGGGTCCCAGATTCCCCCCCGGCATTCCCGTGCCGGCTCCCCTCGGTATGAGGGACACTTGCTGCTCCCACGCCCATCGGATGAGACTCCCAAGGCTGTCTTCGTCGTGGGGGATCAGGTATGCCGGAGGTGAAGCCTTGAACGGTCCCGACACGGAAGATGCCCGGCGAGCCGCTTCAACCCCGTGGATTATAGAGCCGCGGTAGTCGTGGGGGAGGTCGGATTTTGTTACTGAGGTAGGCGTCAGACTGGCTCCAGCTGCGACTCGCGGATGGTTTCCGCACAACGCTTGCAGTACCCGGTCAACTCGAGCCTGTATCCCGTCACCTGAAAACCATCGACGTTCTGGCCCAATTCTTCGGCCTGGCTAGAAGGGAAGTCTGCCCGGAGGTCAAACATTCGTGAGCAGGTGAGGCAGCGAGCGTGATGGTGCCGGTCTATACGACCGTCGTACCTGGTCGCTCCGACAGCATAACCCAGCTTTACAGCAAGCCCGCAACCTACAAGGGTCTCCAGACTCTTATACACGGTTGCTACGGAGATGACGGGCACTTCGGTGCGGACTGCAAGGAACACCTCGTCGGCGGTCGGGTGCTTGTCCGTAGAGGAGAGAAAGCGGTACACCACAGCACGCTGCTCGGTAAAGCGTTGGCCGTTCGCCTCGAGCGCCTCTCGGAGCACTTCATCGGGCGACCATTGCTGCATGGTACGTCCAGCCTGCGGAAGGTGATGAAATTGAATGACTGCCCGGAAAAGTTAAGGCATTGCCAAAAAGTGTGTCAACATCCCGCGCCGCTGAGCTCGTCCGATAGGGACTCCTTACTCAAACGTGGTGGTCCCTCCGCATGAATCGACCGCAAGGAAGGGCTGACCTCCTTACTCTCGAACCCCTGCTGGAGGCGGTCAGGACAGGAGTTGAGGAAGCCGGCTGGCTTCTTTCGGGTCTCCAAAAGACCACCAGCCACGAGTTCGAGGGCAAGTGGGCCGGGGAATCGACTCGCAGTGCCTACCTCTTCTTCCATCGATCCGACCTTCCCGAGAGTGTCGCGATGGAGGCGTTCCTCGACGAGACCTCGGGTGGCCTCCGTGGAAACCTTGCGCTCGTCCTGGATGGTCCCCGCTTGGGTTACCTCGGGGCTGTGCCTGGGGTGCTGGAACGGGTCGCTGGGGCGAGTCTGGAAACACTTCCGGAGGGCTATTGTACTCCGGTATCCCTTCGCCTCGCGGTTCCCCACGGTGGCACACCGGTGGATCGGGCAGAAGTTCAGTTCCGGATCAAACTTTCGATTCCCGAGGCGGCGATGTGTGCGGGCGCGTCCGCGGTCTCTGCTCTCTCATCGGGGGCTGTTTCCGCATTCGAGGCGCTCCTCGAACGACCGGAGGTCGCGGAAATGCTGCCTCCCGTGATTGACTGATCGAACTCTCCTTATAGGAGCATGGGAATGACCCACTCCAAAGACACTTTGGACAACCTCCTCCATGAAGATCGAACCTTCCCGCCGCGGGAGGACTTTAAAGATGCGGCGCATGTGTCCGATGATTGTGTGTGGGAGTCCGCCGGGAATGATCCCGAGGCCTACTGGGCGGGCTGGGCTCACGAACTCCATTGGTTCCGTAAGTGGGACCGGGTCTTGGACTGGAGTCCCCCGCACGCCAAGTGGTTCGAAGGCGGACAAATAAATGCAGCATATAACTGCCTTGATCGTCATCTGACCGGGTCACGCAGGGAAAAGATCGCGCTGATCTGGGAGGGTGAGCCGGGAGATGTTCGCCGCTATACCTACGAAGAGCTCCACCATGAGGTGTCCCGATTTGGGCAAGTTCTGAGGGATCTTGGCGTCAGGAGGGGGGATCGGGTCGCGATCTACCTACCGATGGTTCCGGAGGCAGCTATAGCCATGCTGGCCTGCGCTCGGATCGGTGCTCCTCATTCAGTCGTATTTGGAGGCTTCTCTCCTGAGTCGCTGACTGACCGTATCAACGACGCAAAGGCGAAGATTCTGATCACGGCTGATGGGGGATACCGTCGTGGAAAGGTGGTACCGTTAAAGGAAAACGCGGATGCGGCGGTAGCTCACTGCCCGACGATCGAACATGTGGTTGTAGTGGCGCGGGAGGGCGAGCCCTCAAAGTCCATCCCATCCACTATGAGACCCGGCCAAGACCTTTGGTACCACGATCTTATGGCTTCAGTCAAGGAAGGATGCGAGGCGGAGGTCATGGAGGCGGAGGATGTGCTGTTCATCCTCTACACCTCCGGTACGACCGGAAAGCCGAAGGGAGTGGTTCACACCACGGGAGGCTACCTAACACAGACCTATGCGACCACACGATGGGTGTTCGATCTCAAGGAGGACGATGTCTATTGGTGTACCGCAGATGTCGGCTGGGTCACCGGGCACTCATATATCGTCTACGGTCCGCTCGCGAATGGGGCGACCGTGCTCATGTACGAAGGCACTCCGGATTTTCCAGATCGGGGGAGATTTTGGCAGCTGTGCGAGAAGTACGGGGTGTCCATCTTCTACACTGCGCCGACGGCGATCAGAGCCTTCATGAAGTGGGGAGATAACTGGCCAGCGAAGTATGATCTGTCTCAGCTCCGACTGCTTGGAACGGTTGGCGAACCAATCAATCCTGAGGCGTGGATGTGGTACCATCACCAGATTGGGGGGGAGCGCTGTCCGATTGTCGATACGTGGTGGCAGACCGAGACGGGGGCGATCATGATCACGCCACTACCTGGAGTCACCGAGACGCGGCCAGGTAGTGCCACGCTGGGTTTCCCGGGCGTGCAGGCGACGATCTTAAATGACGCGGGCGAAGAGGTTGACGCCGGATATCTGGCACTGACACGCCCCTGGCCCTCCATGTTACGCACGATCTATGGCGACGAAGAGCGGTACCGTGAGACCTACTGGTCGAAGTGGGATGGGGTCTACTTCGCGGGAGACGGGGCGAAGAGGGGAGAGGATGGGTATTTCTGGGTCTTGGGACGGGTGGACGACGTCCTAAACGTGGCCGGCCACCGAATTGGCACCATGGAGGTCGAGAGTGCACTCGTGGATCACCACTCTGTGGCGGAGGCGGCGGTGGTTGGGAAGGCGCATGATGTGAAAGGCCAGGCGATTACCGCCTTTGTCACCCTGAAAGAAGGCCAAGAGCCGTCCGAGGCGCTCGGTACTGAACTCCGAGCACATGTCGCAGAAAAGATCGGGTCGATCGCTCGCCCCGAAGACATCCTGTTCTCGACCGATCTTCCAAAGACGCGCTCTGGGAAGATCATGCGGCGACTCCTCCGCGATATCGCGGATGGAAAGGCGTTGGGCGACACGACTACCCTTGCGGACCCCGAAGTCGTTGGCCGTCTGAAGGAGCGGTATCAGGAGAGCGAAGGTTAGGCACTGCACCTCTCCCCGTTTCGGGGCGAACGGCCTGCCGAGACACATGAGGGTTCAGTCGGCGAGGGGATCCTTGATGGAGGGATGCCGATCGATACTCATATCCTTCTTTTTCACCGGTTTGGCGGGAATCCCCACGTGGATGTGGTGCGGTTCAGTGTCCCGTGTTACCAGAGCCATGGCGCCGACCATGGAGTCATCGGCCACCCGGACTCCCGCTAGGATAGTGGCGTGATAGGTGATGCGGACTCCATCGCCGATGATTGTTGCCGGCGTGTCGACCATCGCTGACTCTTGAATGTCATGAGTATGCGAGTAGATGTTCGCGTAGTCAGAAACGCTAGCCCCATTCCCGAGCCGAATTCCGCCCCTGTCGTCCAAGAGCACGTGGCGGTGCACCGTCACCCCGTCCCCTACATCCAAATTGTATCCGAATGAAAGCTTTACGAAGTGGAACGCCTTGAAGTTTTTTCCACACTTCTTGAAGATGCGCTTTGCAAGTAGCCGCCTGAAGCGGATCCCCAACTCAACGTTTTCCCCCAGGGGACTCTTGTCGAACATTTCCCAGAGCCAGATGAGTGGCTTGACCTTCGCATACTTCTCCTGATCGACTTCGTGGTAGTACTCAGGTTCGAGCGTGATATTCCTCGGGTCCATCTGAAGGAGCCCAAGACGAGTGGACTGGCTCGAACTCGTCACATCCGAGTCGATTAGCCCCGGATAGAAGAGGTTGGTCAAGATCGTCCGACACAGTTCATTGCGGTCGCAGTCAGGGTGATTCAGTTCCTTGTCTATGGCTTCGAGCCACTCGTCGTAGGCTTCTCGGGCCAAGGCGGGAAGCCCGACCTCTCGTAGGGGGTAGTAGGCCATAACTTGTCCGATCGATCTCGGTTCGATGAGTAGGTCCGCGTACCAAAGGGGTTGTGCGAGGCGCTGGGACCAAGGGCTACCCGGTCCTCGATCGAGGGATCCCGACTGTGATCCTCATATATTGTTGTTTGGAGGCGATGCGGGGAAGGAGTAAGAGCGGTGTCCTACTGCATGAGGCATTGAGGTTCCGGATCACCTGCAGTCTTGAGACACCTCCGGAAACGAAGCTCTATCAGGTCTTGGGCTACATCGAGTTTCTGGAGTCTCAGTACGCGCATAGGACTCTGGAGGAGGATCCCGGCCTACAAAAGCTGGCTGAGCGCCTGGAGGCTGGGCTCAGTAATAGGACGATGAGTCCGTCATGACCTCGTGAAGGGTATCGGCTCATCTAGGTAGTCGACTGAGTGCTGAGCTCGGTGTCGGAGACCGGACGAGATATTCTGTCTGACCTGTAGACCATAGGGGAGGGAGAGAGGAGACTCGAGCTTACACCCGACGAGCCTGGATCTTGAAAATAATCCTCTCCAGCCGACTCCCAAAGAGGCCTGGACGGCTTTAGCCCGCGGGGTTGACACCCCCCTCAGCGGTCGGATAAGCTGTCCCATGGAACAAGTCGCTCAATACCATCTGATTGGTTATTCGCGCCCACCGGTCGCAGTTCGCCTGTCTAGGCTTGCCTCTGGCGGGCGTGTGACGTTTTACCCGCTGGCGCCCGGAGAAGACTAGATGGCGCACGCCCATCGAAGTGGGGAGATCATCGGCGAAGGGATGACCTTCGACGACGTACTACTCTACCCCGGTCATTCCAAGGTCCACCCAAGAGATACGAGGGTCAGCACCCAGCTTACCCGGAAAATTAGCCTGTCGATCCCGCTCATCAGTGCCGCAATGGATACCGTCACGGAATCGGGGATGGGTATCGCGCTCGCGAGAGAGGGAGGCCTTGGAATAATCCACAAGAACATGTCGGCGGACCAGCAGGCTGAAGAGGTTGATCGGGTCAAGCGATCAGAGAGTGGCATGATCATAAATCCGATCACCCTGCGTCTTGGAGCAACACTTCGCGATGCACACGACCTCATGTCCCGCTTCTCAATCTCCGGCGTTCCGATCGTGGAAGCCGATGGCCGCCTAATTGGGATCGTGACTAACCGAGATCTCCAGTTCGAGACTGACCTGGACCAGTCTGTAAAGGAGGTAATGACCTCCAGGGATCTGGTCACAGCACCGGTGGGAACAACTCTCGAAGAGGCGGAGAAGGTGCTGCATCGGCATCGGATTGAGAAGCTTCCGGTGGTTGACGAAAAGGGGATGTTGGCTGGGCTGATAACCGTGAAGGATATCATCAAGCGGAGACAGTTCCCGAACGCCTGTAAGGATGAGAGTGGGCGGCTGCGAGTAGGTGCTGCGATCGGTGCTTCCGTAGCGGACCTGAATCGTGCTCATGTCCTGGTCGATGCTGGGGTAGACGTGATCGTCATCGACGCTGCTCATGGGCACTCGGAAGGGGTTCTGGAAGCTGTAGTCCGTACAAGGAAAGAGTTTCCCGACATCCAGTTGATTGCTGGGAATGTGGCCACCAAGGAGGGTGCGCAGGATCTTGTCGATCGAGGTGTCGATGGGGTGAAGGTGGGGGTCGGGCCAGGCTCGATCTGCACCACACGAGTCGTGACGGGGGTTGGCGTTCCGCAGTTGACGGCTATCATCGAGACTGTCGAAGGTGTGGCGGGGCGAGTCCCAATCATTGCTGACGGTGGTGTGAGATTCTCGGGCGATTTGGTGAAGGCATTGGCTGCTGGGGCGAGCGCAGTGATGATGGGCTCTATGTTCGCCGGGACCGAGGAGGCACCGGGGGAGAGTTTTCTCCTTGAGGGTCGACGCTATAAGATGGTCCGAGGAATGGGGTCCCTCTCAGCCATGGAAGAGGGCTCCGCCGACCGATACTTTCAGGAGGATCAGGTGGAAGATCGAAAGCTCGTCCCTGAGGGAATCGAGGCTCGGGTGCCCTACAAGGGGCCAGTCTCTGACACTGTTTTCCAGCTTATAGGTGGACTCCAGAGTGGGATGGGCTATTGCGGTGCGGAAACGCTTCCCGAGTTGGCTGAAACGGCGAAGTTCTGTAGGGTCACATCTGTTGGACTGAACGAATCCCACCCTCACGATGTAACCATTACTAGGGAAGCTCCAAACTATCGTATGTAGGATTTTACCCTATCTCGTAAACCCCTCGTACTTCCTCGCTTTACCCTTTTAAAACCTAAGTATTAACAACATTGTTAGCTTGTGATACGTACCCTTTGCGCATATCTTATGGGTACATGTTATGACTATGAAGTGGGTAATATATGGGTAATATTATAGGGAAAGTATGGCCAAGCTAAACGAAACGAAGATAGGCAAGCTCCGATGGGATAATTCCAAGCGGACCAGGGGCGGAAACGTGCCCCAGTTCCAGTGGGTGGACGATGCCGAGGTTGGAGGACTACACCTCCGCATCTATCCCCCCAAGGCCTACGGGATATCCAATAAGGTTTTCTACCTCAAATATGGATCGTCTGTGGAGAGGAAGGTCTATCGGATAGGGACTTGGGGTGAGTGGACCCTTGCGGACGCTAGGGACGAGGCTAGGAGGCTCCGTAGAGCCTTCTACGACCTTGGCGTCGATCCCAATCGGGCCAAGAAAGAACGGCTTCGTAAGGCCCAGGCTTGTTTAACCGTTAAAGAGCTTTGCGAGCTATACCTAGAGGACAGGGCACCTGCTTGGAGCGATAGCTACACAGCTTCTAATCGGCTCCACGCGAGCCGTGTCGTGGACGCTTTAGGAGCCAAGTATGCGGACTCCCTAACCAAGGACGATGTGGCACCAGTCTTCTTGGACATCAAGCGGAAAAGCCCATCGCAAGCAGACTTGTTCAAGACCTTTGGCCGAGGGTGCTACAGGTGGGGAATGGACTGGAAGGGTTTGTCGGGGATGCCCAACCCCTTCGTGCTAGAGCGGGGGAATTCAAGCGCCAAGAGTAAGTTCAAGATCCACCGGATACAGAGGAAGAGAGCCCTGCGGTACAAGAAGGGCGAGTGCGGGCAACTCTTCGATCTGCTCGCAGACTTCGACAAACATAGCCGGTCGGACGGCCAAGAATATTTGACCATCGCCAAGCTCTTTCTGTTGACTGCTTTCAGAAATGAGGAATTGAGGAAAGCCCGTTGGGAGCACCTTGACCACAAGCTAAGGACGCTTCGTAACGCGGATCCGAAGTATGGCGATGTCAAGGCCTACACGATGCCTCTGACTGACATGGGCTACGAGCTTCTGGAGAGCCTTGGGGAAGGGAATATCCGGTTCCGGCACGGCCCGATCTTTCCGGGTCAGGCACGAGACAAGAACAAGAATCCAAAGCCCCTTGGATCGTTTGAGCGTTGGACCAGAGTAATCAGGAAAGATCCACGGATGCCGGTTGACGAGAGTTGTATGAACGAGGCTGGACAAGGGGGGCACATCAGGATCCACGACCTTCGGAGATCAAGTATCACTTGGCTTCAGCAAATGGGATTCACCGTCGAAGAGCGGGGAATATTCAAAGGTGCCAAGCCCTCCGGCGTTACCGAGGCCGTGTACTCCCAAGCGGACCAGGAGGATATCCGTCTGCGATGCGCACAGGCGATTGAGGACCGCATCAGGGACGTGGAAAACGGAGACGAGACGAGCATGTTCGATACTTGGAAGGCTTCTAAGAAGGTGACAGACTCGCCCTTATGGCCTCGCCCAAGGGGAAGCCGGACGGGTGGTCCCGGTGGCTCTGGGACGCTTACCAGGACGAAGGGCAAGCGGACGTGGAATACGTCCAAGCGTGCAACCGATTCTTGGAGGCGATGATTCGCTACCGCTTGCACGAAACCCTAGAACTCGTCCGCAACTTGATGCTTCACTTTGTGCGCAAGGGAGAGGTCTCGAACCCGGGACGGTATCTGTCGGGGCTTCCATCGCTTCTCGTCGCGGATGTGATTGAGGCGAAGGACGAGCGAGACAGTGCTGGATAGCTGGTGTGGCTGGGTGTTAGGAGGGGGGACTAGGGGCTAGTTGCCGCTGGAGGGATGCGCCTCAATCTCTGCACCAATTCTTGAGGCTTGCGATCCCACAACAAGTCGCACAATGATTGCCGTACAAGCAGGTGCGAATGGTGCCCCTGACTACCGGGATTTAAGAAAGCCGTGGCGAAATTAGCGAAAAGAACTTTCTTGGCAGTTCTACTGCTCCTAGCACTTTCTTTTGCCGGTCTGCAACGACTCAATCATCTGTCCGCTAGGCCGATTGAATTGAGTGAGTTCTCATGGTTTAACAAGGTGGAAATCTATACCGTCTATGTGCTCATGAATGTACTGGGTTATCCACTCTATCCTGAAGCAGCGAAAGAAGCCTCGTTAATGTTGTGGCCTTCCTCCGAAGGTAAGGAGGTGACATTCGAGGACGACTTCTTTCTGAAGTCCAAATTCATTCTGAATAAATTGGATAATTATTCTGAGCTCCCAAAGCCTGTTCGTTTGGCTTGGCTGCCTAACGACTACTTGCTGGGCAACTCAGAAGCCAGAATCGCTTTGACTTTGAACACCGGGTTTTTGTCTATAGAAGATGACAAAGTAAAAGTATCTGTACCTGCCCGTTGGCCTAAGCATAGTGATCACAGGAATCACTCGCAGCCTACCATACTTATTGATCGGCCTTATCTGCCGAAGATAGCAGTTCAAGAAGGTTTGTTCTGGATACTGGAGCAGGAAGGTTGGATCTATCCGTATACAGCGGTTTGGGAGGCGGACTGGCCGGTTAACTGATCGGACGAGTGAAACAGTGCTGGATAGCTAGGTGTGGCTGGGTGCCACGGAGGGGGGCTAGTTGCCGTAAGTCACAGTTCCTGTAATGGATCCCGCTCTCTAGGTGGCAATCTTTCGATCACTTCCAGACTGACTCGTATGTCGAGGAACTCCCTTTGGGGATCAGGTCGCGCCTCAGCAAAGTCACGCAGTATCTCTTGCTCAAGCTGGTATGCGTTTTGTACTCGGACAGATTCGTAATACACCTGAAAGGGAGCAGGGACTCCGGTTCCACGACTGATCTCACGCGCTCTGTATTCCGCTCGCATGGTCGTGTAGCCAACCTTGATAAGCGTTGGCATCGCAGGGTTCGTGCAAGGGCCGCGGCGTGTGTCCCTCCTGCAATGCTCGCCGCATGGTCTAGACTGCCGCCCATCTCGTCGATCACGTCTAACTGCGGCTTCCCGTGCCCCAATGGGTGCTCTCCCTGCCGAAGGGCATCCGCCCCCTCCTGAACCACAACCCCACGATTGCTGGTGCGGTGCTGCACATCTTCACTGCGGGCTCGTGCCAGTCGACAGACATCGTCGGCACTGAAACGCCATTTCCCCGAAAAATTTGGACGGGTCAGCGAGCGGATTCCAGGCGCTCGATAATCTGGGAAATAAGGTCCGTGTCGTAGTTCGACAGCACCGCCGCCAACCGCCGAGCCTGCGGATCGAAGAGGACAACGGCCCTTATGCCCGGTCCACCCCCTGCGCGTACCGTCACTCCTTTGGGTACGCCCGTGGCCTCGCCGTACCCGCCGAGCGTCATGCTGAGCCCTCGGTCGTCGAGGATTCTGCCGTCCACGAGCCCCAGGAAGAACCGCTGGAGGTCCTCCACGGTGGAATAAGCTCCTCCGGCGGCCGTGCCCCGTGGCGCGAGGAGGAACGTGTTTTCCATGCTGTATCCGTCCTCCACCGCGTCAGGGTGCTCCTTGGTGTAGCCGATGGCTAGACCGGGCGTCGGGTAATCGTTTGTCGGGAAGCTTGTCCGGGTCATCCCGAGAGGATCGAAGAGCCGCTCCTGGATGAAGTTGTAGTAGGACATCCCGGAGACGGTTTCGATGACGCTGCCCAGCACCTCGTATCCAATGTTGCTGTACAGACGGTCGGTGTCGGGCTCGAACCCCAACGGGATATCCCGGATGAAAGCCAGATAGTCAGGTAGTGCCCGCATCTCCCCGAGGTGCGCTAGAAACGTCTCGTTGTCCCAGTAATGGCCCCATCCCGAACGGTGTTGGAGCAGATGGCGGATGGTGACCTTCCGCGCGACGTCATCGGGGAAACCGTCGAGATAGTCTCCGAGCGGTGCGTCCAGTTCCACCTTCCCGTCCTCCTCTAGTAGGAGGACGGCGGCTCCGGTAAAGAGCTTGTTCAGAGACCCGATGTTGAACGCTGTCTCCATCGTGTTGGGCAGGCCGTAGCGGCGATCCGCGAGCCCATACGCCCGGGCGAAGACAGGTCGCCCGTCGCGGGAGTCGAAGACCACTCCGGAGAACTCCCCTCGCGCGGCCCACTCCTCGAGTAGGTCGGGCAGAGAAGCTTCAGGGTCGGCCTCAGCTGGTCCGCCAGAGCCTGGATCCACCAAGAGGCTCGCGATGCGGCCGTGGGCGTCCACCTGCAACCCGAACGAGACGGTCGTCTCCGACGTGGGTGATCGGGCTCGGAACGTTGCGCCCTCTTCAGTGCGCATTATTCCGGCGGGCCGCACCTCGAGGAGGTCATCGTGGAGCTCTCGAAAGAGGGAGACGTGATCGTCCATCGGCTTGGACGCAACGAAAGCATCGCTGAAATGAGCGTCGAGCATTTCCACAGTGAACTCCTCGTCACCGCGTTCTATCATCTCCAGGATCACTGCGATCGTCTGTCCGGTGGGTGAACTGGGCACTCCCCACTTCTCACTGAGTTGGGCGGAGAGAGAACCCTGGTACAGCAGGATGGGCACCAGGGCAGACAGCATAATGTGGTGCATTTCAGCCTCCGTTGAGAGCGGTCTAGGAACATAAGCGCTCCGATCCTGTTGGTCTTTCAGTGTCATGACGTTTCTGGAGAACGGTCACACACCGTACCCTTGACCAACTCTAACTATATACTGTTTCTTCCCCCTCTACCGGGGCGGGTCTACGATGCGGAAGCAGCCCGCCCCACTCAGGCCCGCAACTCAGGACGCGCGGAACAGTGGATAGCTGGGGCGTGGCTAGATGCCACGGAGGGGGGGCGACGCCTAACTACAGTTCAATCAGAAGCGAGGTTCCCTGATCTAATCGCCTGAACACCGACTTTCATTACCTCCATCTCACGAAACACGCTCGTCATCCTCTTTACTTCGGCGTACAACTTTTGGTCTCGTACTTGGGGCGTGAAATCAGGGTCTGCGCGTATCGCATCTTGGACCGCTTTCGATGCGTCTTGTGCGCTCGCAAGAATGCTGCCGTCCATTACACCCTCAATGAACGCCTGATCATTGGGATCTGTACTTATGACTCTATCCGTGAAAGACTTCTTATCTAGTTCTTTCATGTCTACCCACGCCCTAGCCACTTCTTTTTCTATGGCATCAGCCATCCTCTGTGCCTGATGCCTACGGATACCTCGATGGCCAACCGCTGCCATAGACATCAGGACATCGACCATTGCACCCGTCTCACCGCCGATAATGGCTTCCTTCAAGGCATTAGTTTCCGCATCGGCCACAGCATCATCGTCATACAGGTAGGAATACAAAGCAGACTGCCCGAAACCGGCACCACATTGCGGACAGACGGGTGCCTTGTCGCTGATCTCCTTGGAGCATTCGTAACACTTGATTAGGGCCATACCCTAAATTCTGCCCTACCCCACTCAGGCCCGCAACTCAGGACGCGCAGAACAGTGCTGGGTGTGGCTGGGT